>CAYRLE010000033.1:11141-25806 GCA_964425105.1 uncultured Gammaproteobacteria bacterium | reverse complement strand
CCGGGGCATTTCAGCCGCCAGACGCCAATTCATGAATTGATCAGAGGTTCCTTAAGCAGGTTTTCCCTTTCACCGCTTTCTCATCATAACAAGTGCCATCCTGCATTGCTGTTTGACAATGTTATACGTTCGTTATACAATAGCGTATAACATTGTCAGTTGATTCGAGAGGGGTTTTTGATGCGTAAGATGGCCGAAGAAATGCGAGATTTGGGAAAAAAACAGGCTGAATTGATGCGTGGCAAGGCGCAGGAAAGGGCGCTCAAGCGCAAGGAAGAGTATCTTGGCGCAAGAGTCCCGCGCGAACTGAAGGAGAAGGTCATCGCCCACGCCAACCGTTTGGGGATTCCCGTTTCCATACTGATTCGCAATGTTCTCGAAGAGGCGTTCAGTGGTACTGAAGTACCTGTATCCGCTACAGCACCTGTATCTGCCACTGGAACGGAGAGCAAAAAGGATATTCGCAGTGAGCAGCGTTTTCCTGCAGTCATCGGCTGGGAGGAAATCACATTGAACCGCACCATGCGCTGTTCCGCCTGCGAAGCAGAATTGGACGCGGGCATGGTGGTTACCCTGGGGTTACCGATTCCGGGGGAAGATCATGTTATTCTATGCGCTAAATGCAAATAACATGGTCAACCTGTTCCCCTTGTTCCGCCACACGTTTTATCCTGCTGTTAGCCTGGTCGCTGCTTTTCCTTCTGATGGGCTGCCAAGTCGCTCTTGCCCGAGCGGCTGGCACTGACGAAGCAACGGCTACTGAGTCTGCGGGTAACAGTGCCTGGCAGGGTCTCCTGTCCCAGTTCAGCTTTAGCGGCTACCTCAAAAATGAAACTGCATTTCGCTTCGATGAGCCGCGCTCCATCACCAAAATCCGTAATATCGCCTATCTGAGCGCCGGCTATCCACTCAGCAGCTGGGGTGCTTTCACCTTTTCTGGCTGGGCCTATTATGACTTGGCCTATGACCTCTTTGATTATGAGACCATCAGCGCACGTTCGGTGCGCGATGAAGACCAGCCATTGGTCTTCATCAAGAGTCTGGATCAAGAGAAGGACTCACCGGTAGCCGAGGTTCGGGAATTATATTTCGATATTTCCCTGGAAAATACGGACATCCGCATTGGCAAGCAATTTGTCGTTTGGGGCGTCCTGGAAGGTATCCGTATCACCGACGAAATCAACCCCCTGGATTTCAGGGAACTGATCATGCCCGATCTGCTCGACTACCGCATTCCGTTGTGGACCTTGAAGCTCGATTATTATGGCGCACAGAACAGCTATCAGTTCCTGTGGATTCCCGATATCCGCTTCCATAAACCGGCACCCAAGGGTTCAGAATGGGAGTTGTTGCAAAAAGTGCCGGGCACCAAGAAACCGGACTCCTTTACCTTGGAAAATTCCGAGATCGGTTTTAAGGTGATGCGTACTATTTATGAAACAGAGATATCCTTGAGCTATTTCTGGACTTGGGACGATTTCCCCGTCATCTTTCGTTCATCGAAGATCGATTCGGCGGAGGACCCCAAGTTCTTTCCGACCTATACCCGGATCAACATGTTCGGGGCGACCTTTGTCAGGCAGCTAGGCGCCACTATTCTCAAGGGTGAAGTGGCGTATGTTCCTGACAAATTCTTTGGCCTTGCCAATGATGTGGACGAGAACAATGATGGCTTTTTGGATCATCAGGGCGAACTGCAGAAAAAGCATATCCGCTGGGGCCTGGGTGTGGATTTCAACCTGTGGGGAACCGATTTTTCACCTGCGATAACCCAGTGGATCATCCTCAATTATGATGATGGCCTGATTCAGGACCAGTTCGATACCTCTTTGGCACTATTCGCCCGCAAACCACTGCCCCAACAGTCGGCTGTCTTCGAACTACTGGCCATCGGCCTGATTAACCTCAAAGAACTCTATCTCAATCCCGAACTGACATTTGATATCACTGACCATTTCCAGATTGCCACTGGTCTGGATCTGTTCTACGGTAAGAGATCGAAACTGGGTGTTTCAGCCAGCAGCGGGAGTATCGCCGGCCTTAATACCGTGGAGCAGAGCGCGCAGTTTATCGGTAACTTCAATGACAATGACCGGATTTATGCGGAGTTCAAATATACATTCTGATGGCACTGCACTGTGCCTGGAGAATAAGCCCGACGCACAGCGGGTGGTGGTTATGCGATGAGACGGATGTGGTCAATGGCAGCGCTGCTGTCAGTAGGACTGCTGATAAGCGGGGCCGCCTCTGCCGCTGTTAAGGGCAAGCGCTGGAGCGTATCCCCCACCATCGGCATCGACAGCCCCAAGCTGAAATTGCTCAATGAAGGGGAATTTGCAGCGCCACTGCCCGGTCAGGGCCGGCTGACGCTGCCGGGCAGCGGGGACAACGTCGATTCCAATTTCATCATCGACAACACTCTGGAGCCCATCGATTGGGGAACCGATGCCGGTGTAGAATTTCAGCTTCAGGTCAATGAGAAAAATGCCCTGCTGTTCGGGTTCAGTGTCTGGGAAGGAGGATCTACCTCCTCCGTGCTTACCGAGATCCCCTTTCAGGGGGCATTGACACCTGCCGTCTATGAAAGGTCGGGGAAGATTTCGTATTTCGAATATTATGTAGGCTGGAAACGTGATCTCTTCACGCGTCCCAGGAAATACAATATCTACAGTAAATTCTCCCTGCGTGAATTGTTCGATATCGACTACAAAGAAGAGTTTGTCTTTGCCTTTGAGGGCGGTCCCAACGAGTCGTTTAAGCGGGTCATCGTGACGGAATCCCAGGCCACCGGTGTCTTGATGTTGGAGTTGGCCATGGGTTTTGAGTATTTCGTCGCCGACTGGATCTCACTGGGGTTCGATGCTGGCTATAGCCTCGGTTTCTCCAAGTTCAAGCTTGGAGATGCCAGCAAGAAGGACGATATTCAGGCGAATGACAATATTCGTTTCAAACTGCCGGCGATTCTAGGCGATGACAGGAAACTGAAATATCTTGCCGAGGCTGCGCCGTTTAGTGATGATCCCTCCTACGAGCAGAACTTCTATCGTCCCCTGAAGCTGGAGTTCGACGGCTGGCGCTCCCTGTTCCGGGTGAACTTCTATTTTTGATTATGAAGATGGATGATGCGAATCTCGCCATCGTGGCGTCTTCATATGAATCTCTGCCGCGCAGGAACAGCTTGCTGGCAGGAGCGGGCTGTCTGATACTCTGCCTGCTCTGTGCGCCAGTGGCATTGGCCGCGGATCCTCCCCCGCCTAAGACCGAGGCGCCCGCCGCTGAGGCAGAGACATTCCATCGGTTGGCCACGGATTATCGCCGCCGCGGGCGACTGCAGGCGGCTCTCGAGTATCTCAGAGCAGCAGTGGCATTGTTGCCAGACAGGCTGCAGTGGCACGAGGAACTGGCTCAATTCTACGAATCCCTGGGTTTACTGCATGAGGCCCTGGAAGAATATCGGTTGATTCAGTCCCGTGCCGGTGCCGATCGCCTGAGCAGGAAGATCCGTTATCTCGAAGCTACCCTGCATGCCAAGGAAGGCAACATTGCAAAAGCGCGGGAAATGTTTTCGGCGCTGGCAAAGGAATATCCCGATGATGTACTGATTCTCTACAGTCTCGGTGTTGCTGAACTGCTGAGCAACCGGCTCCACGAGGCGGCGGCGATATTTAGCAAGGTGATTCAACTCGACCCGGCCTATGCCAACGCCTATCTCAACCTGGCGATGGTCTATGAGCGTGAGGGAAAGGTCGGTCTGGCTGTTGATATCCTGCAACGCTTGATAGAACTGGATGCCACTAGTAATGCGGCACAGCAGGCCGAAATCAGGCTGAATCTGATCGAGGCGGGCTTGTTGATGGGAGAAGGAAATTTTCACGAAGCCTTGGGTCTGGTGTCAGATCTCCTGGCCGTGGAGCCAGATAACCCCACGATCCTAGCCATGGCGGCCGATCTCCAGCAACGTCTTGGGAACCTGGCGGAAGAGGAGCCGCTCCGCCAGCGGTTGTTGCAACTCCAGCCGGGCAATCCGCTGCATATGCTGCGTCTGGCAGAAATCTATTTGAAGAGCAACAGGATCCGTGAGGCCTACGACCTGCTGGAAGCCGTACGGCGCGAAGATGAGGGGACGCCCTTTGCCAGGCAGGCGGAGAACATGCTGACCCGTCTGCTGTCCAGTCCTGCAGGTCAGCAGTTGGCGCGGGAGGAGGAAGAGAAACAGCTGGCCCGCTACCGTGATGCCATCGCCGCCAACCCCGATGATTTTGACGCCCATTGGGGGCTGAGCCAGATCTACCTGCGCAGGCAGCAATTTGCTGAGGCGCGCACGGAGCTTGAGGCAACGGTCCGGATCAGGCCGGATTTCCAGCAGGGGCATGCCGCGCTGGCTGCGGTCTATGACCAGTTGGGCCTTTTTGCCCTGGCGGTCAACGAATATGCGCTGGTGATTTCACAGGTGACAGATCTTCAGGTCGCCCGTACCTTGGCACAGCAACTGATAATGGTCAATGCCAAAAAACTGTTCGTCGAAGAACGGCTGGATCTTGCAGTGCAGGAGTTTGAGCGGATCTTGGCGCGCAGTCCCAATAATGCAATAGCCCATTTCTATCTTGGGCTGATCTATTCCACTCGCGAGGAACTGGTCAAGGCCGCTGATCAATATCAGGAGGTGCTGCGGCTAATGCCCTCTCATGTGGGAGCACGTTTCAATCTGGCTGCTAGCTTTGAGCGTATGAATCGCGAAGAAGATGCCATCGATGAATACCGCAAGATCCTGCAGGCCAATCCCCCTGCCGGGCTGGCGGAGACCGCTCGCAACCGCCTGCGCATGACAGAGCGCCGCATCAAGGGTTTGGTTGCCAGTCTCGGCTACATCATGTCCTTCGATAACAATACCAATCTTAGTGACAAGGACAATGTGGAGGATTACCGCTCCAATCTCACACTTTCCTTGGCCTATCAGCACAAGATGAAAAGCGGCGTCCGGCTACGTTTTTCTACTATCCCCACTTACGAGGTTTATCACCAAGGCCAGTTCGATTTTCTCAATACCAACACCACCCTGTCGGCCACCTATATCCCGCACGGCATCACCCTGGTGGGCGGCTACACATACCGCACCAGCATGGGCCTGGTGACGTCCAACCGTTTCAGCCGCAGTAATATTTTCTTCGCTGAAGGTTTTTCACGGATCAAGTTGCCGCGCGTGCTGCATCTCTTCTCAGGAGACAAAGTCTTTACGGGCTTGTCAGGAAATCTTTCCTATACCGATTTCGAGGCCGATGACAGCCCTTTCTTCAGTGCCTATACCACCGCCGCCGGCATCACTCTCAGGCAGCCGCTGATGCCGAGGAGCGAGCTCAGCCTGAGTTACAACTTTGTGGACAATGACAACAAGAAACTCATCGGCAGCGATTATGCCTATACCAGCCATGGTGTGGGCCTGGGGCTTGAGCGGGGTTTGAGCTACGGCATCGTGGCCAGTCTCGATTTGCGTTATACCCGCTTCAGTTACAAGAACCCGGATTCCTTTTCCAAGTTTACTGAAAAGAGGCAAAACAACCGTTTCAATGCCACCCTCGGGGCTTCCTATCGTTTGCGCAGGGATATCAATCTGTTCTCCAATCTGTCCTGGACTCGTAATGATTCCAATCTGCCGGTGGGATTCATCCTCAATGCCGAGGACATTGTTGAGGGGCAGCAGAGTTCTTCGCTCAGTGATTACCGCCGCTTGGTCTTTTCCATGGGGATCAATGTGTTTTTCTAGTTCGGTGTTGCAAAAATAATCGGCACCTTCGGTTATAATGAGCGCTGGCACATCCATCACGCGGAAGAGACCGAGCATGAATGATACCCGAGACTATACCCTGGCATATTATGCGGGAAACCGCCAAACCGGCTCCATTTCCATCGTCCATCAGGAGGCCGGGACGCGGCGCATCGAGCAGCTGCCGCTGGCGCCCGAAAGCGGTCTGGACAAGGAACTGAAACCGGTCTTCGTGGGGCTCACCGAAGAGCGGCGGGTTATCCTGCTGGATCCCCGCAGCAAGGAGATCCATATCCAAGAGGCCTTCCCCTGCGATGCCTTTCCTGCTCATATCTATAGTGATCCTGCCTCGCAAAGGGACTGGTTCATGAACGACGGCGACAAGGAAAGCGGCAATGACCGCCTCAATTGCGGTGATCGGGGATCATCAGTCACCGTCGTTGAGAATACCGCCAGTGCCGCTGCCCGCTGGCTGGGAACCATCTGTGTGGGCCGCGGGCATCACCAGGCGACCTTTGCTGCTCCTTCGCAGCACGCCTCGGCGGTGCCTGCCACCGTCTATGTCAGCAACCTCAAGGATGGCACATTGTCGGCCATCGGTAATGACCCGGAGAATGCCGCGGCCTATCTGCAGGTGGTCGCCACCATTAACCTTTGCGAGCCGGACAAGGAGGAAGGAAAGGCCGCGGGGGCAGTGCCCAACAATGCCTTTCCCCATGGCCTGGCCTATTCACCGCTGACCGGCAAGGTCTATAACCTCAACAATGGCTATGGCACTGTGGCGGTGATCAACCCCGAGACGCATGCCATTGAGGAGCGCTTCGAATTCAAGGGGCACAGCAACCTCTTTGTGACCCCGGACGGCCGCTATATCATTGGCCGTGGGGCAGATCGCAAGTCGGATCCTGAGCATGTGGTGGCCAAACTGACGGTATTTGATGTGACCCGTGGCACTACGGTCGGCAGGCTGGAGCTACCCGATATCTATATCAGCAAATATTATTTCAATGCTGCCGGCAGCAAGCTCTACCTCACCACCGGCAGTTCCGGCAGTCCGGAGCAGAAGGCCAATCTCAAGGATGACGCCCTGCTGATCTTCGATCTCAGCGATCTGCCCCGTATCAGCCTGCTGAAAGAACACCGCCTTGGGGCTGCCTCGGGTGCGTTGGCCTTTCTCAACGACGCTGATCGGACGGCGCTGGTATTCTCCTCCAACTCTGCCGCTGGCACAGTGACGGTCATCGATGGCGGCAGCGACGAGATCCTGGACACCTTTCAGGTGACCGAGGGCATGTCTCATTCCCGCATCTGGCTGCTGTAAACAGGGATATGCCAGCCCCCGCTACCCTTTCGAGAAGGGCAGCGGGGGGCGCTGGGCCTCAGTCGCGCAGCGAGTTGAAGGCGGTGACCGCCCAGGTCAGGGTGATGCCGGCAAACAGCAGCATGATCACCAACCCTTTGGCAAAGACCGCCAGATCCGGTGTGCCCACGAGTACGGCACGTACCGCCTCTACTGCGTAGGTGATGGGGTTGATGATGGAAATGACATGGATCCAGTCAGGCAGGAATTGTTTGGGCACCAGCGCCGAGGAAAAGAACATCAGCGGCAGTGTCATCAGATTACCGATCATCACCAGCGGTTCCTCTCGTTGCAGGGTGATGGCGAAGCCATTGGACAGCGCTGCAAACCCCACCCCGAGCAGGAAGATCACCAGCATGCCCATGATGAGGTAGATGGGATTCATGCTGATGGTGGAGCCCATGATCCAGGCGACCACCAGAATGATCAGGGCTTGGGCGATGACCTGTACGGCAGAGTGCAGCACGCGGCTCAGGACGATGGCCACCCGTGATACCGGCGATACCAGCATCTTGTCCACCGTGCCCGCCGAGATCTCCCGCAGCAGGCTGACGCCGGACCATGAGGATCCGAACAGCACCGTCATGATGAGGATGCCCGGCATGATGAAGTCCATGTAGTTTTCCGCCTGTACGAAACGGCCGAACAACTGGGCGAAAATGATCAGCCAGATCAAGGGCTGGATCAGGGTGAACAGTGACCACAGGGGCATGCGCATGGTGATGATCATGTATTTGTTAAACAGATGCCATGTATCCGCCAGCATAAATCCGTACTCCTAAATTCAGTGCAAAGTGTTCAAGATTAGGGTCGAGAAACGATCAGGAACGGCGTTTCTTGCCGCCTTTGGCTGACCAATCGGTCTTGGGTTTGCCTTCGGTGTCTACCCATTCATTGCCCTGCCAGTCGGGGTTGTCGCCCCATTCACCGACCTGGCGGCCTTTTTCGTCCACCCATTCATTGCCCTGCCAGTCGCCATCGCCCTTTTGCGGTGTGCTTGCTTCGGCCTTGCTGTCGGCGGGGGGGGATTTCTTGCCGGGGGCAGCGCTCCAGTCTTCCTTGGGTTTGCCTTCGGCATCCACCCATTCATTGCCCTGCCAGTCGGGATTGTCGCCCCAGTCGCCGACTTGGCGGCCTTCCTTGTCCACCCACTGGTTGCCGTCCCAGTGGGGCTGCGGCTGATCACCGGCCCCCGGGGCCGGCTGCTGGGATTGTCCTGTTGCCTTTTCTTTTTCTTTCTCGGCCTTAGGCTTGCCTGCGGCGTCCACCCATTCGTTGCCCTGCCAGTCGGGGCTGTCGTCCCACTCGTTCTTGGGCTTGCCCTCCGAGTCGACCCACTCGTTGCCCTGCCAGTCGCCTCCCTCTTCGTCTGCATCCGACTCCCCGGCCCACTTCTTCCAGTTGCCGCCGCCTCCCTTGCCGGCCCATTTGTGCCACCATTCCTCGGCCTCTTCCTCACCGCTGTCCAGCATGCTGGAGCCGGTATATTTGAGGAAGACATCGTCCAGGGTGGGGCGGGCCAGAGACAGGCTCTGCACTTGGATCTGTTGGCTGGTGGCCTCTTCCATGATGACCGGGATGCTGCTGGCACCGTCCTCCACGTAGAGGTGGAGATTGTTGCCGTCGAAGACCGTCTCCTTGGCAATCTGTTTTTCTTTCAGCTGGGCGGCGAAGGAGTGCTCCGCCTGGCCCACGTCTTCAAAGGAAATGACGACCGAATCACCATGGATGCCGTTCTTCAGTTCCTCCGGTGTGCCGGTGATCTGGATCTTCCCAGCATTGATGATGGCCACGTGGTCGGACAGCTTGTCTGCTTCCTCCAGGTAGTGGGTGGTCAGCAGAATGGTCAGGCCATGTTTCTTGTTGAGATCTTCGATCAGTGTCCAGAGCATCTTGCGGCTGCGGATATCCAGCCCCAGCGTGGGCTCATCCAGATAGAGGATGCGGGGACGATGGATGAGGGCGGTGGCGATGTCCAGTTTGCGGGTCATACCGCCGGAATAGGCGCTCACCAGCTTGTCCAGGCTGGAGCTGAGGTCGAAATGCTCGGCCAGTTCATCGATGCGCGCCACGATATCGGCCTTCTTCATGCGATAGAGATGCCCCTGGAGCATCATGTTCTCGCGGCCGGTGAGAAAATAGTCTACGCCGGTCTGCTGGGCCACCACCCCGATGGTCTGACGCACTTTTATCGGGTCCCGGTCGACATCGATGCCGGCAATGACGGCATGGCCGGCATCGAAGCCGCAGAGCGTGGACAGGATGCGAATGGTGGTGGACTTGCCGGCCCCGTTGGGACCGAGAAGTGCCATGATCTCACCTTCGTTGACTGTCAGGTCCAGCTCATCAACTGCTTTCAGTTTGGGAGGATATATCTTGGTCAGTTTTCTGATTTCGATAGCGTAGTTGGACATAGTTTCGATTGCCAAAGGATAGGGTTGATGATGTAATGCGATTAATTCTTGCAATTAGGCCTTACGGTCGCATCCCTGGACAGTGCGCCGGATATTGTCCTGTCCCGCGAGGAATGAGCAGCCTGTATCTGCTGCCGATGGTGTAGGTAGGGCATCCGGACAATAACCTCATATTGTACTATATATATCGCAACTCTGCCCGATAACTTTACCCGTCGGGTGATAACTATTTGACGCAGCATGACAATTACAGCTAAAGCAGGCATGCGGGTGATTGCTGTCGAAACCTCCTGCGACGAGACCAGCGTCGCTGTTTATGATGATGCTGCAGGCATCATCGCTCATGAGATCTACACACAGCAGGCGCTCCATGCCGCCTATGGCGGTGTGGTGCCGGAACTGGCCTCGCGCGATCATATTCGCAAGCTGCTGCCCATGCTCCAGCGCGTACTGCAGGCCGCCGGCGGGCGGCAGGCCTGTCATGGCCTGGCCTATACCGCCGGCCCCGGGCTGATCGGGGCATTGCTGGTGGGCGTGGCGGTGGGGCGCAGCCTGGCCTGGGCCTGGGGGTTGCCCGCCGTGGCGGTGCACCACCTGGAAGGTCACCTGCTGGCGCCCATGCTGGAGGCGCGTCATCCCGGCTTTCCCTTCCTGGCCTTGCTGGTGTCCGGTGGCCACACCCTGCTGATCCGGGTCGATGCCCTGGGGGATTACCGAATCCTGGGGGATACTCTGGATGACGCCGTGGGCGAGGCCTTTGACAAGACGGCCAAACTGCTGGGCTTGCCCTATCCCGGTGGGCCGGCCCTGGAGGCCTTGGCCCGCAGCGGTGATGCGGGCCGTTTCCGCTTTCCCCGGCCCATGACCGATCGGCCGGGCCTCGATTTCAGTTTCAGCGGCCTCAAGACTCACGCTCTCAATACCTTGCGCAACAGCAGCGGCAGCGAGCAGGACCGGGCCGATATCGCCGCCGCATTCCAGCAGGCGGTGGTGGATACCATGGCCATCAAATGCCGGCGCGCCATCCAGCAGACGGGATTGCGCCAGCTGGTGATCGCCGGTGGCGTGGGCGCCAATCAGGCGCTGCGCCAGCGGCTGCAGGCATTGGCCGACAAGGAGCAGGTGGCGCTCTTCTACCCCCGTCCGGAATACTGCACTGACAATGCGGCGATGATCGCCTATGCCGGTTGCCTGCGCCTCAAGGCAGGGCAGCGGGAACCCGCCGCCTTCAATGCCCGGGCGCGCTGGTCGCTGGAAGCGCTGAAAAGATAAATATAGATAAAAGGGCAAAGATACAAGATACAAGATACAAGGGGTTGAGGGCGCTTGCGCGCCTGGCCCTAATTTGAAGTCTTCAGTCCTCAGTAGGGTGGCTATCGCCTACAAGTACGCTACTTGCTGCCGATGCGCGGCTCCTCACCCCGCAGCAGTTTGCGGATATTGCCATGGTGGCGCAGCAGCAGCGCCACGCTCATGAAAGAAACAGCAAGCGTATAAGAAGGCTCGCCCAGCAGCTGCCAGCAAACCAGGGGGGCGAGCAGTGCCGCGGTGATGGCGGCCAGGGAAGAGATGCGGAACAGGGTGGCCATGACCAGCCAGATGGCCACTATGGACAGTCCCAGCAGCCAGGAAAAGCCCAGCAGCACACCCAGCGAGGTGGCCACTCCCTTGCCGCCGCGGAAGCCGAAGAAGATGGGAAACAGGTGGCCGAGGAAGGCGGCTGCACCCACTGCAGCCACGGTGGCCGGCGGCAGGGCGAGCCACTGGACCACCAGAACGGGAAGCAAGCCCTTCAACATATCGCCCACCAGCACCAGCACGGCAAGCTTCTTGCCGCCGAAACGCAGCACATTGGTGGCGCCGGGGTTGCCCGAGCCCTGTTGCCGCGGGTCGGGCAGGCCGGCGAGGCGGCATAGAATGATGGCGCTCGACAAGGAGCCCATCAGATAGGCGAGGGCAATGAAGATGATATCCGCTACCATGGTCGGCTGTTCCTGCAAAAAAACGGTAGAATATCATCTCCTGGAACGAGAGGGGGAGTCAGGGCAATCATGGCACGGGACATCATCTATCTCTACGACCTCAAGGTCGACACCATCATAGGCATCTTTGAATGGGAGCGCCGGGTGCGCCAGACGGTCAGCTTGGACCTGGAGATGGCCGCAGACATCCGCAAGGCGGCCGCCAGCGATGCCATCGAGGATACCCTTGATTACAAGGCGGTGGCCAAGGCGGTCATCCAGTTCGTGGAAGAGAGCAGCTTCCAGCTGGTGGAGACCCTGGCCGAGCGGGTGGCGCAGCTGGTGATGGACGAGTTCGGCATTGCCTGGCTGCGGCTGCGCATCAACAAGAAAGGCGCCATCCGCGGCGCCCGCGACGTGGGTGTGCTCATCGAACGTGACGCTTCAGAATAGCACCATGCCCCGGGTCTATGTCGGCATCGGCAGCAACATCGAGCGCGAGGCGAACATCCGTGCCGCGGTGCGGGGTCTGCGGGAACGCTATGGGCCAGTGACGCTGTCCTCGGTCTATGAGAGCGAGGCTGTGGGTTTCAAGGGGGCTGATTTCTACAACCTGGTGGCGGCCTTCGACAGTGAAGAGACGGTGAGCGAGATCGGTGATTTCCTGCGCCGCCTGGAACAGCGTCAGGGGCGGCGGCGGGGTGGACCGCGCTTCGCCTCCCGCACCCTGGACGTGGATCTGCTGCTGTATGGCGATGCCATCTTGGAGGAGGGCCGCATCCACTTGCCCCGTGACGAGATCACCGCTTGCGCCTTTGTCCTCTGCCCCCTGGCCGAGATCGCCGGCAGCGAGCGCCATCCGGTAAACGGCCGTAGCTATGCAGCGCTGTGGCGCGAGTTCGACAAGCGCGGGCAGCGTTTGGCGCCGCTGTCTTTGGTTCTTTAGGCAAGGGTCTGCAGGGCTGCCTGGGGCAATGGAGAATCTTGTCGTACAGTAGTCCCCAAGCAAGTGATGCCGTGTCCTCATCCCATTACTCTTCACGCATCACTCATCACCTGTTTCAGTCCCCCAGCAAACGCCCGCCATCCACGGCGATCACCTCGCCGCTGATGTAGTCGGCATCGCGGATCAGGAACAGCACGGCGCGCGCCACGTCCGCCGGCTGGCCCTGGCGTTTCAGTGCCGTGCGGCTGATGATGCGCTGCTTGACGATCTCGTCCATCTCCTGTTCCGGCCACATGATAGCGCCGGGGGCGACGGCATTGACACGGATCTCCGGCCCCAGTTCCCGTGCCAGGCTGCGGGTGAGCATCACCAGGCCGGCCTTGGCGATGCTGTATACTGGATAGGACTTCAGCGGCCGCTGGGCATGGATGTCGGTGATGTTGACGATGCAGCCGTTCGTTTCCCGCAGTGCGCCGGCGGCGGCCTGGGAGAGGAACAGCGGTGCCTTGAGGTTGCTACCCATGAGATCGTCCCAGTGCTGTTCGGTGATGGTCCCCAGCGGCGTGGGGTAGAAGCTTGAGGCGTTGTTGATCAGGGCATCCAGCCGTCCCCAGTGGGCGCTGGCCCGGGCTGCCAGGGAAGGGAGGCGCGCTGTATCGTGCAGTTCGCAGGCCAGGGTAATGGCGGAGGCGGGGCGCTCCTGGTTGAGCCGTTCGCAGAGGGCTTCGGCCTCGGCGCCGGAGCTGCGGTAGTGCAATACCAGATTCATGCCCTGCCGGTGCAGGGTTTCCGCGATCACCGCCCCCACGCGCCGCGCCGCGCCGGTGATCAGGGCCACGCGGCCCGGCAGGGAAGGCAGAGATGGGAGGGGCTGGCTCATGGGGGCTCAGTATACCCCGTAACGGGAAACGAGAGGAAAAGAGGAAATCATGAAAGAGCAAGGCATGCCGGCGCCGGACGTGGCGGCAGCGGCCCATGGCGAGCGCCTGCTGCAGCGGATCCGTGAGGAGATCGCCGCGGCAGGCCGCATACCCTTTTCCCGCTTCATGGAACTGGCGCTCTATGCCCCGGGGCTAGGCTATTACAGCGCCGGCCGACGCCAGTTTGGCGCCGGCGGCGATTTCCTCACCGCACCGGAATTGTCGCCGCTGTTTTCCCACTGCCTGGCCCGCCAGTGCGCCCAGGTACTGGCCGGCCTGGAGGGCGGCTGCATCCTGGAGTTCGGCGCCGGCTCGGGCGTCATGGCGGCGGCGCTGCTGGAGGCGCTGGCGGCGGCGGGGACCTTGCCCGAGCGCTATCTGATCCTGGAGCCCGGCGCGGCCTTGCGGGCGCAACAGCAGGCCCTGCTGCAGCAGCGCCTGCCCGGCCTCATGGAGCGCATCCAGTGGCTGGAGCGGCTGCCGGAGGCCGGCTTCCGGGGCGTGGTGTTGGCCAACGAAGTGCTGGATGCCATGCCGGTGCACCGCCTGGTGAAGCGGGGGGGGCGCTTCCAGGAACTGTACGTCACCCTGGCGGATGACGAACTGGCCCTGGCGGAGGGGCCCCTCAGCCATCCCGCGCTGGCGGCGGCGCCGGCCCAGCGGCTGGCGGAACTGCCCGAAGGCTATGTCTGCGAGGTCAATCCCGCTGCGGCGGCCTGGGTGCGCAGCGTGGCGGATTTCCTCGCCGCCGGTCTGGCGTTGGTCATCGACTATGGCTATCCGGCCGCCGAGTACTACCATCCCCAGCGCCTGGACGGCACCCTGATGTGCTATTACCGGCACCGCGCCCACGGCGATCCCCTGCATCTGCCGGGCTTGCAGGACATCACTGCCCATGTGGACTTCACTGCCCTGGCCGAGGCCGCGGTATCCGTTGACCTGCAGGTGGCCGGTTTCAGCAGCCAGGCCGCCTTTCTCCAGGGCTGTGGCATCACGGACATGGTGGACCTGGCGGCGGAGAGCGATATGCAGCGCCAGGTGGAACTGGCCCGTCAGCTGCGCAAGCTGCTGCTGCCGGGGGAGATGGGCGAGGCTTTCAAGGTCCTGGCCCTGAGCCGGGACTGGACGGAGCCGCTGTTGGGGTTTTCCGTGCGGGATGACAGGGTGAGGTTGTAGTTCAGATAAAAGAGAAAAGATACAAGATACAAGGGGTTGAGCGGCGCTTTCGCGCCCGCCGATAATCCTGGTGTCCTCAGTCCTCAGTCCTCAGTCCTCAGTCCTCAGTCCTCAGTCCTCAGTCCTC
>CAYRLE010000033.1:0-11041 GCA_964425105.1 uncultured Gammaproteobacteria bacterium | reverse complement strand
TCCTCAGTCCTCAGTCCTCAGTCCTCAGTCCTCAGTCCTCAGTCCTCAGTCCTCAGTCCTCACGACACCTTCTCCCCCGCCGCCTGCAGGTCGGCATGGTAGGAGGAACGCACCATGGGGCCGCTGGCGACCTTGCTGAAGCCCATGGCGCGGGCGCTATCCGCCAGGCTGTCGAATTCCTCCGGGGTGACGAAGCGCTCCACCGGCAGGTGGTATTTGCTGGGTTGCAGGTATTGTCCCAGAGTCAGCATGTCGCAGCCGTGGGCGCGCAGATCCGCCAGCACCAGTTGGATTTCCTCGCGCGTCTCCCCCAGTCCCAGCATCAGGCCCGACTTGGTGGGGATATGGGGAAAGCGCGCCTTGTGGCGCTGCAGCAGCGCCAGTGAACCCTGGTAGTCGGCGCCGGGGCGCGCCTGGCGGTAGAGGCGGGGCACGGTCTCCAGATTGTGGTTGAAGATGTCCGGGGGGGCCGTCTGCAGCATCTCCAGGGCGCGCTCCACGCGGCCGCGGAAGTCGGGTACCAGGATCTCGATGCGGGTGGCGGGGGTGGCGGCGCGAATGGCCTGGATGCAGGCGCTGAAGTGGGCGGCGCCGCCGTCGCGCAGATCGTCGCGATCCACGGAGGTGATGACCACATAGCGCAGGCCCATGGAGCGGATGGTCTCGGCTAAGTGTGCCGGTTCCTCCTCGTCCAGGGGCAGGGGCTTGCCGTGGGCCACGTCACAGAAGGGGCAGCGCCGGGTGCAGATATCGCCCATGATCATGAAGGTGGCGGTGCCGTGGCTGAAACACTCCCCCAGATTGGGGCAGGAGGCCTCTTCGCACACTGTGTGCAGGCCGTGGCTGCGCAACACCTCCTTGAGGCGCATCACATTGGGGCCGCTGGCGCCCTTGGCGCGTATCCATGGCGGTTTGCGCGGCGGGCGCTCGGTAGGCTCGATCTTGACGGGGATGCGCGCCACCTTGTCCTGGCCGCGCTGGTGCAGGCCGGCCTGTTTGCGATTGTCAGTGCTCATGTGGATGCGGGTCCTGGAGAGGTGAAAGGTCTGGCGGATCGGCGTCCATTGTAACGTATTCCCAGCCCTGCGCCAGCTGGCGGGTGAGATCGGCGGCCACTTGGCGGGCATCCGTCGGTCCCCCGAGGTCTTTCAGCTGGGTGACGTCCAGCCCCGCATAGCCGCAGGGATTGATGCGTCGGAAGGGCTCCAGGTCCATGGCGATGTTGAGGCTGAGGCCGTGATAGCAGCAGCCGCGGCGCACCCGGAAACCCAGGGCGGCCAGCTTCGCCTCGCCCACGTAGACGCCGGGGGCGCCCTGGCGGCGCAGGCCCGCGATGCCGTAGGCCGCCAGCAGGCGCATCAGGGCTGCTTCCGTGTCGTGGACCAGTTGGCGGATGCCCAGGGAACGGCGCCGCAGGTCCAGCAACAGATAGGCCACCAGCTGGCCGGGGCCGTGATAGGTCACCTGGCCGCCGCGGTCGCAGCGCAGTACGGGGATGGCGCCGGGAGCCAGGACGTGCTCTTCCCGCCCACCCAGGCCCAGGGTGTAGACCGGGGGATGTTCCAGCAGCCAGAGTTCGTCGCGCGTGGCGGCCTCGCGTTGCGCGGTGAAGCGCTGCATGGCCTGCCAGACGGGGAAGTAGTCCCTTCGTCCGAGGTGGCGCACCATCAGTGTCTGGGACATGAGCGGGGCGTCACAGCACCATGAGGATGCGTTCGCAGGCCGTCAACTCGCGGTAGATGGCGTCCAGCTGGGCCTTGCTGGTGGCGCGCACGGTGACGGTCACCGCCTGATAGTTGCCCTGGCCGCTGGCGCGGGTGGTGACGGCGCCTTCACCCAGGTCGGGGGCGTGGCTGCGCACCAGTGCGAACACCAGGGCGTCGAAATCGGGCGCGGCCCGCCCGATCACCTTGATGGGGAAGTCGCAGGGGAATTCCAGCAGGGTGTCCTGGTCGCTGTCGCTCATGGCTGCTGCCTTGCTATGGCGTCTCGTAACTGGCCTTGTACGCCTGATAGAGAGCGATCATGCGCTGCCAGCAGGGACCGGGGCGGCCTGCTCCCACGGAACGGCCGTCGAGGCGGGTCACGGGGAGGATCTCGCGCGTGGAACTGGTGAGCCAGATTTCATCGGCCTGGGCCAGCTCAATAGGTGTGATGGATTCTTCCGCCACCGCCATGTCGTGGGCCTGGCCCAGTTCCACGATCAGGTCGCGGGTGATGCCGGGCAGCAGGCGCGGGCCCTTGGGCGGGGTGATGATGCGCCCCGCGTGCACCATGAACAGATTGCTGGCGGCGCCTTCACTGACCTCCCCCTCGCGGATCAGGATGGCCTCCACGGCATCCTGGTCCAGCGCCTCCTGGCGCAGCAGGATATTGGGCAGCAGGGCGATGGTCTTGAGGTGGCAGTAGCGCCAGCGGATGTCCTCCAGAGTGATGGCGGCCACACCCCGTTCGCGGATCTCGGCGGGCAGGGGGGCGAGGGGCGAACTCATGGCGAACACCGTGGGCCGGGTGTCCTGGGGGAATGCATGGTCGCGGCGCGCCACGCCGCGGGTGATCTGCAGATACAGGGACTGGTCGGGGGCCGGGTTGTTCTGCACCAGCCCCTCCAGGATGAGACGCCATTCCCGGTGATCATGGGGGGAGTCCATGCGAATGCCAGCCAGGCTCAGGTCCAGGCGCTGCAGATGCTCCTCCAGGCGGAACAAGTGGCCGTTGTAGACGGGGATCACCTCGTAGACGCCGTCGGCGAAGATGAAACCCCGGTCCAGCGGCGAAATGGCCGCTTCTTCCAGGGGCATGAAGGCCCCGTTGAGGTAGACGGTGGACACTATTCGAACAGCAGCATGAATTCGTCGCTGAGACGCTGCGCCAAGCTGCCTTCGGCCACGTCGCGCAGGGCGATCAAGGGGCGGTTGGCGATCACCTCATCGCCGAGGCGGATCTCTACGGTGCCGTAGGGGTGGCCGCGCCGCGCGGGGGCGGTGATCTGCGGGTCGATGTTCATGGTTGCGTCCAGTTTACCGTACTGTTTGCGCGGGATGGTGACATAGAGATCCTCGCCCAGGCCCAGGGGCAGTTGCTCCACCTCGCCTTTCCAGATGCGCGCCGTGGCCAGGGTCTCGTTGGCGCTATAGAGACGGTGTGTCTCGAAAAAGCGGAAGCCGTAATTGAGCAGTTTCTGGCTTTCCTGGGCGCGCGCCGCCTCGCTGCGGGTGCCCAGTACCACCGAGATCAGGCGCATGTCCTTGCGCAGCGCCGAGGCGATGAGGCAGTAGCCCGCCGATTGGGTATGGCCGGTCTTCACGCCGTCCACGGACTTGTCGCGCCACAGCAGCTTGTTGCGGTTGTATTGGGTGATATTGTTGTAGGTGAATTCGCGCGTCGAGTACCACTGATAGTGTTCGGGGAAATCACGGATCAGGGCGCGGGTCAGCAGGGCCAGGTCGTAGGCCGTGGTGTAGTGATCGGGGTGGGGCAGGCCGGTGCTGTTGACGAAGTGGGATTCCTTCATGCCCAAGGTGGCGGCATAGTTGTTCATCAGCGAGGCGAAGGCGTCCTCGCTGCCCGCCACATGCTCCGCCAGGGCCACGCTGGCGTCGTTGCCCGACTGGATGATCATGCCCTTGAGCAGGTCTTCAACGCTGACCAGTTTGTTGACCTCGATGAACATCTTGGAACCGCCGGTGCGCCAGGCCTTTTCGCTGATGCGCACCTGCTCGTCGAGGCGGATGCCGCTGGACTTCAGTTCGCTGAAGACGACATAGGCCGTCATCAGCTTGGTGAGGCTGGCGGGTTCCATGCGCTGGTGGGCGTTCCGTTCCACCAGGATGCGGCCGCTCTGGAAATCCTGCAGCAGATAGGCGCGGGCATTGATCTGGGGCGGTCCGGGGATGGGGGTGGCGGCGCCTGCGGTGCAGGTCAGCATCAGCAGCATCAATCCCAGTACCGTGGCCAGCGCCACGGGACGGCGGTAACAACGGTTCCTTACATCAAAATCTGGCATGCACACGTACTCCACTTGATTCATTGCTGGCGTATTCTACTAAGACAAGCGGCGGTAAAGCCACCTTCACTGAGGGCGGAATATCCTAATAGATGACGATATGGGGTTCTCCCAACCCCATGGTGGCGAGGGTGCGGGTCATGCGGTCGGCATCCTCGATGCTGGGGATGGGGCCGATATGGACCCGGTAGAGGGGCTGGGCGCTGCTGTCGTTGTGCACGATGCGAATCTTGCCCGGCGCCAACTCCTGCAGACGCTGGCGCAACAGCTCGGCATTGCGGCGTTCGGCGAAGGCCCCGATCTGCAGATAGAGCGCGGCCTGCTCCGGAGCCGCCTGGGTCTTGGCGCTCGCCGAAGTCGGCAGTGCGGGCGGCGTCGCCGGCTTTGGATGGGGCGACTGTTTGGCGGCGGGGCGGCGGGCCTGCCGCTCGCGCTGCCAGGCCTGGGGGTCGATGGCGCGAATCTCCACCAGGCCGGTGCCGGTGATACCCAGTTTGACTGCTGCCGCGTAGGACAGGTCGATGATGCGGTTGGCCTTGAAGGGGCCGCGGTCGTTGACCTTGACGATCACCTTGCGGCCGTTCTGCAGATTGGTGACTTCCACATAGGTGGGCAGGGGCAGGGTCTTGTGGGCGGCGGTCATGGCGAACATGTCATAGGGTTCGCCCATGGCGGCGCGCCGGCCATGGAATTTGGTGCCATACCAGGAGGCGATGCCCCGTTCCACATAGCCGTGGCTGTCGGCCAGAACCTGGTAGCGTCTGCCGGCCACTACATAGGCGTCTGGGTTGCCGTATTTGCTGCGCGGCTCCGGCCGCGGCACCGCATCGGGAATGGCGCTCAGGTCTACTTGGTAGCCGGGGGCGCCGTCGGCCTGTGGCGGTGCGTAGCGGGGCAGGCTGCCGCAGCCGGCCAGCAGCAGGGTCAGCGCTGCAGCCCAGTAGAGGGTGCTGTTGCCGCCCGTGGGGCTGCGGCGTTCAGCGGTCATGGGCGGCGAACTCCGCTGTGCTGCGGTGGGCGATTTCCCGGCTCAGCTGGTAGACGGCCATGGCGTAGAGGGGGCTGTGGTTGTAGCGGGTAATGACGTAGAAATTGTCCAGCGTCAGCCAGTATTCCGCGCCATCGGCGCCCTCCAGGGCCAGCAAGGTGGCCTTGTCCTCCTCTGCCAGGGGGGCTGTCGGGCGCACCCCGTGGCGCCTCAGGGTGGCGATGGAGACGGTCGGTTTGCGCGGCTTCTTGCGGGTCACAAAGCGTTGGTAGTCACCCCCGGTTACCAGCGCCGGCAAGGCAATGGCGGCTTGACGGCGCCAGCCGTGGCGGCCGAGGTAGTTGGCCACGCTGCCGATGACATCCGCGGTGTCGTCCCAGATATCGCGCCGTCCGTCGCCGTTGAAGTCCACTGCATACTGGCGAAAGCTGCTGGCGATGAACTGGGGCTGACCCATGGCGCCGGCATAAGAGCCCAGGGCACTGAGAGGGGGCAGTCCTTCCTCCCGGGTCAGGAGCAGGAACTGTTCCAACTCGCTGCGGAAGAATTTGCCGCGTTGCGGGTAATCGAAGGCCAGTGTCGCCAGGGATTCCAACACCTTGTAACGGCCACGGTGGCGGCCGTAGAAGGTTTCCACGCCGAGAATGGCAGTAATGACTTCGGCGGGCACGCCGTACACGGCCTCGGCCCGTTCCAAAGCGGCGGCATGCCTTCGTTTGAAGGCCACGCCTTCCCGGATGCGGCGCTCGGTGAGGAAAATGGGGCGGTAGCGGTGCCAGGGTTTGCCCTCCGCCGGCCGGCTGATGGCTTCGATGATCTGCCCGCGGGGTTCGATCTGATTGAACAGCCGTTCCAGTTCGCCGGGAGCAAAGCCATGGCGGCTGGCCATGGTGGCAATGAAGTCGCGCACTTCACTTCGCTCGGCATAGCCCGTGCCAGCCACAGCCAGCGCTGGCAGCAACAGGCAACAGAAAAGACAGAGGGCAGGTTTAATCATCAGGTCGACAGCAGTTTGCGATGGGTGTGGATGGACATGAGGATACCGAAGGCCGCCATGATGGTCACCATGGAGGTGCCGCCATAGCTGATCAGCGGCAGGGGCAGTCCCACCACCGGCAGCAACCCGGTTACCATGCATATATTAACGAATATATAGACGAAGAAAGTCAAGGTGAGGCTGCCGGCTAGCAGGCGCGTGAAGGTATCCTGGGCCTGGGTGGCGATGTAGAGGCCGCGCACCAGGATGAAGATGTAGAGGGCCAGCAGCACCATGATGCCGATGAAGCCGAATTCTTCGCCGAAGGCGGCGAAGATGAAATCGGTGGAGCGTTCCGGGAGAAACTCCAACTGGGACTGGCTGCCGTTGAGCCAGCCCTTGCCGTACATTCCCCCCGAGCCAATGGCGATCTTGGATTGGATGATATGGTAGCCCGAGCCCAGGGGATCGCTCTCCGGATCCAGGAAGGTCAGCACCCGGGCGCGCTGGTAATCGCGCATGCCGTACCACAGCAAGGGCGCGCCAGCAGCGATCAGGAACAGGGCCCTGGTTACCACTCGCCAGCTGATGCCGGAGAGCAGCAACACGAACAGTCCTGAACCTGCGATCAGCAGCGAGGTGCCCAGATCCGGCTGGCTGGCGATGAGCAGCACCGGCACGGCGATGATCAGCATGGCCACGGCGATGGTGCGCGGGGTCGGCGGCAGGGGGTGCTCCGCCAGATACCAGGAGACCATGATGGGGACCGCGATCTTCATGATCTCGGAGGGCTGGAAGCGCAGCAGGCCCAGGTCCAGCCAGCGCTGCGCGCCCTTGCCGGTCTCGCCGAACAGCGGTACCGCCACCAGCAGCACCAATCCCGCGCCGAACACCCAGGGCGCCCAGTGTTCGATATGGTGGGCGGGAATCTGGGCCAGCACGAACATCACCAGAAAGGCCACCCCGAGGCGGATCAGCTGGCGGTCCACCATCTTCATGTCCTGGCCGCTGGCGCTGTAGAGGATGGCCAGCCCCAGCACCGACAGCAGTACCAGTGCCAGCACCAGGGGGATGTCCAGATGCAGGCCGCGCACCAGGAGCCGCGCGCCGCGGCGGTCACCCCAGCGTTTTTCATGGCGGGAAGCGCTCATCATGAGGGAGGGGCGTCCTTCTTCAAATAGTAATCCATCAGCTTCCGGGCGATGGGCGCCGCCGTGCTGCCACCACCACCGCCATTTTCCACGATCACCGCCAGCGCGATGCGGGGGGATTCGACGGGAGCAAAGGCGATGAACAGCGCATGGTCGCGCAGCCGCGAGGTGATCTCCTCCTTCACGTATTTTTCATCCTGCTTGATGCCGAACACCTGGGCCGTGCCGGTCTTGCCGGCAATCCGGTAGGGCGCGCCGCGACCGATGCCATGGGCCGTCCCCCGGATACTGTGCACCACCCGTTCCATGGATGCAATGATCTGGTCCCAGTGGCGGGAGGCGGCAAGCTCCACTGGTGGTAATTGCCGGGTCTCCATAATCTGCAGGCCTTCATGGGCAGGCGCGTGGTGGGCATAGAGGATATGGGGGCGCACCCGGCCGCCGCGGTTGGCGATGACGGCGGTGGTGGCGGCAAGTTGCAGGGGGGTGGCCAGTAGATAGCCCTGGCCGATACCGGTGATCAGCGTTTCGCCCGTGTACCAGGGTTCATGGCGCTTGGCCCGTTTCCACTGGCGGGAGGGCAGCAGGCCGCTGGCCTCGCCCTTGAGGTCGATGCCGGTTTGCTCGCCAAAGCCGAACTTGGCCAGGAAGTCATGCATGCGGTCGATGCCCAGGGACAGGGCAAGGTCGTAGAAATAGACGTCGCAGGACTGGACGATGGCTTTGTCGAGATTGGTGCGGCCATGGCCGGTCTTTTTCCAGTCACGGTATTTGTGGTCATCGCCGGGCAGGGAATACCAGCCGGGGCAGTAGGATGTGGTGCCGATGGTGAGCAACTGGTAATCCAGGCCCGCCAGGCCCATGAAGGGTTTGATCGTGGAGCCGGGCGGGTACTGGCCGCGCAAGGCGCGGTTGAACAGCGGCTTGTCCAGGGAGGTCTGCAACTCATGATAGGTCTTGGAGTCGATGCCGGTGACATAGGGGTTGGGATCGTAGCCCGGCATGCTCACCAGGGCCAGGATATCGCCATTGCGGGGATCCATGGCGACCACTGCGCCACGCCGGGTTCTGAGGGCCTCCTCGGCGAGGGCCTGGAGATTGATATCGATGGTGAGATAGATATCCTCGCCAGGCACCGGCGGTGTGCGGCTGACCTCGCGCAGCACCCGCCCCAGGGCATTGGTCTCCACATTCTTGTAACCCACCCGCCCGTGGAGGATGCCCTCATAATATTTTTCCACCCCGGTCTTGCCGATGAAGCGTGTGGCGCTGTAGTTGGCTGCATCCAGTCCCTGCAACTCCTCTTCATTGATGCGTCCCACATAACCGATGGCATGGACCGCCAGCTTGCCCAGGGGATAGTTGCGGATCAGGCGCGCCTCGATATCCACACCGGGAAAGCGATAGCGGTTGACGGCGAAGCGGGCCACCTCCTGTTCGCTGAGATGGAACTTCAGGGGAATACTGTTGAAGGGGCGGTACTGCCGGGACTGGCGGCGAAAGCGCTGCACTTCCTCCTCGCTGATATCCATCAGCTGGCGCAGCTGGGTGATGGTGCCCTCCATATCGGGGACCTGTTCCGGCGTGATTTCCAGGCTGAAGGAGGGCAGGTTCTGGGCCAGCAGCACACCGTTGCGGTCATAGATGAGACCGCGGGTGGGGGGGAGGGCGACGATGTTGATGCGGTTCTCATCGGCCAGGGTGGCGTAATGTTCATGACTGAGGATCTGCAGGTAGACCAGGCGGGCGATGATCACCAGCACCAGCAGCAGGGCGATCACCAGGGCCGCCGCCGCCCGTTCGTTGAACAGCCTGGTCTCCCGGATATGGTCTTTGATGGTGATGCGCATGGGGCGGGCCTGCCGGGTGGCTTGTCAGCTGACCTTGAAGCGGCGCCGCAGGCCGCGCAGCAGGATAAACAGGGCTGGCCACAGCAGCATGCTGCTGAAGGTGGGCAGCCAGTACATCCAGGATCCCGAGGGTTGGCCGGTGATGCCTTTGACCCACAACATCAGCATCTGATGCAGGGCGATGAGCACCAGGATGCTGAAGGCCTGTTGCCAGGGGGGGAAAATCCGCAGTCGCTGGTAGAGGTGATGGGTCACGTAGGCGATGATGCCGAAGGACAGGGCGTGCTGGCCCATGAGGCCGGCGCGCAGGACATCCGTCAGCAGTCCCACCCCCCAGCCGATGCCGACACCCACCCGCTGCGGAAGGGCCATGCACCAGTAGATCAGTACCAGCGCGACCCACTCGGGGCGCAGCGGGGCGAGCCACCCCGGCAGCGGGACGATGGTCAGGATCATTGCCGCTACGAAGCTGGCCGCGATGACCCAGCCGCCTTGTTTGCGCGGTGTATTCAAGGGCCGGCTTCCCTGCCCGCCGGCGCAGCGGGCTGTTGCGGGGCTTGGGGCTCAGCATTCCATATCAGCAACACCTCACGGCTGCTCTCCAGGTTGCCGGTGGGCTCGGCGTAGACCCGTGCGAAGGGGCGGTCGGGATTGCGTTCGATATGGATGATGCGCGCCACGGGATAGCCTTCGGGAAAGCGGCCCCCCAATCCCGAGGTGATGAGCAGATCGCCAATCTTGATGTCTGCGTTGTTGGGGATATGGGACAGTTCCAGGCGGTTGGGTTCGCCGGTGCCGATGGCAATGGCCCGCAGGCCGTTGCGGTTGACGGCTACCGGCAGGGCATGGCTGGGGTCGGTGATCAGCATGGCGGTGCTGGTGATGGGGCTCACCGCCACCACCTGTCCCAGTACGCCTGCGGCATCCAGCACGGGCTGGCCGCGGTAGACCTCGTCGTAACTGCCCTTGTTGAGGGTGAGGCGCCGTGTGAAGGGGGCCATGTCCACCGACAGCAGTTCGGCGATCAGGACCCGGCCTTCCACCTTGAAGGAGGAATCCAGCAGTTCCCGCAGGCGATTGTTTTCCGCCTCCAGGGCCTCCAGCCTTTGCAGCCGTGACTGCAGCAGCAGCTGCCGGGCGTGGAGGCGTTCGTTCTCCTCCCGCAGTGTGTGGCGGGTGGCCAGGCTCTCCGACAGCCAGAGGCCGGTTTCCCGCGGCACCCCGATAAGGTACTGGATAGGGTAGAGCACCACCGACAGCACCGAGCGGACGCTTTCCATGTGCTGCTGACGATGGTCCAGCGACATCATCACGATGGCCAGCAGGGAAAGCACCACCACCCGCAGCGTGGTCGATGGTCCCTGGACGAATAGGGGTTTTATGTCACACCTCTCGCGATCATTGCTGGCACCGGTGCGGCGCGCTGTGTGTGGCGCACCGGTTCAACGGCGGCGCTCATTCGAGCGCAAAAACATCTCCGCTGTGTTCGTCGATCATCTCCAGGGCGCGGCCGCCGCCCCGTGCCACGCAGGTCAGGGGATCCTCGGCGATGATCACCGGCAGGCCGGTCTCCTCCGAGAGCAGGCGGTCCAGGTCGCGCAACAGGGCGCCGCCGCCAGTGAGCACCATGCCCCGTTCCGCGATATCGGCGCCCAGTTCCGGGGGGGTCTGTTCCAGGGCGGTCTTCACCGCCCCGACGATGCCCGACAGGGGTTCCTGCAGGGCCTCCAGAATCTCGTTGCTGTTGAGGGTGAAGGTGCGCGGCACGCCTTCCGCCAGGTTGCGGCCGCGTACTTCGATTTCGCGGATTTCGTTGCCCGGATAGGCGGAGCCGATCTCGTGCTTGATCATCTCCGCCGTGGATTCACCGATCAGGCTGCCGTAGTTGCGGCGCACATAGCTGATGATCGCCTCGTCGAAGCGGTCGCCGCCGATGCGCACCGATGCGGCATAGACGATGCCGTTCAGCGAGATCACCGCCACTTCGGTGGTGCCGCCGCCGATGTCCAGCACCATGGAGCCGCTGGCCTCGGCCACCGGCATGCCGGCGCCGATGGCGGCGGCCATGGG
>CAYRLE010000032.1:17898-27075 GCA_964425105.1 uncultured Gammaproteobacteria bacterium | reverse complement strand
AGTACCTGGCTACGAACCAGGCGGTCGGGAGTTCGAATCTCTCCGGGCGCGCCATCTCCTCGTTAAGGGCCAGTAACTTACTGGCCTTTCCATTTTTGTGATTTTCTGTTGTTCGCGAATTCCTATTGGTAATCAACCGAGGCCGGTTGATGTTGCCGGCACGAAATCAATCGACTCTGACCCTTTCGGTTTGCTTTCGGTTAGTGGTGCATTCCTGAGTTGCCCTTTCTTGCCGTGATGATTTGATACTGCTGTTCGGTCAATTGCGGCAGTCTTTGTAAAAAGGCGACCATAGCCCAGATTCTCTTGTCATCATGAGTGACGCCCCAGGCAGGCATGCCGGATGCCTTGATGCCATGCTTGATGATCCAGAACCGCCGGCGGGCCTCCTGTGCCTGATCGCTGCTTTCCTCATGGCTGTGACCATGTTCATCGGTATCTTTTGCCAGGTTCGGTGGCTTTGGGTAGAGCCCTTGGCTCATATCGCTCTTGTCCTTCCCCGGTTTCAAATGACAGAGCGCGCACATGTCATTGTAATCGGCCCCGCCGGCAAGCAGCAGCGACGGATCATTCAGATCAGGGACCTGCAGATCCCGGGATGCGCGTGCTATGGAGCGTTCGCGCAAGGTTTCCAGCGCCCAGTAAGTCAGTTTTGTATGGGGGACGTCGGCGCCGATGGGATAAAGCCCGGAATAGAGGAAAGACAGTCCTCCGATTGCGGCAACGACAATGGCAGAGGAGATCAATATCTTGCATTTCATAAGCAACATCCTTGGCTAGGGCAATATACAGAGGGCTTGTGAGCCGGCTCACAACCAATGGCAGTGGACAAAAGCACGTTGCAACTCTTGCCAGTTCGGTGAATACGGACTGGCAATGGCTTTTCTTCTCAGTTGTTCGGCACGGTTTTTATCAGAGGCCCGTTGCTGGTTGTGGGTGAGGATCAGTGGTGGTGGTCTCCATCATCATGGTCGTCGTCGTGGTTGTCCTCGTCATCATGATGTTTGTGATCCTTGCCTTCGTGCTCATCGCCGCACTGCTGCATCATAGCCATCATGACCGGGTCCATTTTTTCCATGTGGTCCATGTCCTTCATTGCGCTGCAGTCTGGTGCTTCATGTTTGCCATTATGTTCTGACGGGTCATGGGCATATGCCGAGCCGACCAAAAGTAGGCCAGCGCATGTCAGGGCAATATTCAGGCGTGTTTTCTTCATTTCCTTCTCCCTAGTTAAGTGCTCGAATGATATGTTGCGGCTGCAGCGGATTATTTCTTTATACCAAAGTTTCTCTTTCAGTGTCTTAGCCCGTAGGAGAGTACCGGCAGCTTAAGGTTTGCTTGTTGATGACAGTTTCTAATTCTGTCGGAGGCACACGTACTTTGTGTGAACTAAAGATAAAACATCATACGTTTCATGTCAATGGGTGGCAGGCAAATAAAAAGGCAGGCTTGCGTTGCTATCAATGATCGCGATTTCCTCGTCAGGAGGGTGATAAGGATTCATCCCGGCTGGTGGCGGAAACAGTCTGTCGTGTGATCGTTAACCATCCCCACTGCCTGCATGAACGCATAACAAATCGTGGACCCTACAAACTTGAAACCCCGTTTCTTGAGTGCCTTGCTCATGAGGTCTGATTCCCGGCTCGTAGCGGGCATCTCCTGCATATGCCGCCAGTGGTTCCTGATAGGCTTGCCGTCGACGAATTGCCAGAGATAGTCGCTGAAGCTTTGATATTCCTCGAGTATAGCCAGGCAGCACTGGGCGTTGATGATGGCGGCATTGATCTTGAGGCGGTTTCTGACGATGCCGGCATCCTGCAAAAGGGCGGCGCGTTTGCGGTCGTTGTAGCGGGCGATTTTCTCGGCATCGAAGTGATCGAAGGCCTTGCGGTAGTTTTCCCGCTTGTTGAGGATGGTGATCCAGCTGAGGCCGGCTTGTGCCCCTTCCAGGATCAACATTTCAAACAATTGCCGGTCGTCGAAGACGGGGACGCCCCATTCTTCATCGTGGTACTTTGTGTACAAGGGCGCGACGTCTGTTGCCCACTCACAGCGTTTCATCGTTCATCCTTTTCTTCTCCCAGGCGATGCCCTGCGAATTCACGCCAGCGGCCCGTTGATAGGTGATTGCGGCCTTGTTGCGCCGCTCCACGGCGCGCCGCATCGGCGTTGTTAATCCTATCGTTCATCGTGATCCCTCCACTGTCGGTGATGGTGGGAGGCCCACTATACCCCAGTTCTCATGCCAGCCTGATGTCAGGACTCATTGCCCATGTTATGATGCCGTTCTTAATATATATGTTTGACCATATATACGAAATGCCGTATATTGGCGCCTATGAGCAAAATGAGCCTCGAGCATTTGTTTCACGCCCTAGCCGACCCCACGCGGCTGCGCAGCGTGGTGTTGCTGTCCCGGGAGGGGGAGTTGTGTGTCTGTGAACTGACCCACGCCCTGGCCGAGAT
The DNA here is from genome assembly GCA_964425105.1 of uncultured Gammaproteobacteria bacterium. Lineage (GTDB taxonomy): Bacteria > Pseudomonadota > Gammaproteobacteria > SZUA-140 > SZUA-140 > S012-109. Next base: position 24,609 of record CAYRLE010000032.1, on the reverse strand, counting down.
TCAACCCAAGGTGTCCCGCCATCTGGCCCTGATGCGGGAGGCGGGCCTGGTCACCGGGCGCAGGGTGGGGCAGTGGGTGTTCTACCAGCTGCACCCTGACCTCCCGCGTTGGGCACGGCATGTGATTGGCGCTGCCCTGGAGGGGGCCGAAGACCAGGAGCCGTTTTGCAAGGACCGCGCCAGGCTGGCGGAAATGTCCAACCGGCCGGACAGCCGTTGTTGTGCCTGAGCAAATCAAGGAAATAGCCATGAGTGCAAAAAAACTTGGTGTCTTGTTCCTGTGTACCGGCAATGCCTGCCGGTCGCAGATGGCGGAGGGCTGGGCGCGCGCCCTGGGCGGCGAATGCCTGGAGGTGCACTCAGCCGGTATCGAGGCCCACGGCAAGAACCCGCGCGCCATCGCGGTGATGAGAGAGGCGGGGGTGGATATTTCCCATCAGTCATCCACTAAACTGACGGCGGAGATGTTGCGCGGCGTCGATCTGGTGGTGACAGTCTGCGGCCATGCCGACGAGCACTGCCCAGTGTTGCCACCTGACATCCGTAAGATCCACTGGCCGTTGGAGGATCCCGCCAAGGCATCCGGCAGCGAGGAGGAAATCATGACTGTATTCCGCGCCAGCCGTGACGAGATCCGGCGCCGGGTACAGGCCCTGCTCGAGGACCTGCAACGGTATGAGTAAGTCAGTAAAAACACCGGCTGCAGAGATGAATCTCTTCGAGCGTTACCTGACACTGTGGGTGGCTCTCTGCATCGTGGCCGGCATCGGCCTGGGATATCTCTTCCCCGCTGTTTTCCACTTTCTGGGTGGCATGGAGGTGGTGCACATCAACCTGCCGGTGGCGCTGCTGGTGTGGCTGATGATCATTCCCATGCTGCTCAAGATCGACCTCAAGGCCCTGAAGGGCGTGCGCCAGCATTGGCGGGGCGTGGGGGTCACGCTGCTGGTCAACTGGGGCGTCAAGCCCTTTTCCATGGCAATGCTGGGCTGGCTGTTCATCGGCGTGTGGTTTCGCGATTTATTGCCGGCGGATCAGATCGACTCCTATATCGCCGGGCTGATCATCCTCGCCGCCGCGCCCTGCACGGCCATGGTCTTCGTCTGGAGCCACTTGATGCGCGGCGAACCCCATTTTACCTTGTCCCAGGTGGCGCTCAACGATGTCATCATGGTGTTCGCCTTTGCCCCCCTGGTGGGCCTGTTGCTGGGCCTGTCCGCCATCACCGTGCCCTGGGATACCTTGTTGCTGTCGGTGCTGCTTTATATCGTCGTGCCCTTGCTCATCGCCAGTCTCTGGCGCCGGCAGTTACTGAAGCAGGCGCAGGGTTACGCCCGGCTTGCCAATACCGTGAAGCGCTTGGGTCCGCTGTCCCTGGCGGCGCTGCTGGTCACCCTGATCCTGTTGTTTGGATACCAGGGCGGGCAGATCATCGCCCGGCCGTTGATCATTTTACTGCTCGCCGTACCCATCCTGATCCAGGTGTTTTTCAATGCGGGCCTGGCCTACCTGCTCAACCGCCTGGTGCGATCCCCCCATTGCGTGGCCGGCCCATCGGCGCTCATCGGCGCCAGCAATTTCTTCGAGTTGGCCGTGGCCACCGCCATTGCGCTGTTCGGCTTCGAGTCGGGCGCCGCCCTGGCCACCGTGGTGGGCGTGCTCATTGAGGTGCCGGTGATGCTGCTGGCGGTGCGGCTGGTCAATGCGACGCGCCATTGGTATGAGCGGCGCGAAGGCGTGGTGCCTCATGAGCAGTGTTGTCCCACGGATGTGCACCTGCACACCGGCTATTAATCGGTGCGCTGCTGTGCATGCCAACGATGACCCGGTGGCAGTGGAGCGAATGAACATCGGTAGAGCCATCGATGATGAGAATGATTCAGGAAAGCTGTGCCAGTTATTTTTCCATCCAGGAGGAATCGTTATGCGATTTACCGCTGTATTACTGATCTGTTCCACAGTCGTATTCTCGGCTACCACTTACGCCGTCGAGCATGACCCGCATCACAACCACGGAATGAGCACCATGCCGCTCATCGCAGCGGGAAATGACGCCTTCACCGCGATTCAGGAAGTCGTTGCCAAGCTGCTTGCCGATCCCGATACAGACTGGCAGCGCGTAAACCTTGAAGCGCTGCGCCAGCATCTGGTGGACATGCACAACTTCGTGATAAACGTGGAGGTCGCGACGCAGAAAGCCATCGATAGCGGTGTCGAGTTTAGCGTAAAACCCACGACCCCCGGAGCCGCAGGCTCCCTCGAAAGATTGTTCAGTGCTCACCCCGCCGTTCTGAAACAGGAAACGGGCTGGAACATGGTCGTGATGAAAGACAAAGGTGGTGCCTACACCGCCCGTGTGACCAGTCCCGATCCTGGCGAGGCAATGAAGATTCGTGCTCTCGGCTACATCGGTATTGTCGCCATGGGCAAACATCATCAGATGCACCATTGGCAGATGGCAACCGGCTCTGATCCGCACAAAGGACACTGATGCCATTGTCCCAAGGAGTGGATGATTCACTGGAACATGAGATTTTCACTCGCCGCATGGAGAAACGCGAACAATTCAATTGGCCTGATAACTTGCAGGTCATTCTTCAATGAGCGGCTGCAATTGTAAAATCGAACTCGCTGATCGCAAAGAGAGTAAAGCCCTAAAGCGGCTTCTTGCGATCAATGCGGTCATGTTTGTTCTGGAGGTCGTGGTTGGACTGCTGGCGCAGTCCACTGCCGTGCTGGCGGATTCACTGGACATGTTGGCGGATGCCACCGTTTACGGTATCACCCTGTATGCCGTCGGCCGGAGCGTTTTGACAAAGGCCAAGGCGGCACAAGCCAGCGGTGTGATGCAGATATTATTGGGCTCCATGATTTTGGTAGATATCGTGCGCCGCCTGATATCCGGCAGCGAGCCCGTCTCCCTGCTGATGATCGGCATGGGAGGCATTGCACTGCTTGCCAATGTCTATTGCCTTACGATAATTGCCAGGCACCGCCACGGTGAGGTCCATATGCGTGCAAGTTGGATATTCTCAAAGAACGACGTGATTGCCAACCTGGGTATCATTGCAGGAGGATTATTGGTGCTTTGGCTTGATTCACCTTATCCCGATCTGATTATCGGCGCGGCAATTGCGTCCATCGTCATCCGTGGAGGCATCCATATCGTGAACGATGCAGTCAATACCAGGCGCACGGCGAAGATATGATGCTTCTGGGCCGATTGACCGACCTTGGGGTCTATGTTATGTACGGAAACTTGGGCGATGCCCTGGCCACCGTGGTGGGCGTGCTCATTGAGGTGCCGGTGATGCTCGTTGCGGTGCGCGTCGTCAACACGACGCAACGATGGTATGAGCGACGTGAAGGCGTGGTGCCCCATGCGCAGTGCTGTCCCACGGACCTGCACATTCATGCGGGTCATTGACAGCGCCCAGCATCGTCCGGCCGTTCAATACACCATGTAATAGTCCGCAGTGGTGCGCAGGCGCAGCATCTCCTTCAGTCCGATGGGTTTGAAGAACTTCGCTGAAAGATGCTCTGCCGTGCCCAGCTGTTCTTCGATCTTGGCCACCACCAGGAAGGAACTGTTGACGTAGAACTCGGCGCCCTGCTCGTGGAGCAGGTTCAGGAATTCGCCATAGGTTTTCGGTACCGCATCCATTTTATTGTCGGTGAACTGTACGGCGAGAGCGCGGCGCAGATTGTCCGGGATCTTGTAGTTCTCGATGTCGTCCTTGCCGCGCCAGCCCACCTTGAAGGTGTTGATGGCGTCGGCGTCCACCAGCACCTTGACCTTGAGGCCTTCGGCCAGGGCCGCCCAGATCTCGTTGTAGGCGACACAGATCTGGGCGTCGTCATGTTTGAGGCCGGTCTTGAGGTGGAAGAGTATGGTCTTGCCTGCGCCGGCCAATGCGCCGCTGCTGGCCACGGCGAGCAGCAGTGCTGTGAACAGTGATGCCAGTTGTTTCTTCATGGGTTCAGGCTCCTTGAGAAGGGGTGGTGGTTTGGCAATCACGCGCCGTCCTGCGCAATAACACGACATCCCATACGGATGCGCCCACCACCATGAGCAGGCCGACGACATGGAGCGGTATCAAGATGAATATTCCGCCCAGGGCCGCCGCGGCGCCCGCGGCGCCGACATAGAAAGGGATGCTGTTGCCATGGCGGGCACGGGAGCCCTGCAGGCCCCACAGGGTGAGGCCCAGGAACAGCGCCAGCAGGGGAATCAGGATGGTGTCGCTGATGGCGAAGCCCAGTCCGGCGGCGGAGAGAGCGGCCAGCAGGGGGGCGAAGCCGAGACAGCAGAGGCTGGCGAAGATGGAGCCGAGGGAGCCGGTGATTTGCTTGAACATGGGTTTCCTCCTGAAGGTGTCATTTTCATCCGGCGCAGCAGGAGAGCTGGCGGACATCCTTGGTGAAGGTCTGGGCGCAGAGCTTGAGGCCTTCCACCATGGTGAGATAGGGAAAGAGCTGATTGGCGAGGTCGGCCACGGACATGTGGTTGCGGATGGCCAGCGCCGCGGCCTGGATGATCTCACCGCCCTCAGTGGCCAGTACCTGGCAGCCCAGCAGGCGGCCGCTGTCCTTTTCCGCCACCAGTTTTATGAAGCCGCGGGTATCGAAGTTGGCCAGTGCCCTTGGTATGTTCTCCAGATCCAGGGTGCGCGACTCGGTTTCGATGCCCCGCTCCGCAGCCTGTGTTTCATCCAGGCCCACCGTGGCTACTGCCGGCTCGGTGAATACCACTGCCGGCATGGCAGTGAGATCCAGCGCTGCATCGCCGCCGGTCATGTTGACCGCGGCGCGGGTGCCCGCTGCGGCGGCAACATAGACATATTGCGGCTGGTTGGTGCAGTCGCCGGCGGCGTAGATGTGTTCAACCGAGGTGCGCATGTGATCGTCGATGATGATGCCGCCCCGTGGGTCGGTGGCAATGCCTGCCTTCTCCAGCGCCAGGGCCTGGGTATTGGGCCGGCGGCCGGTGGCCACCAGCAGCCGGTCGCCGCGGATTTCGCCAGCGGTGGTCTGCAGGATGAAGGCCTCGCCGTCGTGGGTCACGGCTGCCGGCACGCTATGGGCGAGCACGCGGATGCCTTCCTCCTTGAACACCGTCTGCAGGGCGGCGCCGATTTGTGGGTCTTCCCTGGAGAGCAGGGTGCTGCGGGCCAGCAAGGTGACTTCCGAGCCCAGGCGGCGGAAGGCCTGGGCCAGTTCCAGGGCGACCACCGAGCCGCCCAGCACCAGCAGGTGGCGGGGCAGTGCTTCGGCCACCAGTGCCTGTGTGGAGGTCCAGTAGGGGGTATCCTTCAGGCCCGGGATGTCGGGTATCACCGGCGTCGCCCCGGCGGCGATGAGGATGCGGTCTGCCGCCACACTCCGTTCCGTGCCGTCTGACTGGGCAACGATCAGCGTGTGGGCATCCTGGAAGCGCGCCCAGCCGCGCAGCAGCTGGATACCCGGGTTGTCTTCCAGGATGCGCTCATACTTGGCATGGCGCAGTTCCTCCACCCGGGCCTGTTGCTGGGCCACCAGCGCGGCGCGGTCGATATGCGGCACATGACGCTCCAGCCCCGCGAAGGGATGCCGGGCCTGGAGATGGGCGATATGGGCGGCGCGGATCATGATCTTGGAGGGCACGCAGCCGATGTTGACGCAGGTGCCGCCGATGAGCTCGGCGCCCTCGATCAGGGTGACCCGCGCCCCTTCTTCCAGGGCGCGAATGGCTGCGGCGAAGGCGCCCGAGCCGGAGCCGATGATGGCGATGTGCAGACTGCCGCTCGTGGCCTCTGCCATGGGGTCTTTTTCTTGAGCAGCCGTTTCGTGGACGCCGTAGCCCTGGGCGCGTATGGTGTCCAGAAGTTGCTGGGTCGTGACCCCGGCCGTACTCTCCACGTGGGCGATGCCTTCGGCATAGGAGGCCCGGGCAGTGACGCCTGGTAGTGCGTTCAAGGCCTGTTCGATGGCCGCGGCGCAATGCTCGCAGGTCATCCCGGTAATGTGGAGTGTCTGGGTTGTCATCGATTAAGTCCTTCGGTGCAAGGGAGGCATCAGGCCGGCCAGGGAGGCAGGAAGCCTGCCGGCAATGGTTATAGGTTGGGGCGATTCCTCATGAGTTGTTTTATTCCAGGAACAATGGCGCATACCAGGGAAAGGCGACCATCAACGCCACCACCACGGTGACTGCCCAGAAGACGCTGCGTTGCAGGCGCAGCCTGGCCGGCTGGGCGCAAGCGCTGTTCGCCGCGCAGCGTTGGGGAAGGCGGTACAGCTTGCGGTAGGCCAGCCCCAGGAACAGCAGGGTGACGCCGATGAACAGGGGGCGGTAGGGTTCCAGCGCCGTCAGGTTGCTGATCCAGCTGCCGCTTATGCCCAGCATCAACAACACCAGCGGCCCGAGGCAGCAGGCCGAGGCAGTGATGCCGGCCAGCAGTCCGGCGATCAAGGTGCCGCTTGATAAGGGGCTGTCCGGGGTAGCGGATGCTGCGGGTGGGGCAGGGGCGGTTTCTTCTATGCTGGTCATGTTTCTGATCTCCTGAGGGCGGATTCGTTAGCACCTGAACGGCGCCTGTTCTGTTGCTGTGAAGCTACGCTTGGCACTACAACGCCCGCGAGGGATAGCCGGCATTGGTGGTCGCCTGGGTCAGCTGCCGGACCCCGGTCCTGGCCGGGTCGAAATAGACCTGGGCAGTGCCGCCGCGTACATCA
>CAYRLE010000032.1:0-17798 GCA_964425105.1 uncultured Gammaproteobacteria bacterium | reverse complement strand
GACCCCGGTCCTGGCCGGGTCGAAATAGACCTGGGCAGTGCCGCCGCGTACATCAACCTTGGCCTGATAGACGCCGGGCACTTGCTGCAAGGCGCGGCGCACCGTGGGTCCGCAGGTTGAGCATGTCATGTTGCTGACCGCCAAACTGACCTGTTGCGCAGAAGGCGGTATCTTGATCTGCGTCTGCTCCTTGGCATCGTAACAGGCGCTGAGTAACAGGAACCCTAGCATCAGGATCATCGGACGCATGGTGCTATCTCCACTATTGCAAATAGCCGGGAGTTTAACAGCCGTACACGGGTACGGAGTCAAGCGGCCTTTTGATCCAAATGCTGTGTCCCGCTGCCTTGTAGGGTGGGCACCGCCCACCAAAACAGTAGTGGTTTAAGTGGGAATCTTGGTGGGCGGTGCCCACACTACGGATCTATTGCTTATTGGCGAGCGATTGAACGATGGGGCAGTGGCCGCTGTGGGTGCCGGCGCGGCACTCGGCAACCAGTTTCTTCAGTGTCTTGCGCATGGCCTGGAGAGCCCGGATCTGTGACTCGATCTGGGTGAGCTTGGCCTCGGCCTGTTGGCGCACGTCGTCGCAATGGCCATCACCGAGTTCCAGCAGGTGGGCGATGTCCTGCAGGCTGAAGCCCAGCTTCTGGGCATGTTTGATGAAACGGATCCTGTCCACAGTCCCGCTTGGGTAGACCCGAAAACCCTCCAGCGGTTTGGCGGGTTCATGGATGAGACCGACGCGCTGGTAGTAGCGGATGGTCTCGACATTGACCCCGGCAGCGCGGGCAACACGACCGATGGTGAGTCTGTTGGGTGTCATGTGTCTACAGTCCCCCTTTCGGAAATGGTCTTGTTAGCCGTCCGCCTAGTAAACCCTGTGCCTGGGTACGGAGTCAAGGGGGTGGCAGGCGCAAAATTTTGCACCATAGAAAACACTTGACCTGGAGTCGGATCCAGGTAGTAGATTGTGTCTGTGCAGCGCGAGATAGGGGGGCACGGATCATGGCATGGAAGGCGGGAACAACTTGCTGTCTGGGCGTGTGGCTTCTGTTCGCCGCCAGCGTGGCCCTGGCCCATGACCCGGTGTTCGGTCCGGGCCCCCATGTCCTCTACAAAAATGGTGTGGAAGTCCACCTCGGTGTGGACCGCAATAAGGCGGGGCGGAACAAGGAGACGGAATTCGATCTTGAATTGAGCTATGGCCTGACGGGTGACTGGTCAGCGGGCATCGAACTGCCCTATGTGAGGACAGAGCAAGGGGCCGTCAGCGCCAGTGGCCTGGGGGATGCCCGACTGTTCACCAAATACCGCTTCTGGCGCCATGATACCTTGGGTGTCCAGGAGTCGGCCGCGGCCTTGCTGCAAGTCAAGCTGGAGAGCGGCGACGAACAGGAGGATCCGCCACTGGGGAGCGGTTCCACCGACACCATTTTGGGTCTGACCTATGGCTATGAGAGCCTCAAGTGGTACCGCTGGGCGGGGATTCGCTACCGGCGCAACGGCGAGAATGACGCCGGCCTGCAGCGCGGCGACAAGTGGTTGTTGGATATCGTTGCCGGCTGGCGACCGCGCATGCCGGAATACCTGAAGCCCGATACGGTGTGGTTGCTGGAGTTGAACGGCGAGTACGGTCAGCGGGCAAAGATCAATGGTGCGACCATCAGGGATACAGGGGGCAGGGAGTGGTTTCTGTCCCCCGGCATCTTCTGGACCCGGCGCAACTTTGCCGTCAAGGCCGGGGTGCAGATTCCTGTCGCCAGTGATCTGAATGGCGGTCAGGCGGAATCCGAATACCGGGGGAGACTGACGCTCGAATGGCATTTGTGAAGGCGCTGGACGAGCCCTATTTCGCCAATCCTGGAGGATAGAACATGAATCCGTTTTCACTGTTTATTGCAACATGGCTTTTATTGTCGAGCAGTCTGACACTGGCTGCCGGCATGCAATACGATCTGCGCGTCGATGGCCTGTCCTGCCCCTTTTGCGCCTATGGGATCGAAAAGAAACTCAAGAAGACCGAAGGCGTGGAGAGCGTGGACATCGACCTCGAGCGGGGCGTGGTGGTGGTCAAGACCCGGGAGGGTGTGAAATTGAGCGAGCAGCAGATGAAACGGTTGGTCAAGGATGCCGGGTTTACCCTGAGATCCCTGACTGAAAAACCGCTGCCGTAGGGGGACGGGTAATGCTGCAACTATCCGCTGATGAAGGGCATCGCCCGATATGGCCGCTGGCGCTACTGATGCTCACCGTTTGTGGCGTTCCGCAGGCCCTCGTCGCGGCCCCCGTCACTTTCAATACCGCCTTGCCTGTGAGCCAGGGTGAGGCCCTGCTGCGGGTGCAGGCTAAATACCTGCGCGCCACCGATGATCCCGGTCCGCTGAATCGTAAACTCACCGTGAAGGCCGTGCCACTGGTGGCGGCCTGGGGCGCCACTTCCCGTTGGATGCTGTTTGCTGTCGTGCCGTGGCTCGACAAGCGTTTGCAGACGGACACCGCCCAAGGCAGGGTCAGCCGCGCCGCCAACGGCTGGGGGGATCTCACCGCCATTGCCCGCTATACCGCCTACGCACAGGATGCGCCGGGCCGCACCTTGCGCATCGCACCCTTTGCCGGCATCGAGGCGCCCACCGGCAGCGATGATGAGCACGACGCTCTCGGTGACCTGCCCCGTCCCCTGCAACCCGGCGCCGGCTCCTGGAACCCTTTGTTCGGTGTGGTCCTCACGGATCAGTCCCTGGAACGCGAATGGGGAGCGGATGCCAGCTATCAATTCAATAATGAGGCGGATGGTTTCGAGTTTGGGGATGAGGCACGTCTCAACGTCTCCTACCATGCCCGGATCGGCAGCGCCGGGCCGGCGGGTGGTATCCCCCATTTCATCTATGCCGGCCTGGAGGGCAATCTCATCTGGCAGGACAAAAACCGCAGCGGCGGTACAGATGACCCGGATTCGGGCGGGACGACATTATACCTGGTGCCTGTCCTGCAGTACGTCACCATGCGCACGGTGACGGGGGCTGCCCTGCAATTCCCCGTGCTGCAGAACCTCAATGGCGATGCTATGGAACAGGACTATATCGCCACCCTGAGCCTGCGTGTCAATTTCTAACACTGGAATCCTTTGAGTACGACACGATGAATCGATCTGCAATGTTATTGTTCCGCTTGACCATTGTTGCGGCTGCTACAGTGCTGCTGGCTTCCTGCGCCTGGTTCCCTGCTGCAAAGGAGCCGCCCTACCGGCTGGCGGCCAGTTGGGGCGAGCAGGGGAGCGGGCCGGGGCAGTTCAATGAACCCACCGGCATCGCCGTCAGCGCCACGGAGGTGTTCGTCGCCGATGCACGCAACAGGCGTATCCAGGTGTTCGATTTCCAGGGCCGCTTCAAACGCCAGTTTGGCGAGCCGGGCGAAGGGCCGGGCCGGTTGGGGCGGCCCATGAATCTGACCATCTCCAGAGGCGAACTCTATGTGGCCGACTACTGGAATGACCGTATCCAGGTCTATTCACTGGACGGCGCCTATCGGCGCAGCATCGGCGAGAGTGGTTCGGGGCCAGGCCAGTTCAATGCGCCAGGGGGGGTGGCGGTGGCCGCCAATGGCGACATCTTCGTGGCGGATTTCTACAATCAGCGTGTTCAGCAGTTGCACGCCGATGGCCGCTTCATCCGGCAATGGGGGGTGACCGGTGAGATCGGTATCCGGGCGGGACGCTTCAATTACCCAACGGATGTCGCCCTGAGTGCGGATGACATGCTCTATGTCGCCGACGGCTACAACGACCGCATCCAGGTCTTTGCCGCCGATGGAAGTTTTCTGCGCAAGTGGGGAGGACCCTTGGCCATGAATATCTTCGGCCCCTTCAATGGCTGGTTTGCCACGGTGACATCGATTGCTATCGGGCCGCGGGGCAATGTCTTCGTGGCCGACTTCTACAACGACCGGGTGCAGAAATTCACCTCGGGGGGGACGTTTCTCACTGCCTTCGGTATCGATCCCATGGGTCCGGCACATACCGCCATGGCCGTTGCCGTGGCCGCAGATGGCAGTGTCTTCGTCGCCGATTTCGACCGCCATCGTGTGGAGAAATGGCTGCCAGACTGAAAGAGGGGGCTATAAGTTGGCCGGGATGCTGGCGAATTCCTCTGCCCGGGTAAGGACGAATTCCTTGAATGCCGTGGCCACAGTGGACAGGCGTTTGCCCTTGCGATGGACGATATACCAGTGGCGCAGGATGGGAAAATCCTCCACGTCCAGTACCACCAGGCGTCCCGTTTCCAACTCCAGGCGCACCGTATGCACTGAAACCAGGCCCAGGCCCAGGCCGGCTTGAACTGCATTCTTGATGGATTCGTTGCTGGTCATTTCCATTTTGCTCGCCAGTTCAAACCCATGTTCACGAAAGAAACGCTCCATGGCGATGCGCGTTCCTGATGCTTTCTCCCGTACCACAAAGGTCTCTTTAGCCAGCTTTGCCAGAGGGATCCTTGATTCGCGCGCCAGCGCATGGTCAGGTGGGGCAATCACCACCAGCGGGTTGTCCATGAAGGCCTCGGCGTCCAGTGATTTGCCCACCGGCGGCCGCCCCATGATCACCAGGTCTTTCTCATTGGCGTCAAGTTGTGCCAGCAGGGTCTCCCGGTTGGTGACCTCCAGCCGGTAATTGAGGTGTTCGTTTTCCCTGGAAAAGGTCGCCAACAGGCGGGTGGCGAAGTCGTTGGCGGTGGTGGCGACTGCCAGATCCAAGCAGCCGCGGCGCAGGCCTTGCAGATCCAGCATGATTTCTCCCAGTTCGTCCAGCTGCTGCAGGATGGATTTGCTGTACTGGTGAAGCTCTCGGCCGGCTTCGGTGAGGTAGTTCTTTTTGCCAAACTGCTCCAAGAGAGGCAGTCCTGCCTGTTCTTCCAACTGTTTGATTTGCATGGAAACTGCTGGCTGTGTGAGATGGAGTTCCCGGGCAGCATGGGTAAAGGACAGGTGTCTGGCCACGGATTCGAAAACTTTCAATTGGCGTAATGTTAAGTGCAATTTAAACCTCTGTAAATCAGTGGGTTATCTTTGGGCAGTGTGCTGGCGGGTGACCATCCGGATCCGGGCTTGCCTGTGGATCTATACGGTGCATGACACCGCCTCAATAGATAAGCATTTACTTATTATAACCATGAAAAACATTGATTATCAATGATGCTTTGTTTTGTATAGACTGCTTCCTCATAGCATACAGGCATCAGTCCAGACGGCCTCAGGCCAAGCATCTTGTCTAGGCAATCGTAGGGCGATATCTGCAGCAATACCGAATATCCGGCACACAAATCGTTAAAAGAGAGGAGAAAACTCATGGACCAATCCAATCGTTACGCTGATCTGAGCCTGAAAGAAGAAGACCTGATTTCCGGCGGCAAGCATATTCTCGTCGCCTACAAGATGAAGCCCAAGGCCGGTCACGGCTATTTGGAGGCCGCGGCCCACTTCGCCGCCGAGTCGTCCACCGGCACCAACGTGGAAGTGTCCACCACCGATGAATTCACCAAGGGTGTCGACGCCCTGGTCTATCACATCGACGAGGCCACCGAAGACATGCGCATCGCCTATCCTCTTGAACTATTCGATCGCAATGTCACCGATGGCCGCATGATGCTGGTTTCCTTTCTGACCCTGGCCATCGGCAATAACCAGGGTATGGGCGACATCGAGCATGCCAAGATGATCGACTTCTACGTGCCGGAACGCGCCATTCAGTTATTCGATGGTCCGGCCAAGGACATCTCCGACCTGTGGCGCATCCTGGGGCGCCCCATCAAGGACGGCGGCTACATCGCCGGCACCATCATCAAGCCCAAGCTGGGCCTGCGCCCCGAGCCCTTTGCCGAGGCGGCCTACCAGTTCTGGCTGGGCGGTGACTTCATCAAGAATGACGAGCCCCAGGGCAACCAGGTCTTCGCGCCCCTGAAGAAGGTCATTCCACTGGTGGCCGACGCCATGAAGCGTGCCCAGGATGAGACCGGCCAGGCCAAGTTGTTCTCGGCCAATATCACCGCGGACGATCACTACGAGATGTGTGCCCGCGCCGACTTCATCCTCGAGACCTTCGGTCCGGATGCCGACAAGGTGGCCTTTCTGGTGGATGGCTTCGTCGGTGGCCCCGGCATGGTGACCACGGCGCGCCGTCAGTATCCCGGCCAGTACCTGCACTACCATCGCGCCGGCCACGGCATGATCACCTCGCCGTCCGCCAAGCGTGGTTATACCGCCTTCGTGCTGGCCAAGATGTCCCGTCTTCAGGGTGCCTCCGGCATCCATGTCGGCACCATGGGCTACGGCAAGATGGAAGGTGAGGCCGATGACCGCAATATCGCCTATATGATCGAGCGCGACAGCGCAGACGGCCCGGTCTACCACCAGGAGTGGTATGGCATGAAGCCCACCACCCCCATCATCTCCGGTGGTATGAACGCGTTGCGCCTGCCCGGCTTTTTCGAGAACCTGGGCCACGGCAACGTCATCAATACTGCCGGTGGTGGCTCCTACGGCCACATCGACAGCCCGGCCGCCGGCGCCATCTCTCTGCGGCAGGCCTATGAGTGCTGGAAGCAGGGTGCGGACCCCATCGAATTCGCCAAGGAGCACAAGGAATTCGCCCGCGCCTTCGAGTCCTTCCCGAAGGATGCCGATGCCTTGTATCCCGGCTGGCGCGAGAAGCTGGGCGTGCACAAGTAAGGCAAGGGACCCGGGCGGTGGATATTCTGTCTGCCGCCCTGTCTTATCCCCATTACCAGCCCTCGCCTGTGCGAGGGCTTTTTTTTACAAGTCTTCAAAGGGTAGGGCAGCCTGGCTGTTTTTGCCGGCCCAGCTGCTTATCCCATGAAAGGAAGAGAACAGATGAGCGAATCAGAGCAATATAAAATACAACAGGAGCCATTTTATCAGCCCCAGGGCAATGAGGTGGCCCTTTACGAGGCAGCCTATGTCTCCCGTCTGCCAGTTATGGTGAAGGGCCCGACGGGTTGCGGCAAATCGCGCTTTATCGAGCACATGGCCTGGCGCCTGGGCAAGCCGCTGATCACCGTGGCCTGCAACGAGGACATGACTGCTTCCGATCTGGTGGGCCGCTACCTGTTGGATGCCAACGGTACGCGCTGGATCGACGGGCCCTTGACCACGGCCGCCCGCATCGGCGCCATCTGCTATCTGGATGAGGTGGTGGAGGCGCGTCAGGATACCACCGTAGTCATCCACCCCCTGACCGATCACCGTCGTACCCTACCTCTGGACAAGAAAGGCGAGGTAGTGGCTGCGCATCCCGATTTCCAGTTGGTGATCTCCTACAATCCCGGCTACCAGAGCCTGATGAAGGATCTCAAACAGTCCACCAAGCAGCGTTTCATCGCCATGGACTTCGAGTACGCCGCAGCTGACGTGGAAACCCATATTCTGCAGGAAGAAACCGGCATCGACGAGGCCAGCGCCGCCAAGCTGGTCCAGGTGGCTGCCGCCGCCCGCAACCTGAAGGGGCATGGCCTGGACGAGGGTATCTCCACACGGCTGCTGGTCTACGCCGCCAATCTGATAGGCAACGGTATGGAGCCCATCACCGCCTGCCAGGCCGCCCTGGTGCGTCCCATCACCGATGATGCAGATATCTGCGCCACACTGGATCACGCCATTGCCAGTGTGTTCGGTTGACCCGTAGCCGAGGTAGATTGACCATGAGCATGAACCTCTGCATTCCCAAGGAAGAGCTGGCCCGTTATCGTGAGCTCCTCAACTGCAATTTCAGTGAAGTGGAACAGGTCTTCCCGGACTGCATGGAAGAGGCGGTCAGTCTCTTGTCGGAGCAGGGGATCAAGGACTACCTGGACGGCGCCTCGCTGGTCAGCATGATCGGCCGCGGCTTCGACCCAGTACTCACTTACCTGGAGGAAATGCCGCAGGTGGCCTCGCAACTGGGGGAGGGCTGCCTGTCTCTGGTATCGCAGGCTGTGTGGCAGATTTCCCGGACACCCAATGGCCGGTCGATTCCCGCCTTTCTGCAGACCATTGCCGAAGCCGCACGGCGTCTCGGCAGCGAGCGCCAATTGCGCCACTATATTGAACTGGTCATGGATATGATGGAGCGCACCACCACTTCCATTCACGGTTTTCATGCCACTTATCCCAGTCCCGCCGCCGTGGACATGCTGGAGCAGATGCCGTTCCTGCTGCGCCAGCTGTCCCTGGAAGGCTTGAAAAACTGGATCGACTATGGCGTGCGCAACTACAGCAAGCATCCGGAGCGGCAAAGAGACTATTTCAGCCTGCAGTCCGCCGACAGCCGTGCCATTCTCCAGCGTGAGCGTCATGGTACTTTGTTCATCGACAATGAACGCAGGCTTTCGCTCTATCTGAAGGCCCTGTGGAACACCCAGAACTATCTGGTACCCTACTCGGAGGCCTTCGATGAACTGCGCCGGCCGCGTCCCTACTATGACAAGCTGGGGATCCGCATTCCCGATGTCTACGATGCCCGCAACGGTGTCAGCGGACTCGACCGCTATCGCGCCCTGCTGGCCCACTGCATGGCGCACCAGCGCTGGAGCCAGTCCATCATCGCCGACAACTACAGTCCCTTTCAGCGCATTGCCATCGAGATCTTCGAAGACTCGCGGGTCGAGTACCTGGCCATGGAGCGCTATCCCGGCCTGCGCCGGATGTTTCTGGGGCTGCATCCCAGGCCGGAGGAGCACGCCTGTGATCCCGAGCACGAGTCCTGCATCCGCCACCGCCTCACCATGATGTCCTATGCCCTGCTCAATCCGGCGCATGGCTATGACAATGCGGTAATCATCGAGTTTGTCGGGAAATTCCGACAGCTGATGGCCGATGGCATGAGCAGCACGGCCGAGATCGCCGCCCTGGCGCTGTCCTTTGTCGCCAAGACCCGGTGCCAGTCGGATCAGCTGGCCAATGTCCACTTCAAGGACACCGAGGTGGATTACCGCGACGACAACCGGCACTTGTGGCGTTTCATCGAAGCTGGTGATGAGGAGGAGAGCTTCGAAGACGAGTCCTCAAGAACTTCGCAGCAGGAAGAGGTTCAGACCCTGCCGCCCAGGCACTACCCGGAATGGGATTACAACAGCAACAGCTACCGTCCCGACTGGGTCTCCCTCTACGAGAGCCTGCACCCCTGCGCCAATGCCTCCCATATCGACAAGCTGCTGGCCAAGCACGCCATGCTGGCCAAGCGCCTGCAGCGCATCATGGAGTTGCTCAAACCCCAGCAGTACGTGCGGGTACGCTATCAGGAGGAGGGCAGCGAACTCGACCTGGATGTGGCGATCCGTTCATTGATCGACTTCAAGAGCGGCCATACGCCGGATCCGCGCATCAACATGAGCCACCGTCACGACGGGCGGGACATTGCCGTCATGCTGTTGTTGGATCTTTCTGCCTCCCTCAATGACATCCCCCCGGGGTGCCAGCAGAGTATTCTCGAACTGAGTCAGGAGGCCGTATCGCTGCTGGCCTGGACCATCCAGGGGGTGGGTGATGAGTTTGCCATTGCCGGCTTCTCCTCCAACACCCGCCATGAAGTGCGCTATCAGCACATCAAGGGTTACAGTGAGCCGTGGGGCGAGGAAGTCAAAGGTCGTTTGGCCGCCATGGAGGCCGGCTATTCCACGCGTATGGGTGTGGCGCTGCGCCATGCTGCCCATTATCTGCAGGCGCGTAAGGCCGACAAGAAGCTGTTGCTCATTCTCACCGACGGCGAGCCATCGGATATCGATGTCGAGGACGAGCGGCTGCTCATCGAAGACAGCCATAAGGCGGTGCAGGAGCTTGATCAGATGGGTATCTACACCCACTGCATCAATCTGGATCCCAAGGCCGATGAATATGTCGCCGATATCTTCGGCCAGCACTACACGGTGATCGACCATGTGGAGCGCCTGCCGGAAAGACTGCCGCAGTTGTTCGTGGCCCTGACCAAGTAGCAACCACAGATGCTTGCGGGGCGATCAGCTTATGCCTCTGTGCTATGCTTATCAGCTGCCGGTTGCCATATCACGGGAGGATGAAAACATGATCAAAGTGGAAAAACTTCTGGAGAGCAAGGGGCGCGAAGTCTGGCATGTCGCCCCTGATGATTCTGTCTTCAAGGCTGTTGAACTGATGGGGGCCAAAGGCATCGGATCGCTGGCCGTTCTTCTCGATGGGCGGATCATTGGCATCGTCTCTGAACGGGATTGTGCGCGTAGTGTGATACTCAAGGAGCGCCCGGCAAAGGAGACTCCGGTCAAAGAGATCATGACCCGCCAGGTCTTTTACACTTCCCCCGATCAGGATGTCGAGGAATGCCTGGCCATCATGACCCAGCACCATATCCGTCATCTGCCGGTCATGGAGGAGGAAAGAATGATCGGCATGATCTCCATGGGTGATGTGGTCAAGGAAATCCTCCTGGAGCAGCAGGACAAGATCGAACACCTGGAGCGCTATATTTCCTGGGAGGAGTCTTATTAACCCGGCCACCCGATATATCGGGTGGCCGGGTTAATACTGAGGGGCATTGTCCGTAGCCTCATCTGCGTCATCACCGCCACCGTCCATGGGCCTTTATTTTCCATCTTTGCCAAAAGGTGGCCTCTTGTGGAAGACTACAGCCTGCCAATTTCTCACTGCGCAAGGGCCTGGAATCCATGCCATGCAAATGCCGCCCGCGTTTCACCTTATTCCTCCCCGTTCATGAATCCCAGCAGATGCAGCAGGCTGGTGAAGAGATTGAAGATGGCGACATACAGAGTCACTGTGGCCATGATGTAATTGGTTTCGCCACCATGGATGATATTACTGGTCTCGTAGAGAATGAGGCCGGTCATGAGCAGCACAAACATGGCGGAGACTGCCAGCGACAGGCCGGGCATCTCGAAGAACAGCGCCGCCAGGCCGGCGAGAAACGCCACCAGGATACCGCTGATGAGAAAGCCGCCCATGAAGTTGAAATTCTTGCGCGTGGTGAGGGCATAGGCCGAGAGGCCGAGGAAGATCACGCCACTGCCGCCCATGGCGGTCATCACCAATTGCGCACCGTTGGGCAGGGCCAGATAGCTGTTGAGCATGGGGCCCAGGGTATAGCCCATGAAGCCGGTTAATGCGAACACGCAGCCCAGGCCCAGGGCGCTGTTGCGGAAGCGGGCGGTGAGGAACAGCAGGCCAAAATAGCCGCCCAGGGTCAGCAGCAGGCCTGGATGGGGCAGATCGAGCGTCATGGAGGCGCCCGCCGTCAGCGCACTGAACAGCAGGGTCAAGGACAACAGGGTGTAGGTATTGCGCACCACCTTGTTGGTGGCCAGGATACTGGCCGCTGCCTGTTGTGTCAGAGAATTGCTTGGCATGTTCATGATGGCATATCTCCTCTGGTTGCTAGTGCATCCTGGTCTGCTGTCTCATAAATCCTGAGCGCAGCGGGAGTGACGGCGCGGCTCTTGATGCGCTGGCGCGCCAGACGGCGTCCCACGGTGCGGCCGGCACGATCCGCGGCGCGGTCGATGGCCACATAGAGGTCGGTCTCGGTGTCCTTGATGATCACGTCTGGCACATGGCTGAGAATCACTTGGATATGGCAGCATTTGTCGGCGCCGCCGCGTGGGCCGTTGATGTCGGAGAGGCGCACCAATACACGCTGGATGTGTTCGTCCCGGGAACTCAGGACAAAACCTAGGCGTCGCTCTATGTAGCTATACAGGGCGGCGGTCAAGGGGAAGTTGCGTGCTTGAATCTCGATATGCATCGTAGTCTCCACAGTCGCTTGCCGATATTGGCAGTTCCAGCATAGGTGGTTTCAAGATAAAGAAAAAGTCGAACATCATCTTATTAATGATCGAATTATACGATCAATAAAGAGTGTCTCTATCGTCCGGTCTCATTCGGCCAATGCGATATTGACGGCTACAGTGATGGTGAGCAGCACCAGGGTCACGAACCAGAATTCCTCGTTCATCGCGCCTGCCTCCCCTTGAAAACGTTTCATGAACGCCGTTCACGGTAGATAGCCTTGGCGGTCATGAAGACATTGGTGAAGAAGATCCAGAAGCCGATGCCCATCACCGTGGAGACCACGGCGATAATGGGCGTATAGATACGATGGACCGCAGCCATGGCCGGGCTGTCCCCTGCCAACAGCAGCGTGCCCTCCAGGATGCCGAATACCAATAGTGTGCTGTAAAAGCCGCTGATGCCCAACACCGTCCACCAGAAGGTGTGGTTGACCAGGCGCTGCGAGAACAGCAGCTGTCCCGAAATCCGCGGCAGCAGGTAATAGGTCACCGCCATGCACAGAATTACCACGCCGCCCACGACATTGATATGGGCGTGGGCCAGGGGGTCGATCATGTGGCCGGGCCCTCCGTAGGGACTTCCTATGGAGTCCAGCCAGATCCTCACCGGGGGTTGTATCTGCAGTACGCCGTGTACCGTACCGATGAAAAAGAAGGAAACCGAGGCCAGTAAAAACTTTATGAGGTCGCGTTCCTCTGTGGTGCTGTCAATACTGGCGTTTCCCGCTTGCATATTCACTGCGTGCTGGTGGCTGCGGCAGAGCTCGCCTGCCTGGCCTGTTCCAGTGCCTCGGCAACCTCCGGTGGCATGTAGGTTTCATCGTGCTTGGCCAGTACTTCGCTGGCCATGAAGATGCCGTCTGCCCCCAGGCGGCCTTGTGTCACCACCCCCTGGCCTTCCCGAAACAGGTCGGGCAGAATGCCGGCATATTTCACTGCTACCGTCTGAGCATTGTCGGTGACCTGAAAGTTGACGGTCACGCCATCACCTTCGCGGTGGATGCTGCCTTCACTGACCAGGCCGCCCAGACGGAACACCCGTTCCGTAGCGACTTCGCCAGCCTGCACTTGGCTGGGACTGTAGAAGAACACCATATTGCTGTTGAAGGCGCGCAGCAGCAATGTTGCCGCAATCACCACGCCCCCGATACCGATGAGGACAAATCCCATTCTTTTGTGTCTGGTCTTCACTAGGGCCTCTTCATACGTATGCAAGCCTGCCGGCGCTGTGGAAGCATCATATGTCAGGCGAGCCGTTCCTGCCTGCTAATCGACCGGTTCAGCATAAGCTTGTTTAAAACTAAGGAAAAGTCGATTATTATTCATGTTACATTCGTATTTAACGAGGTAATGCAGGCGGTGATCAACTATAAGCATCTTCACTATTTCTGGATGGTGGCCAAGGAGGGGGGTATTGCCCGTGCCAGTGAGCGCCTCCACCTGACTCCCCAGACCATCAGCGGCCAACTCAGCCTGTTGGAGGAGAGCCTGGGTGAGCCCCTGTTCACCAGGGTGGGGCGTAACCTGGAGTTGACGGAAACCGGGCGCCTGGCCTTGAGCTATGCCGACGAGATTTTTTCCCTCGGGGGGGAATTGGAGGAAATGGTGCGCAATCTTCCCGGCGCGCGGCCATTACTGTTCAAGGTGGGGGTCGCCGACGTGGTGCCCAAATCCATCGCCTACCGCCTGCTGGCCCCGGCGCTGGGCCTGCCCGAGCCTGTGCGCATCGTTTGCCGTGAAGGTGCCATCGATGCCTTGCTCTCCGATCTCGCCGTGCACCGCATCGACTTGGTGATTGCCGACGGACCCATCCCCCCGGGCGTCAACGTGCGTGGTTTCAATCATGCCCTGGGCGATTGCGGCATCAGCTTTTTCGCCACGGCTGCCCTGGCGCGCACACTGGGTGGTGATTTTCCGCACAACCTCAACGGCATGCCCTTGCTGTTGCCCGGGGAAACCACCGTGGTGCGCGGCCGCCTCATGCAGTGGCTGGACGGCCTGCACATCCATCCGCGCATCGTCGGCGAATTCGACGACAGTGCCCTCATGAAGGCCTTTGGCCAGACGGGGACCGGCGTGTTCATCGCGCCCACGCCTATCGCCGATGAAGTGGCGAAACAATACGGGGTGCGCGTCATCGGGCAGACCGACAGCGTGCGCGAGCAGTTCTACGCCATATCCGTGGAGCGCAAGATTTCCCATCCGGCCGTGGCGGCCATCACCGAGACGGCGCGCGAATGGTTGTTCAGTGACGCGCCACGGCCGCGCAAGCGCAAGAAAGCCAGGAAAAGCACATGAACCAACAAGAAAAACCCCCGCAACAGCCCCAAGAGAAAGGCATTTTCCACGCCCCTTGGGAAAGGACCTTCGACCGCATCCTCACCCCTTTCGAGGAATTCGTCCATCGCCAGACCACCAGCGGCCTGTTGCTCATGGCGACGGCGATTCTGGCACTGGTGCTGGCCAACAGCGCCCTGGCCGGTTTCTACCAGCACCTGGTGCACATGCCCATCGCCATCAGCATCGGCGAGTGGCGCCTGGAGAAGACGCTGCACCATTGGGTCAACGATGGCCTCATGGCGCTGTTTTTCTTCGTCGTAGGCCTGGAGTTGAAGCGCGAGATTCTGGTGGGCGAACTGGCGGTGCCACGCCAGGCCGTGCTGCCCATCGTGGCCGCCGTGGGCGGCATGGTGGTGCCGGTGCTGATCTACCTGGCCTTCAATCCTTCTGGCGACGGTGCCCGCGGCTGGGGTATCCCCATGGCCACCGATATCGCCTTCGCCATCGGCGCCCTGGTGTTGCTGGCAGGAAGGGTGCCCAAGTCTCTGATCACCTTCCTGGTGGCACTGGCCATCGTCGATGATCTGGGGGCGGTGTTGGTGATCGCCCTCTTCTATACCGATCAGATTGTCATGGAGGCCCTGTTGGCAGGGGGCGCAATCTTCTTGGCGCTGGTGGTCTGCAATCTGGCGGGCATCCGCCAGCCCTTGCCCTATTTTCTGCTGGGTGCGCTGCTCTGGTTCGCCCTGCTCAAGTCCGGTGTGCATGCCACCCTGGCCGGGGTGCTGACGGCCTTCGCCATACCGGCGCGGCCGAAATACGACCCCGGGCGCTTCAGCGAACATGTCCGGGAGTTGATGGTCAGATTCGACGCCAGCCACCAGCCCGGACGGAGCATCATGACCAACGATGCCCTGCGCGCCGTGGTCCAGACCCTGGCCAATGGCATCCACAAGGTGGAGACGCCCCTGCAGCGGCTGGAGCATGGCCTGCACATGCCGGTGGCCTTTCTGGTGATCCCCATCTTTGCCTTCATCAATGCAGGTATTCCCATGGAATTCGCTGGCCTGGGGGAGACCCTGAGCCATCCCGTGACCCTGGGCGTGATGTTGGGCCTGGTGTTGGGGAAATTTCTCGGCATTGCCGGGGCGAGTTGGTTGGCCCTCAGGATCGGTATCGGCCAGCTGCCGGCGCAGACCCATTTCAGTCAGATTGTCGGTGTGGCCCTGCTGGCGGGCATCGGTTTCACCATGGCAATCTTCATCGCCGAACTGGGGTTTGCCGCCCAGCCCGAATACCTGTTGATGGCCAAAACGGGCATTCTTTTCGCCTCCCTGCTGGCAGGCATCAGTGGTTTCTTTTGGCTGAGGTGGGTCAGCAGCCACTGAGGCCTGGTAATTTCTGCTGTTGCCGTGGCTCACGCTGCCGATAGCGATAGCGAAGCGGGATCATCACAGAAGAGGGGGGATGATGGCTGTCAGTCGGCGGCAATTGTTGCGCGGAGACTTTGCAGGGCGGCAGCGGGTGTTGCGCCCGCCGGGGGCGCTCGATGAGGCGGCCTTCGTCGAGGTCTGCACTGCCTGCCGGGAGTGTATCGTGGCCTGTCCCGAGGCCATCATCATTGCCGGTGCCGGGCGCTATCCCGAACTTGATTTCTCACGCGGGGCATGCAGTCTGTGCGGCCGCTGTGCGGAGCATTGTCCCACAGGTGCGCTGCAGACGGCGGTGGCAGGCTGGCGTCAGTGGGCCGAGATCACAGCTGCCTGTCTGGAACAACAGGGGGTCGCCTGCGGGAGTTGCGTCGATCCCTGTCCAGTGCAAGCCATTTCCTGGCGCCACCTGGCCATCGATGCGGAACGTTGCACCGGCTGCGGAGCCTGTTACCGCGCTTGTCCTGCCAGCGCCATCGCCATTCATCAGGAGCGTCAGGGCGGTGTGCCTAATGGAATCTCTGCGGGCGCCGAAAAACCCTAGTGATGATTCAGTCGCACGATAACAAAGCCCCCCTCAGCCAGGCGCTGGCTGAACAGTCCACAGGCAGCGGGAGAATGCCATGAAACTTACCCGACGACAGTTCCTGGCGGTCAATGCCGCCGCAGTCGGCGCCTTTTCGGTACCGGGGATCGGCCATGCCGCCGTCTCAGGCAGTGACAATCACATCCGCTGGGACAAGGCGCCCTGCCGTTTCTGCGGCGTGGGCTGCGGCGTGCTGGTGGGTACCCGGGAGGGACGGGTGGTGGCCACCCAGGCGGACCCCGATGCCCCCGTCAACCGCGGCCTGAACTGTATCAAAGGTTATTTCCTGCCCAAGATCCTCTATGGCGAAGACCGCCTGACCATGCCGCTGCTGCGCATGAAGGACGGCCGCTATGACAAGGAGGGCGACTTTGCGCCGGTTTCCTGGGAGCAGGCCTTCGCCATCATGGCCGAGAAATTCAAGGCGGCATTGCGCCGCAAGGGACCGTCCGCCGTGGGCATGTTCGGCTCCGGGCAGTGGACCATCTGGGAGGGCTACGCAGCCTCCAAGTTTATGAAGGCCGGCCTGCGCTCCAACAACCTGGATCCCAATGCCCGTCACTGCATGGCCTCCGCCGTGGCAGGCTTCATGCGCACCTTCGGCATCGACGAGCCCATGGGCTGTTATGACGATTTCGAGCACGCCGACGCCTTCGTGCTCTGGGGTTCCAACATGGCCGAGATGCATCCCGTGCTGTGGACCCGCCTCACGGATCGGCGCCTGAGTCATGAGCATGTCAGGGTGGCAGTGCTCTCCACATTCCGCAACCGCAATTTCGACCTCGCGGACATCGGCATGGTATTCCGGCCGCAATCGGATCTTGCCATCCTCAATTACATCGCCAACTACATCATCCAGAGCGGCAATGTCGACCAGACGTTCCTGGAGCGCCATGTCAATCTGCGGCGCGGCAATACCGACATCGGCTACGGCCTGCGCGCGGAGCACCCCAAGCAGCGCGCGGCCAAGAATGCGGCGGCTGCGGGTGGCTCGCAGCCCATGAGCTTTGAGGAATACCAGGCCTTTGTCTCCGAATACACCCTGGAGCGGGCCCATGAAATCTCCGGGGTGCGCAAGCGTGACTTGGTGGCGCTTGCGCAGCTGTATGCCGACCCGAAGACCAAGGTCATGTCCCTGTGGACCATGGGCGTCAATCAGCATACCCGCGGCACCTGGGTCAACCACCTCATCTACAATATTCATCTGCTTACCGGCAAGATCGCGGCGCCGGGCAACGGGCCCTTCTCCCTCACCGGCCAGCCCTCGGCCTGCGGCACGGCGCGCGAGGTGGGGACCTTTTCCCACCGCCTGCCTGCCGACCTGGTGGTGAAGAACAAGGCGCACCGGGAGATCGCCGAGAAGATCTGGCGCCTGCCCCCCGGCACCATTCCGGCCAAGCCTGGTTTCCATGCCGTGGAGCAGAACCGCAAACTGCGCGACGGCGAACTCAATGTCTATTGGCTGATGTGCAACAACAATATGCAGGCGGCGGCCAATATGAACGAGGAGGGCTATCCCGGTTACCGCAAGGCGGACAATTTCATCATCGTCTCCGATGTCTATCCCACGGTCTCGGCGCAGGCCGCCGACCTGATCCTGCCCACCGCCATGTGGGTGGAGAAGGAGGGCGCCTACGGCAACGCCGAGCGCCGCACCCAGTTCTGGCGCCAGCAGGTGAAGGC
>CAYRLE010000031.1:23218-27929 GCA_964425105.1 uncultured Gammaproteobacteria bacterium | reverse complement strand
CAATCATGAGCAAGCGGCCGTTCATCGGTCTTTGCCCCAACCCACGGCGGTACGAAAGACATTGTAGCCCCAGATCAGGTTGGCCAGCAGCACCAGGGAGCCGAAGATGCCCATGGTGGCCAGGATGGGCCGGATCATGGCCTCCACCGCCTCCGGCGGCTGGCTCTGGCTGGCGGTGCCGCCTACCACGCCCGCCATAGTGAACAACACCACCATGCCGATGAGGCCAAAATTGTGAATCCAAAAGTGCACCTTGACCAGATTCAGGCTGTGGATGGGACGGCGCGCGAGGCGCGGGACGATATAGTAGACTGCAGCGAAGATAGCCATTTCGACCCAGCCCAGCAGATTGACATGGGTATGCGCCCTGACGATGAGATTGCCATGCAGGCGATGATCCACAAAATGGCGAAATTCAGCTATCCCGCCCATCATTGCCCCCCAGCTGAAACCGATGATACTGTAGATGATGCAGGCATAGACGAAGTACAGGGTATACTGGGTGTAGACCTTGTCGCTGGCCCACGGCGCCTCACTGCTCATTGTGATTCTCCTTGCTGCGGTAACACTTGTTGGTCCTGATCCCGTATGTCCTGATATTTATCCTTCCAGCTATCGGGGGCAAAAGCACCCACCATGCTGTCGATGAATTCAGAGCGGCCTTCTGGCGGTTGGGGTGCGGAGGCAGACCCCTGGTCGGCCTTCAGTTCCGATATGAAAGCGGCTATGTCCTGCAGGTCCTTGTCTGGGAGGGATGCAACATAGGCGGCTTCCTTGGGTGGATAGCCGTGATCCACTGTGGGCGAGCCATAGGTCGCCTCAGGGTCACGGAGAAAATTGTAAAGCCATTCCCTGCTGCGCCTGGAACCTACACCATCCAGGGACAGGCCCATGTTGGTGCCGTTGCGCAAGGCACGGTGGCAGGAGGTACAGCGTGACTTGCGAAAGGTAGCTGAGCCCCGCAGGCCGGCGGGAGAAAGATTGAAATGGGTCTTGCTTGCGAAAACCGGCTTGTCGGAACGGGCCCGGTAGGTCTCCATGGCGATATAACCGATCACTGCGGCAATGACGAATACGATCGCGATGCCAAAGAGAATTTTCTCACCCTGCTTCAAAGACTGCTTAGATGCCATCACTCGATTCCTGGACGCCCTGACTTAACAGGTATTGCTTCAAGACTAATGTAATGCGTTACATGCAACCTGGGATGGGCCTCAGTGGAGAGGCGTGAGGAAAGATTTCTGCCAGATACCACAAGCGCACATTCTGTACCGTGTTACATCTTACTCCGCATACCTCACGGATTCACGCCATTATTGATCGTTGGCCGTCAAAATTCAATCTTATCTGCAGGCACCCCAACACCAGGCGCCCCCATCACTTCCCTGGCAAAGAAAAAGGGCGGGTAACCCCGCCCTCAAGAACACCAACTACTCTGTTGTTGTTTTATTTGACATCAAATGCCATGTAGGGATGCTGCTCCGGAATCCGGGTGTTGCCCATGTTGGTCGGGGGCGCACTGGTCAGGAAGGTGGCAAGATTGGCGATATCCTCATCGCTCAGCTTGCGGGCAACCACCTGCATCTGGGACATGGGATCATTGGCGCGGCTGCCGTCACGGAACTTCTTGAGTTGGTTGACGATGTAGGTGAAACGCTGGCCGCCGATCTTGGGATATATGGGATCCACGCCGCGGCCGTTGTAGCCATGGCAGGACTTGCAGGCGGGAATGCCACGCTCCGGCGCACCATAGTTGACCACTGCCTTGCCCAGATAGCGCTTGCCGATCGCGACGCCATTGGCCGCCAGTTCCTTGAGGTTGGAACCCGCGCCCTTGTCCACCAATTGCTTGCTACCCATGATGGTGCGCACTGTGTGCAGTTCTTCACCCAGGGTGTAGAGATAGGCGGCCACGTCGCGACGGTCCTGCGCGCTCAGGCCCTTGGCATTGGCGTTCATGACGAACATGGTGGTGTCCTGGCGCTTGTCGTTGGCAAAGTCCTCCAACTGCTTGACCAGGAACTGGGACATCTGCCCGGCGAGACGGGGCGTACCCAGATTGTCGTCTCCCATGCCGCCCGGGCCATGACAGGAATTACAGGCGGGTACGCTGCCCTTGCCTTCGGTAAAGATCTTCTTGCCATTGGCAGGACTTCCCTTGACCTCGGGCTTGCCGGCAAAGGTCATGGGTGCCAGTACGAGCGCAGCCGCCCCCACGAGGATAGAAGCCAGTGTGGTTAAACGTCGCATTTGATCCCCCTCTTCGAAATCCTTAAGTTTTTATTATGGTCAGTGTAGAAGGCACATCTTACGTGGGTGATATTTATTGTCAACACGCCAGCCGCCTTTTTGGGCAGCCAGTCAATTAATTGACCCTCACCCTTACACCAACACGTTACACTTTATATTTAAGAGTTTTTCTTAAGCAGAAAGCCTGCCAAAGCAAAGGCCAGGATAAACCAAAGCACATAGAGAATTAAGACCTGACTTGTTTCAATCATTGTAATACCCCTCGCACTATTTTCCCTGTTATTGATATTAGAAAAATCAGAAAACGTTGTATAGCATGTGCCGAAAACCAATGCAAGCATTGATGTTTGCCCCTACAATATCAGCAACGGCAAGGAACGGATACCCTAGCATTTCAGTGCGAAATGAACCCCGCATTCCCCTCACGCCAATGACCTGCCAACAGATGTTACGCTAAACGCCTGCGTTTTTCCAACATGATATAGTCAGCGCCTCGAGGAACTATGAAAGACAAGAGCACCATGATGAAAATACAGATGAAACCCCGCTATTGGGCCCTGATCACCCTGCTGTTATGGGGCGGGATCATTCTCGCTGCCGGCCTGCTGCGTTTCGATGCCTATGGCCTGGATGAAGGCGCAGCGCGCGCCATATTGCTGGGCTGGTCGGTGGCCGACAAGATCATCAGTACAGCCTTCGTACTGGGCTTTCCCGACCTGCGGGTCCTGCTGTTCATCCCCCTGGGCCTCTACTGGCCCGGCAGCATGCTGGCCATCAAGATCTTCACCATGTTGATCACCTTTGCTGCCGTCATGCTGTTTCACAACTGGAGCCAGCGCCGCTATGGCAGCGAAAGCGCGCTGCTGGGCAGCGGCCTGCTGCTGATCGCGCCCCTGACCATCAGTCAGATCGATGCCGTGGGCAGCGGCCCCTATCTGTTGCTGGCCTTCGCCCTGGGCATGTGGCTGGACCAGACCTACCGCAAGGCACAACGGCCGCTGAGCGGCTGGTATTTCCTGCAGCTGCTGCTGATCTGCTTCACCGTCAGCCTCCACCCCGCGGGCCTGGCCTACCCCCTGGCCCTGATCTGGGAATGGCACAAAAGCCCCGTGGATCAACGCCAGCAGCGCCATATCTATATAGGCACCGGTATTGCCCTGACCCTGGCGCTGTTGCTGCGCGGCGGCTGGGGGCCCCAGTCCTGGTTCAACAACCCCATTACCACGCTGTCCGGCGCCCTGCTGGGCCTCGACGGGGATATCGGCGAGGCCGCCCAGTGGATCAGCGGCATCATCCTCGCGGCCCTGCTGGGCATCCTCCTGCTCCTGCAGCGGCGCCAGTGGCTGCAGGAACTGCCGGCACGCATCCTGGTGCTGGCGCTGATCATCGGCCTGCTCAATGCCGACCCCGCCTGGGGCTTGCTGGCCTTGGCCACCCTGCTCTATCTCGGCATCCCCGCCCTGATCGCTTTCAACCAGACGCTGGGCAAACAGGGACTGATGGGGCAGCGGGGCCTGGTGCTGTTCGCCCTGTTCATCACCGCCACCCTGTTCATGCAGGGCGACAAGGCCCATTATCAGAGACTGGTGGCCAACCTGCTGAGCCCTCAGGACCAGCTGATTCTGTCCTTTTCCCTGGAACTGGAAGACCACAAGGACGAACATTTTCTCGCCATGAGTCAGTGGCCGGGACGCACCATGCTGGCCCTGCGCCGTCCTGTGCTGCCCCTGCCGCCCGCCTATCCCGATGAGCAAACCCTGCTGAAAAAGATCGCGGGCACCACCCACCTGCTCTTCGACCCCTTCGCCCCCGCCAACAAGCAACTCAGCAGCCAACTCGCCAAGCTGGGCGGCGTCACCAAGACCCTGTTTCTGGAAAAGGGCGGGGCGGTGATCGAAATCGAAACGGGGCAGCTGCAGGCGCAGAGGAGCTCACCCTGAGCCCCCCTGCGCCTCTTTATTCTGCTGCAAGCGGCAGTCCTGCTGGTACACCCAGTAGGAACCGATCCTGAGCAGCGACATCACCAACAGCAGGGCGCTGAGGGCATAGATCTCATCGATGCCGATCTTGTGTTCGAAAAGCTTGATCATGATCTCCCGTAATACGAAAACGATGGCGGCATCGACGATGAATGTCATGCGCAATTTGCGCGTGTCGAAATACTCCACCAGGGAACGGGACAGTTCGATGAGGATGAACAGGGTCAACACCTCCGAGATGAGGAGGAGATAGTCGCGCCCCAACTCCTTGTGCATCACCATGCTGCCGACGGTATACAGCAGCTGGAGCACGCCGATAACGATCCCCAGGGTGATGATCACCAGGATCACAGCGAACACCGCGCCGATTACCCGGTCGAAAAGCCTGCGAAAATCGATCGTCTTCACACATCTCCCTCCTTGAAAGCAACACAATACCTGGCGATTTTTCTCGAATCACTCATCACTCATCACTCATCACT
>CAYRLE010000031.1:0-23118 GCA_964425105.1 uncultured Gammaproteobacteria bacterium | reverse complement strand
CAACACAATACCTGGCGATTTTTCTCGAATCACTCATCACTCATCACTCATCACTGATCACTCATCACTGATGATGTCGGCTTACGCTACCCCTTGTCCACCCTCCATGTCCACCTTGCATGTCAATGCTGACAGCGGCCGCAGTAATAGGTGGCGCGTTGCCCCTGGCGGATCTGCCGCAAGGCCGTGCCACAACGCGGGCAGGGCTGGCCTGCGCGGCCGTAGACCCGCAGGCGGCGGCTGAAGTAACCGGGACGTCCCTCGCCGTCGGTGAAGTCCCGCAGTGTGCTGCCGCCGGCGCCGATGGCCTCCCTGAGAACAGCGCGGATCTCGTGGGCCAGGCGCCGGTAACGTTCTCGGGAGATGTGGCCCGCCGGGCGCAGGGGATGGATGCCGGCGCGGAACAGGGCTTCGCTGGCGTAGATGTTGCCCACCCCCACCACCACCCGGCCATCCATGATGAACGGCTTGACCGCCACCCGCCGCCCGCGGGAACGGGCATAGAGGTAATCGCCGTTGAAGTCGCTGCCCAGGGGCTCGGGGCCGAGGTGGCGCAACAGGGGGTGCTGCAGAGGATCGCGGCGGGTCCACAACACCAGACCGAAACGGCGCGGGTCACGCAGGCGCAGGCAGCGCCCCTGCGCGAAACGGAATTCCACGTGGTCGTGCTTTTCCGGAGGCTGACTGCAGGGCACCAGGCGCAGACTGCCAGACATGCCGAGATGGATGATTACGGTACCATCGCGAGTCACCAGCAGCAGGTACTTGCCACGGCGCCGTAGCGATTCGATGACCTGGCCCGGCAACTCCCGCTGCAGGCGCGGCGGCACCGGCCGCCGCAGGCGGCCGTTGTACACGACAACGGCGACCACGCGCCGCCCCTGTACGTGGGGCGCAATCCCGCGGCAGGTGGTCTCCACTTCCGGCAGTTCAGGCATCCTGCCTCCTACGCCTCACGCCTCACCTCCCCCCTCAACGCCGCCGCCGGCGCCACCAGATGAACAGCCCGCTGCCCAGAATCCCCACAGGCAGCAGCAGCAGAAAGCCCAGGCTGATGATCACGATGGCGGGCCGGGAAAGGGACAGGGTGGCATCTGGCGTGGTGCGCACCGGGATAGCCAGCAGGCGCTGATCGCCACTCAGCCAGTTGATCATGTTCATGGCCAGCTGCAGATTGCCGGCCGCCCCCAGAAAGCCGTTGGACAGGAAGTCGCCGTCGGCCACCACCATCACCCGCTGCTCTTGCGCTGCAGCCCCGGCCGCTGTCCGGCTCAGCGCCACCCCCAGGGTAAGGGGACCGGAAATATCGCTGAGGGGGTCGAAGTCCACCTGCCCCAGGGTGGCGCCGCTCTCCGCCCAAGCGCTGGACAGGGTCTGCAGCAAGGCCGTGGCCTGCCAGCCGCTGTCGCCGACAATGGCCAGGCTGCCGGCCAGTGGGAACAGCGTGTTGAGATCGAAACCCCGGGTCGCGGGATGATCGCCATAGGCGGCCACCAGGGCCACCCGCGGGTCGTCGGTGCCGAACAGGCGCGCCCCCACCCGGGAGACGGTGGGATCGATGATCACCCCCGGCTGAAAGCGCAAGCCCAGGGCCTCCGCCAGGGGCGCCAGCCCCTGCGCAGCGCCGGGGTCCTGCAACCACAACAAACGCCCACCGGCCGCCAGGAACTGCTGCAGGGCCTGCAGCTCCCCCGGCAGCAGCGCCGTGCGCGGACTGGCCAGCACCAGCACACCCTCATCCGCTGCCGGCAGGGGGCTCACGGCCGGATTGATGGTCTCGACACGGAAGCCCTTGCTCTCCAGCTGGGCAGTCCAGCGCCCCAGATCGTAGACGGCCGTGCCGCGCGGGCGGCGCTCGCCATGACCGCTGACAAACAGCAGGCGGCGATTGCCGCCCCGCAGCAGGCGCTGCAGGGCATTGCTCAGGGCCTGCTCGCTCAGGCGCAGCACCCGTTCCGTGCGCCCGGCGTATTCCACCCGCAGCTCACCCTCGCGGGTGACGCCCGCCTCCCGCACCCGCTGGGGCTCGCGCGCCAGATCCACGAACACCAGTTCCAGATCGCCGGCGACGCGCTGGTAACGTCCCACCAGGCCCCGGATATGGCGGCGCAGCACGGGATTGTCGCGGGCGAATGCGGTGATGCGCAGCGGCCCGTCCAGTTCCGCCAGCAGGGCCCGGCTGGCGGGGGAAAGCGTGTTGCGGCCGTTGGCCGTCCAGTCCCACTGCCAGTGGTAACGGTTGCCGAGCCAACCCAAGGCAATCATCAGGGCGAGGAACAGCAGCGCGGACGACAACGCCCGAAAGCGCCGCGGCCAACTACTGTGACGCCTCCGGCTTACCATGGCCCCCTCATGACTGGCGACGCTGAGCATCCAGCACCTGGATGCTCAGCACCAGGAAGGTCACAATGAACAACAGGTAATAGATCACATCGGCACTGTCGAAGACGCCCTGCAGCAAAGCCTGATAATGGCGCATCAAGGACAACTGGCCCAGCAGACTGCCTTGTTCACCGGCCCAGTCCAGCAGCCACAGGAACAACAGGGCGCCAAAACTGGCCACGGCGGCGACGGCGGGATAGGCAGTGAGGGTGGACATGAACAGCCCCAGGGCGGCAAAGCTGCCCAACAGCAGCACCACCCCCAGCTGGATGGCGGCCAGCAGCCCCCAGTCCAGGGGGGTGCCAGCCAGCAGGGCCAGGGGCATGAGGGCGATGAGGGACGCCATGAGCAGCAGGAAGGCCATCAGCCCCAGGTACTTGCCGAGCACGATTTCGGTCATGGACAGGGGCGCAGAGAGCAGCAGGCTCAAGGTGCCGTTGCGGCGCTCATCGCTGATCAGGCGCATGGTGAGCAACGGCACCACCAGCAGCAGCACCAGGGCCACATTGCCATAGAGGGGCGCCACCACCAGCTGGGTCACCCCCGGCGCCTGCGCCAGGGCCGCCAGGCGCGGCTGGAACTGGAGAAAGAAATCCACCTGGGAGAGATAGAGCCAGGCGAGCACGAACTGCACCACCCCGAGAATGGTCCAGGCCAGGGGCGAGAGAAACAGGCTGCGCAGCTCGCGGCCGGCGATCACCCGCACCCTCATGCCGCTGCCTCCGCGCCGCGGGTCAGGTCCATGAACACCTCTTCCAGGCTCAGGGGTTCCGGGCTCAGTTCGCGCAACTCCCAGCCCCCGGCCAGCGCCGCCGCCAGCAGGGCATCCACCGGATCACGGTCCGGCCGGTGCTGGATGCGCAGCCGCCCTTCCCCCAACTCCTCCACCGCCTCCACCCCCGGCAGGGCCAGGAGCTCCGCGCGGGGCGGAGGATGGCGCAGCACCACTTGCAGGCGGGAGGTCTCCATGCAGCGCTGCAGCCCGGCGATGTCGTCATCCAGCACCAGGCGCCCGCGATGGATGATCAGCACCCGGTCGCAGATGGCCTGTACCTCGGGCAGGATATGGGTGGAGAGGATCACGCTGTGCTGCTGGGCGAGTTCGGCCATGAGGCTGCGGATCTCGCGGATCTGGATGGGATCCAACCCCACCGTGGGCTCATCGAGGATCACCACCTGCGGATCATGGAGGATGGCCTGGGCGATGCCCACGCGCTGCTGGTAACCCTTGGAGAGATTGGCAATGAGCCGCCCACCCGTCCCGTCCAGTCCGCAGCGCGCCTTGGCGGCAGCCAGCGCGTCTTTGCAGCGGCGCGGCGCAAGGCCATGGAGGCGGGCGCAGAAGGCCAGGTATTCGTCCACGGTCAGGTCGCGGTACAGGGGCGGCTGCTCCGGCAGATAACCCAGCGCCCGCTTGGCGGCGCGCGGCGCGCACACCATGTCGTGGCCAGCGATGGTCACCCGCCCGGCAGCCGGCGCCAGGACGCCGCTGATGATCTGCATGGTCGTGGACTTGCCCGCCCCGTTGGGCCCCAGAAAGCCCACTACCTCGCCGCGCCCGATGGTGAAGCTGACATCGTCAACGGCGCACAGCCCGCCATAGTAGCGGGACAGCTGCTCGACGCACACCAGGCTGTTATCATTCATTGGCTGTTCCAGGGTGAGGAGTGAGACGTGAGGGGTGAGGCGAACGGTATGTCATTTCACGCCTCACCCCTCACGCCTTACCCCTCACGGACATATAACCCAGGCACTATAACAAAAGCAAAAGCCCATGAGTGAAACGATCATACTGGGTGTCGACACCGGCGGCACCTTCACCGACTTCGTGCTCTGCGACGGACGCGGCCTGCGCATACACAAGGTGCTGTCCACCCCCGAGGCGCCGGAACAGGCCATTCTCCAGGGTATCGGGGAACTGGGCCTGGACTCCGCCGGCCTCACCATGGTCCATGGCTCCACGGTGGCCACCAATGCGGTGCTGGAGGGCAAGGGGGTGCGCACCGTGTTCATCACCAACCACGGACTAAAGGACCTGCTCACCATCGGCCGCCAGGCGCGGCGCGAGCTCTACAAGCTGCAGCCCGCCCCCCAGGCGGCGCCGGTGGCTGAGGCGCTGTGCCTGGAGACCGGCGGCCGCCTGGGCGCCGGCGGCGAGGTGGTGGAAACACTGGACGAGGCGGAACTGTGCCGCCTGTGCGACCAGGTGCGGGAATTGGCGCCCCGGGCGGTGGCCATCAACCTGCTGTTCTCCTTCCTGGACGACCGTTTCGAGCGGGCCATCGAGGCGGCGCTGCCCAAAGACCTGTTCATTTCCCGCTCCTCCGCCATTCTCCCTGAATACAAAGAATACGAACGGGGCATGACCACCTGGCTCAACGCCTGGATAGGACCCATCGTGGAGGCCTATCTGACGCGCCTGGCGCGCCAGCTGGCGGGCAGCCGCCTGGCCATCATGCAGAGCAGCGGCGGCACCATCGCCGCCGAACAGGCGGGACGCCAGGCGGTGCGCATGCTGCTCTCGGGGCCGGCCGGCGGCCTCAATGGCGCCCGCCACGTGGCCGCCGCGGCGGGACTGCGACGCCTCATGAGCTTCGACATGGGCGGCACCTCCACCGACGTGGCCCTCATGGAAGGCGAGCTGCAACTCACCAGCGAGGGCCGCATCGGCCCCTATCCCGTGGCCATTCCCATGGTGGACATGCACACCATCGGGGCCGGCGGCGGCTCCATCGCCAGCCTCGACGCCGGCGGCATGCTCCAGGTGGGCCCTGAGTCGGCGGGCGCCGCTCCCGGCCCGGCCTGCTATGGCCGCGGCGGACAAGGCCCCACGGTCACCGATGCCAATCTGGTGCTGGGCAGGCTGCGCCCCGACGCATTCCTGGGGGGGCGCATGCGCCTGGACCCGGCAGCGGCGCGCGCGGCGCTGGCCACCATCGCCGGCCCTTTGGAGATGACAGTGGAGGCCGTCGCCGACGGCATCGTGCGCCTCGCCAACGAGCACATGGCCCATGCCCTGCGGGTCATCTCGGTGCAACGCGGCCACGATCCGCGCGACTTCACCCTGGTCTCCTTCGGCGGTGCCGGCGGCCTCCATGTCTGTGCCCTGGCCGAGGCCCTGGGGATGCATGCAGCCATGGTGCCGGTCCACGCCGGGGTGCTGTCGGCCCTGGGCATGCTCAGCGCCCCCCGCGAGCGCCAGCTGTCCCGCACCTGCGCCGGCCTGCTGGAATCACTGGCCCCAGCAGAGTTGGAGCGGCGGTTCCAAGAGCTGGAGACCCAGGGAAGAAGAGAACTGATCCGGGAAGGTGTGGCGGCAAGCGCCATCAACGCCCTGCGCTCGGCGGATCTGCGCTACCGTGGCCAGTCCTTCACCCTCAATGTGCCGTGGACGGACCTGGACAGCACCCTGGCCGCCTTCCATGACGCTCACCAACAGCGCTACGGCCACCGCCTGGACTTCCCGGTGGAACTGGTGAATCTGCGCGTCGCCCTGCGCGGCCCCCGCCCCGCCGTCGCCCTGCAGCCTCCCGCGGCCAGCGGCCCGGCCCGGCCACAGGCCAGGACCACCCTGCACGGCATCCCGGAACCCGTTCCGGTATGGCGCCGCGAGCAGCTGGGCGCAGGCCAGCGCATCCAGGGACCGGCCCTCGTCACCGAAGAGGTCTCCACCAGCTATATCGCCCCCGGCTGGGTGTGCCGCGTGGATGAGGTGGGGAATTTATTGTTGAGGACTGAGGACTTCAAATCATAGCGGGGCGCGAATGCGCCCCCTCAACCCCTTTTCTCTTGTATCTTGTATCTTGTTATCTTGTATCTACAGTAAAAAAAACGTCGCCAGCCCCAGGAAGGCCATGAAGCCCACGACGTCGGTGACGGTGGTGAGCAGCACGCTGCCGCCCAGGGCGGGATCGGCGCCTATCTTGCGCAGCAGCAGGGGGATGGTGGCGCCGGCGAGAGCGGCGAACACCAGGTTCAGCACGATGGCCACAGCGATCACCAAGCCGATGCGATAGTCGCCGAACCACAGCACGGTGATGGCGGCCACCACCACGGACCAGCACAGGCCGTTGAGCAGGCCCACCGCCAGTTCCTTGTAGAGCAGTTTGCGGGCGTTGCTGTCACCGATCTTGCCCACGGCGATGCCGCGGATCACCAGGGTCAGGGTCTGGCTGCCGGCGATGCCGCCCATACTGGCGACGATGGGCATCAGCACCGCCAGGGCCACCACCTTGTCGATGGTCTCCTGAAACAGGCCGATCACCCAGGAGGCGATGAAGGCCGTGACGAGGTTGATGCCCAGCCACACCCCGCGGTGGCGGGCGCTGACGGCCACCGGCGCGAACATGTCCTCCTCCTCGTCGAGACCGGTCATGCTCAACAGGGAATGCTCGCCCTCGTCGCGGATCACGTCCACCACGTCATCGATGGTGATACGGCCCAGCAGCTTTTTGCCCTCGTCCACCACCGGCGCCGACACCAGGTCGTGGTGTTCGAAGAGGCTGGCCACGTCGCTGGCGGAGAGGGTGGCGGGAATGGATTCCGCCTCGGTGGTCATCACCTCGGCCACCGTCAAGGTGGGCGACTGGGTCAGCAGGGCGGTGAGGGGCAGGCTGCCCAGATAGTGATCGTCGCGATCCACCACGAACAGGTTGTCGGTCATGGGGGGCAGTTCGCCGCGCAGGCGCAGATAGCGCAGCACCACGTCCAGGGTCACGTCGGGACGCACCGTGATGGTGTCGGTGTTCATCAGACCACCGGCGGTGTCCTCCGGATAGGAGAGCACCGACTCCAGGCGCTGGCGGTCCTGCTCGTCCATGGACTGCAGCACCTCCTGGATCACCACATCCGGCAGATCGTGGAGGAAGTCCGCCAGGTCGTCGGTTTCCAGGCCTTCGGCGGCCGCCACCAGTTCCTCCGGCTCCATCTCCCGGATCAGGCTGGCGCGCAACTCGTCGTTGACGTAGACCAGCACGTCGCCGCCGATCTTTTCGTCCACCAGTTCCCACAGCAACTCGCGTTCCTGGGGGGGCAGCGACTCCAGCAGATGGGCGATTTCGGCCGGGCGCAGGGCGTTGAGCATCTTGCGCACACTGGCCAGCGTGCCGCTCTCCAGGGCGCGGGTGAAGGTGCGCAGTCGTTTCTGATGCTTTTCCTGTTCGGCGGTGCTCTGCATGGCGGCGGGCGTCCTGCTGGGATGGCTGCAAAACTAGAAGTGTATGCAAAAGCGGACGGGAAGGAAAATCTGTGAGGGGGTGAGGGGTGAGGGGTGAGGGGTGAAGTGTATTTGATACCGCTGATGCCGCGGCCTTTACTCCTCACACCTCACCCCTTACACCCCACCCGTATTCCTGATTATTGAGCCTGTCCATCAGGGTAAGAATCTCCTCCCGGGTGTCGGCGCGCAGGATGCGCCTCACGGTAGGGCCGAGGCGGGAGAGGTCACTGGCATTGACGATGCGCTTCACTTCCAGCAGGGTGGCCGGATACATGCTGAATTCCCGCAGCCCCATGCCCAACAGCAGGCGGGTATAGCGGGTATCGCCGGCCATCTCTCCGCACATGGCCACCGGGATGGCGGCCCTGCGGCCGGCCTCGATCACCATGCGGATCAGTTTCAGGATGGCGGGGTGCAGGGGATCGTAGAGATAGTTCACCTGCTCGTCCAGGCGGTCCACCGCCAGGGTGTACTGAATCAGGTCATTGGTGCCGATGGAGAGAAAGTCGAGGCGCCGGGCAAAGGCCAGCGCCGCCACCGCCGCCGCGGGCACCTCGATCATACCGCCCACGGCCATGTGTTCATCGAAACGCTGGCGGCGCCTGCGCAGGCACTGTTTTTCCTCCTCCACCAGACGCAGCACCTGTTGCAGTTCCTGAATGGTGGACAACATGGGAATCATCATGCGCACTTCACCCAGGGCTGAGGCACGCAGAATGGCGCGGATCTGACGACTGAACAGTTCCGGCTCCCGCAGGCAGCAGCGAATGGCGCGCAAACCCATGGCCGGGTTGCTGACGGCGGCATGGCGGCGCTCATCCCCGAGCGGCGTCTTGTCGGCGCCCAGGTCGAGGGTACGGATGGTAACCGGCGCTCCCTTCATGGCGCGCACAATCCTGCGATAGACCTCGAACTGCTCCTCCTCGCCGGGGGGCTGTTCGCGGTTAATGAACAACATCTCGGTGCGGTAGAGCCCAATTCCGGCCGCCGCCATGCGCTTGATCACGGGGATGTCCTCGGGAATCTCCACATTGGCCAGCAGCTGCACGCCATGGCCATCGCGGGTCACGGCGGGCAATTCACGGATCTTGCGCAACTCGCTCTGGCGGCGCTTTTCCTGTTTCTGGCGCTGGCGGAAATAGTCCAACTCGATGCTGTCGGGTCCGGCCAGCACCAGGCCCTGGAGGCCGTCGATCACCAGCAGTTCATTGTGCAGAATATATTCCAGCAGCCTGGGTACGCCCACGACTGCGGGGATGCCCAGGCTGCGCGCCAGAATGGCGGTGTGGGAATTGGGGCCGCCGTATTGACTGGCCATGGCCGCCACCCCCTGATGATGCAGCATCAACATCTCCGCCGGGGAGATATCTTCCGCGATGATCACCCGGTCCTTCAGTTGGGGTGTGCCAGACGCCTTGGCACAGCCGCCCTGACTCAGGAGATTGTGCAGGATGCGATCCACCACATGATTGACGTCGTCCTTGCGGGTGCGCAGATAGGCGTCGTTCATTTCCTCGAAGACATTGACCAAGGTGTCACGCTGGATCTTCAGGGCCCATTCGGCGTTACAACGCCGCTCCCTGATGATGGCCACCGGCGCCTCAGCCAGGGCGGTGTCCTCCAGCATCAGCAGGTGGGTGTCGATAAAACCGGCGATATCGGCGGGGGTGTGGGCGGGAATGCGCTTGCGGATCGCCTTGAGTTGCTGCTTGGCCTTCTTGACGGCCAGCTTGAAGCGGGTGACTTCCTCCACCAGCAGGAGTCTGGGCACGGTGTATTCGTTGATCTCCGGGAGATCACGACGCAACAGCTGGGCCTTGCCGATGGCGACGCCCCGGGAAACACTGATGCCACTGAGTACCAAGCCCATGATTACTCCCTGTCGTCTGCGCGGGCAGTCTGGTCAGGATTGGTATTGTAGCAGGCGAGCGTTCTTTTGCTTATTCCGGCCCTGGCGCAGCCGATGGGATGGCGTTCAGACCTCCTCGCCAAAGCGCTGCATGATCAGCTCCTCGAGGCGGGCGAGGGCATCGGCCTCGTCAGGGCCGCAGGCCACGATCTCGATGGTGGCCCCCTGGCCTGCCGCCAACATCATCACCCCCATGATGCTCTTGCCATTGACGCTCTTTGTGCCCCGCACCAGCTGGATGTCGCTGCGGAACTCCGAGGCCAGGGTAACCAGCTTGGCCGCGGCGCGAGCATGCAGTCCCAGCTTGTTGACGATAGTCAGTTCCTTACGAATCACCGTCGCCACCATTGCTGCAGACGAAGATCCCCTCGCGACCACCACTCAATGCCTTGGCCACCAGCTGCGGGCGTTTGAGATGGGGATAATTGAGCAGACGCACCAACATGGGCAGATTGATGCCGGTGACCACATCCACCTGATCATGGCGCCGTTGCAGGTTTTTGGCGATATTGGCCGGCGTCGAGCCATACATATCGCTGAGAATGATTACCCCGTCGCCCTCCTCCAGGGTGCCGATCATGACAGCCGCGCGCTGCTGCAGTTCCTCGGGATCACAGGCGGTGGTCACCGGCAGCACACGGGCATTGAGGGGACATTTTCCCAACATGGCGGTGGCCGTGGCCAGTAATTCGGCGCCCACTTGGTTATGGGTGATGATCAGCAGCCCCGTGCTCATGTCATGTCCCGGTGCCGGACCTGGATGTTTTCCTGGCAGGCGCGAAAACAGGCCGCCAGACGCTCCACCAGATAGACAGAACGGTGCTGGCCACCGGTGCAGCCGATACCGATGGTGAGGTAACTGCGGCTTTCTGCAGCAAAACGCGGCAGCCAGTGCTGCAAAAAGGATTTGATGTCTTCAAACATACGCTCCACGTCCTCCTGTTCCTCCAGGAAAGCGACCACCGCAGGATGGCGGCCGTCGTGCAGACGCAGACGGGGATCCCAATGGGGGTTGGGCAGACAGCGGACATCGAAGAGGTAGTCCACATCCACCGGCACGCCGTGCTTGTACCCGAAGGATAAGAACAGTATCGACATCTGGGACAATTCCTTGCGCGCCACCCGCTGGCGGATCTGGTCGCGCAGCTGGTGGATATTACTGCGGCTGGTGTCGATATGCACGTCGGCGGCTGCGGAGACGCTCTCCAGCAGCCGGCGCTCCTGACGGATGGCATCGGTCAGCGGGGTGTGACTGTCGGTGAGAGGATGCTTGCGGCGGGTTTCGCTGAAACGCTTCAGCAACACCTCCTCTGCGGCCTCCAGAAAAACGATCTCGTATGCCACG
This sequence comes from uncultured Gammaproteobacteria bacterium, assembly GCA_964425105.1. Taxonomy (GTDB): domain Bacteria; phylum Pseudomonadota; class Gammaproteobacteria; order SZUA-140; family SZUA-140; genus S012-109. The sequence goes on along the minus strand of CAYRLE010000031.1, from coordinate 12,264 downwards.
CCCAGCCTGCGCAACTCCGCCAGGGTGTCCTCGAAATTGATCAGATCAGCGCTCAGATTGCGGGCATCGACGCCCACCGCGACCGCCTCGGCAGGGTGGCTGCCGGCGGCGGCGATCATCTGCTGGGCAAAGGCCGGCAGCAAGCCCAGGGGCAGGTTGTCGACGCAATAGTAGTCCAGGTCCTCCAGGGCCTGCAGGGCGATGCTCTTGCCGGCACCGGACAGACCACTGATGATATGCAGCATCATGCCCCACCGTCCTCCATGAGCTGGTGCTGGCGCGCTATGAACACCTGGGCCGCATCGTAGCCGCTGAGGGCGAGAATATGATTGCGGGCCGCGCCCTCGGCGAGCACCGCCAGGTTGTGGCCCGGCGCCACCGGCAGGGTCACCTGGGGAACCTCCACTTCCAGCAGGGTGCGGCTCTGGCGGCTGCCCTGGAGACGGTCGATGTTGCGCAGTTCCTCGTCGCTCATGCGCTCCAGGTGGATGATGAGGCGCAGATTCTTGCTGGGTTTGATGGCACTGTCGCCGAACATGGCACGGATGTTCAATACCCCCAAACCACGCACCTCGAGAAATTCCCGCAGTGCGGAGGGACAACGGCCATTGAGGGTATCCGGCGCCAGGCGAAAGAACTCCGGCGCATCATCGGCCACCAGGCGATGACCACGGTTGATGAGCTCCAGGGCCAGTTCGCTCTTGCCGATGCCGCTCTCCCCGGTGATCAGGACGCCGATTCCGAGAATCTCCATGAACACGCCGTGCACGGTGAGCCTGTCCGCCAGCTGGTTGGCGATCTGGTAGTGAAGGTGGCTGATGATCTTGTGGGACGGCAGTGGCGAGACGAACAGCGGGGTCCTCGTGCGCTCCGCCTGCTGGAGGAGTTCCTCGCTGGCCGGCTGACGGTCGGCGATGACTACCGCGGCCGGTTTGTTGGCAAACAACTGTTTGATGGCGTCGGCATGGGAATTCTTGCCGAGACTGCCCAGGTAAGCCAGTTCCGCCTTGCCCAGCACCTGGATGCGGTTGGGGTGAATCAGATTGAGATGCCCCACCCAGGCACCGAAGGGTGAGCCCTTGGTTTCCTGGAGTTGGATTGGGCGCTGTGCGCCACTGCGTCCAGCTGCCCAACTCAGCGCCAGCTTGTCCTCGTGGACCTCGAACAGTGCGCTGGCGGTAAAGGGTTCCATGGGCTGCACAGAACAGATCAGTGTGCCGGCGCGCGACCCGGCTGACGCCCGGCACACAGGGCCCACCCTTGTCTTTCTTCAGGCTGCATGGTCACCGCATCTCGTGGGCTGGCGCTTCAGGTGCCTGCCACCCGCCCTTCCCTGCGCACCTGGGGACGCCACTCCGTCAGCAGCTGATAGAGTTCCTGGCTGTTGGCGGCGGCGCGCATCCTGGCGCAGAACGCCTCATCACTGAACATCTCCGCCAGCGCCGCCAGCACATCCAGATGTTCCGAGGTGGATTCCTCGGGCACCAAAAGACCGCAGATCAGATCCACCGGCTGCTTGTCGCTGGCGTCGTAGTCGACGCCCTCGCGCAACTTGAGAAAGGCGCATACCGCCTTGTCGACGCTGGCCAGGCGGCCGTGGGGAATGGCCACGCCATGTCCCAAGCCGGTTCCGCCGAGACGCTCCCGCTCGCACAGGCTGGTGAACACCTCGCCCGCCGTCAAGCCGGGGATGTCCGCCGCCAGCAGTTCGCTCAGCAGTTCCAGCGCCCGTTTCTTGCTGGTGGCATGGCTGGCGCAGGCCACCCGTTTCTCTGTCAGTAGTTCAGCCAGATCAATCATGGTTCTGTGTCAGCATGCGCACGCTCAGGCATTGTTCATGCGGTGATAATCGGTATGCTTTTCCTTGTATTTCTTGATCTGGCGGTCGAGCTTGTCGATCAGGGCGTCGATGGCTGCATACATGTTCTCGGCCTCGGCGTTGGCGAACAGGTCGCTGCCCCGCACATGGATGGTGGCCTCTGCCTTCTGGGCCATTCTCTCCACGCCCAGCACCACCTTGGCATTTACCACATTGTCGAAATGGCGCTTGATGCGCTCGAATTTGCCGATCACATAATCCCGCAGGGCGGGCGTGATTTCAACATGATGTCCGGTAAGATTGATATCCATGATTCACCTCGTTCTTTCAGACTAAGCGTTTGCGTTCGCTGGATGAAGGGACCCCCAGGGATTCCCGGTATTTGGCGATGGTGCGCCGCGCCACGTTGATGCCCTTGTCCGCCAGCAGCTGGGCAATCTTGCTGTCGCTCAGGGGCTTGCGGGGATCCTCGGCGGCCACCAGCTTCTTGATCAGGGCGCGGATGGCGGTGGCGGAACACTCGCCGCCGCTGGCGGTACTGACATGGCTGGAAAAGAAATATTTGAGTTCGAAGATGCCGCGCGGGGTGTGCATGTACTTCTCGGTGGTCACCCGGGAGATGGTGGACTCGTGCATCTCCACTGCCTCGGCGACATCGTGGAGCACCAGGGGTTTCATGGCCTCTTCGCCATGCTCCAGGAAATCGCGCTGGCGTTCGACGATGCAGGTAGCCACCTTGAGCAGGGTCTCGTTGCGGCTCTGCAGGCTCTTGATGAACCAGCGCGCCTCCTGCAGGTGGTTGCGCAGATAGACGTTGTCCGAGCTGTTGTCGGCACGCTTCACCAGCCCGGCATAACCGTGGTTGATGCGCACCCGGGGGATGGCATCCGGATTCAACTCCACCTTCCAGGCATCCTTTTCCTTTCTGACATTGACATCGGGGATGATGTACTCGGTCTTGCGATCGGTGACGAGGTTGCCGGGGCGGGGGTTGAGAGACTGGATCAGGTCGATGATCTGCTTGAGGTCCTGCTGGGGGCATTTCATGAGCCGCACTAACTGGTTGAAGTCGCGCGCGGCGAGAACATCGAGATGCTCCTTCACCAGGGTCTTGGCCTGCTCCAGCCAGGGGATGGAGGCATCGAAATGCTGCAGCTGGATGAGCATGCATTCCTGCAGATTGCGCGCCCCCACCCCCAGGGGATCGAAGTTCTGGACCTGGTGCAGCACCGCCTCCACTTCGTCGAATTCCACATCCAGTTCCTCACGCACCGATTCGTGGATCTCCTCCAGGGACACGCTCAGGTAGCCGCGGTCGTTGATGGCATCGATGATCGCCATGGCGATCACCTGATCCTTGTCGCTCAGTGGCGTGAGGCGCATCTGCCAGAGGAGGTGTTCGCGCAGGCTTTCCGGGGAACTGTCGGGATTCTCGAACTCCCGCCCGTCCTCGGCGGCACCGAAGAAGGTGGGCGCCACGGTGTTGTCGTAGATATCCTCCCAGGCGCTGTCCACGGGCAACTCATCGGGATTGCTGGCCATTTCCATGGTGGCGGCCGGATCACCCAGTTCGGGCGTCAGCTGCTCCCCCTCTTCCTGCTCCAGGCCAGCTGCGGCATCTTCGGTGGGGGCTTCGGGGGCTTCCACTTCACCGGCCTCTGCGTTGACCTCCCCTGCCGCGTCCTCCTCGGACATTTCCAGCATGGGATTGGATTCCAGTGCCTGCTGGATCTCCTGGCGCAGATCCAGGGTGGAGAGTTGCAACAGTTTGATGGCCTGCTGCAGCTGGGGCGTCATGGTCAGGTGCTGCCCCAGACGTAGCTGTATCGTTTGTTTCATTGCCTCATATCATGCCAGTTCGTGACGGACGCTGTGCTGCCGCCACTACCCAAGTGAAACATTTCACCTCTAGATCATACTACTATAGCCGACCCTGACAAAGCCTCATTCAGCAAGCGGCCGCTGCCCCCCCAGAGACGGCAATCCCGGCCTAGAGGTGAAAATGCTGCCCCAGATAGACCTCGCGCACCCGTTGATTCTGCAATATCTCCTGCGCCGTCCCCTCGGCCAGCACCTTGCCTTCGTTCATGATATAGGCGTGGCCACAGATACCCAGGGTTTCTCTCACATTGTGGTCGGTGATCAAGACACCGATATCCTTCTCCTGAAGATGCCTGATAATGCGCTGAATATCCAATACAGAAATGGGATCGACACCGGCAAAGGGTTCGTCCAGGAGAATGAAACGGGGTTTGGTGGCCAGGGTGCGGGCAATCTCCACCCGCCGCCGCTCCCCCCCCGAGAGGCTCATCCCCAGGTTGTCCCGGATATGGCCGATATGAAGCTCCTCCAGCAGTTCATCCAGCAGCAGCTGTCCCTCTCCCTCGCCGATATCCGGCTGGATCTCGATGATGGCGCGGATATTGTCCGCCACCGACAGCTTGCGAAAAACGGAGGCCTCCTGGGGCAGGTAGGCGATGCCCATGCGCGCCCGCAGATGAATGGGATAGGTGGTGATATCCTGCTCATTGAGGCAGATGGAGCCCTCGTCACAAGGCACCAGCCCCACGATCATGTAGAAGGAGGTGGTCTTGCCGGCGCCATTGGGTCCCAGCAGTCCCACCACCTCCCCGCTCTTCACTGTCAGCGAGACGTCGCTCACCACCTGGCGCGAGCGGTAATGCTTGGCAAGATGCTTGACGGTCAGGATATCCATTCAGTCGCGCGGCGGCGGCTCATCTTCGGACTCCTTGGTCTCTGGCATGATGATGACCCGGACCCGCTCTTCCCCGCTCTTTTTCTTGTGGGCATTCACCACATCGCGTTGCGCATCATAGGAGATGAAGGCGCCGAAAAATTCATTGCCCTTGTACCACAAATGGGCCTTTTCATGGAATTCATAAATTTCCCGGTCGGCGAGATAGATGATGGTGAGGGCCTCGGCGGTGATCTTTTCCTGTTTGCCTTCGGGGAGGGTGGTGTAACGGGCGGGATGTCCCTTGGCCACCAGCTTCTTGAGCTTGCGCTGCTCGCTGTAGACCGTTGCTTCCTCCGCCGTCAGTTCGGTGCTGCCCTGGGTATAGTGCACGTTGCCGCGATAGATGCTGATGCCGCGGGCGTCGTCGATCTCCACGCTGTCGGCCTCGATATAGATGGGCTGTTCACGATCGGAGGGCAGGGCCGGCAGCGCCGGCGACAGGCCCAGCGCCAGCAACAGGGCTAGCAGGCGGAGCGGCAGTGGTAACAGCTTCTTCCCCGGCATGCTCATGGTCCGGGATCAGGAGGGCGGGACAGGAAGATATTGTCCCAGCGCCGCCTCCAGCTGCCCCTGGGCCTCCATGATCAGTTCACAGACGTCGCGGGCGGCACCGCGCCCCCCGGCATTGGCGGTGAGCCAATGGGCGTGGCGCTTGACCAGTTCATGGGCGTCCTGCACCGCCACCGCCAGCCCCACTTGGCACATGATGGGCAGATCCACCACATCGTCCCCCACATAGGCCACCTGTTGCGGCGCCAGGGACAGTTTTTCCAACAGTGCGTGATAGGCAGGCAGCTTGTCCTGCTGACCCTGGTAGAGGTGCTCGATGCCGAGGCTGGCCATGCGGTGGGCCACCGCCGGTGAGGAGCGGCCGGTGATGATGGCGATGGCGACCCCGCTGTGCTGGAGCATCTTCATGCCGTGGCCATCCCGGGAATGAAACACCTTGTGCTCCCGTCCCTCGGTATCGATGAACAGGCCGCCATCGGTGAGCACGCCGTCCACATCGAAGATCACCAGGCGGATATTGGCAGCCCGTTGCAGTACGTCCTGCATCAGCCTCCTCCTCCCTTGCGCAAATGGACAGCGGCCATGGCGCTCATACCACCCCCGCGCGCAGCAGATCGTGCATATTGAAAGCCCCTACTACATGACCGACCTCGTCCAGTACGAACAGGCCGTTGATCTTGTTGGCCTCCATGAGTTGCAGGGCCTCCGCCGCCAGCATGTCGGCGCTCACGGTCTTGCCGTCGCGGGTCATCACATCCGCCACCCGGGCGTCGTGGAGATCGATACGGTGGTCCAGGGTGCGGCGCAGGTCGCCATCGGTGAAGATACCCACCAGGCGCTGCTCGCCATCCACCACCGCCGTCATTCCCAGCCCCTTGTTGCTCATCTCCACCAGGGCATCGCTGAGACGGGCCGTCTCGCTCACCATGGGAATGGTGGCGCCGCTGTGCATGATGTCTTTCACCAGCAGCAGCAGGCGCCGCCCCAGGCGGCCGCCGGGATGAGAACGGGCGAAATCCTCCGCCGTGAAACCGCGCGCCTCCAGCAGGGACACCGCCAGGGCATCGCCCATCACCAGCGTGGCGGTGGTGCTGGAGGTAGGCGCCAGCCCCAGGGGACAGGCCTCCTGCTCGACGCTGACGTCGAGATTGACGGTGGCGGCCCCGGCCAGCGTGGAGTTCGGGCGGCCGGTGAGGCTGATGAGGGGCACGCCAAGGCGCTTGATAAGCGGCAGGATGGTGAGAATCTCCTCGGTCTCGCCGGAATTGGAAATGGCCAGCACCACATCCTTGTCGGTGATCATCCCCAGGTCGCCATGGCTGGCTTCGCCGGGATGGACGAAGAAGGCCGGACTGCCGGTGCTGGCCAGGGTAGCGGCGATCTTGCTGCCGATGTGGCCAGACTTGCCCATGCCCAGCACCACGATACGGCCTGGGCAATGGAGCATGTAGGCGCAGGCGCGCACGAAATCGTCGCCGATGCGGGAAGCCAGCGCCGCGATGGCCTCCCCCTCGGTGCGGATCACCGCCAGCCCCAGCTGGCGCAGCTTCTCCGCCTCGCCGCTCCCCAGGGACGGGGCCGCAGTCTGCGGGTCAATTTGCAATACTGAATCGTTCAATGTGTCGTCTCTCGTTTGTCTGTTTACTGTGAGGAGTAAGGTGTGAGGGGTGAGGCGAGATGTTCCTGATGTCTTTTCGCCTCACGCCTCACGCCTCACGCCTCACCCGCGTAGTGTAATCAATCTAAGCGGGCTAAGGCTATGCGCCGTGAATCGTGGCCTCATAGAGGACATACAGGTACAGGACATAGGCCAGCAGCAGCAGACCGCCTTCCGCGCGGCTAATGCGTCCCGGGCCACGAAAACCATAGGCCATGACGAACAAGGCCAGCGTCAGGGCCAGCATCCAGGGGTAGTCACGCGCCAGCACCCCGTCGCTGATGGCACCCGGCGCCAGCAACCCCGGCATGGCCATCACCCCCAGCAGGTTGAACATATTGGAGCCGATCACATTGCCGATGGCGATATCCGGTTCATCCTTGAGGGCGCTCATCACCGAAGCGGCCAGTTCCGGCAGGCTGGTGCCGATGGCGATGATGGTCAAGCCGATCACCAGATCGCTGACCCCTAGCGTTTGGGCGATGCTCACCGAGCCCCACACCAGGATGCGGGAACTGATGAACAACACCACCATCCCCAGCAACAACCATAACATGGCGCGGGAAACCGGCATCCGCTCCGGGATCTCATGCTCGAACTCCCCCACCATGGGGTCGGCGCCACGGCTGCGCAGGCCCAGGCCCACCAGCCAGTAGATCATCATCCCCAGACCCAGCAGCAGCAGCAGGCCGTCTCCCCGGTTCATGTCGCCGTCCAGGATCAGGGACAGGCTGAAGAACATGATCAACAGCAGGATGGGCAACTCCCGGCGCAGGGTATCGGAATGCACCTGGAGAGGTACGATGAGCGCTGTAACACCCAGCACCAGCGAGATATTGGTGATATTGGAGCCAATAGCGTTACCGAAGGCCAAACCGGTATTGCCCTCCCAGGAGGCAACTGCGGAAACAATCATCTCGGGGGCGGAGGTGCCGAAGGCGACGATGGTCAAACCGATGATCAGGGGCGAAACACCCAGGTTGCAGGCGGTGGCGGAAGCGCCCACCACGAAGCGTTCCGCCCCCCAGACCAGCAACACGAAGCCGCCAATGATAGCCAGCGATGGTAACAGCAATGAATTTCCTCAATAGGTTAGGGTTGGGCCAAGATTATAGCCTGAGAGGGGTGAGGGGGAACGGGTGAGGGGTAACGAGTGATGAGTAATGGGTGATGCGGGAAGGGAGAAGCTGCTCCAGCCGCACTCATCACGCATCACCCATTACTCATCACCAGATAATCCAGCGCAATGCCGGCGAAGATCACCATCCCGGACCAGTTGTTGTTGAGAAAGGCGCGAAAACAGTCGCCCGGCTCGCGCCGGCGGATCAGGTATTGCTGATAGAGCGCCAGGGCAGCGGCAAAGCTCAGCCCCAGGTAATACCAGAAGCCCATTGCCAACTGCTCGCCGACGACGAGCAACACCCCGAAGAACATGACTTGGATGATGCCGATGATCAGCCGGTCGGCATCGCCGAACAGGATGGCCGTGGACTTGACCCCGATCTTGAGGTCATCCTCGCGGTCCACCATGGCATACATGGTGTCGTAGGCGGTGGCCCACAGCACGGTGGCGATGAACAGCAGCCAGGCCTGACGCGGCACCGCCCCGCTCTGAGCCGCAAACACCATGGGCACCGCCCAGCCGAAGGCGGCTCCCAGGTAGATCTGAGGCAGATGGGAATAGCGCTTCACGAAGGGATAGCTGGCCGCCAGCAAGGCCCCCACCAGGGACAGCAGCACCGTAAGCCGGTTCAGGGTCAACACCAGGGTGAAGGCCAGCAGGCAGAGCACCACGAACAACACCAGGGCCTCGCGCGGGCTGAGCTCGCCGCTGGCCAGGGGCCGTGTGCGGGTACGGGCCACATGGGGATCGAAACCGCGGTCGGCATAGTCGTTGATGACACAACCAGCGGCGCGCATCAGCACCACCCCCAGCAGAAACACCACGGCCACATGGCCATCGGGGCGCCCCGCGCTGGCGATCCACAGGGCCCACAGAGTGGGCCACAAGAGCAGCAGGATGCCGATGGGGCGGTCGAAACGCATCAGGCGCAGATAAGGCCCCAGGCGCGCCCGCCAGCCGGATTGATTCATAGTCAGCCGCATGTCATATCAGCCTATGAACACCAAGAATAGCAGACATCATCACGAGTCAATGTGCTCCATTTTTTAACAGGCCCTTCCCCTGCCTTGTAGGGCGGGCAGGAATATTTCGCTCACCAGCAGCGGCCGGGCGCCGAAAAAGAACAGCGAGCGCCGCCCCCATATCTGCGTCCTGCGCCTGCCGCCCAGGGCCGTGCGGTGCAAGGGGCTGCCGGGGGCGATGGCGGCGATCTCCATGGCGCTGCGGCGCACCGAACGGTCCGCGAACAACATGGCACCCAGGGGCCGGGTGCCGAGACGGGCGAGACGGCGCTGACCGCCGTGGAGGGTGGCGGCGGGTATCACCGTGCGGGCGAACACCCAGGGCCGGCCGTCGCACAGCAGATGGACCTGGCGCACCCAGGCCAGGGCGCCGCGGCGCATGCCCAGGGACCGGCGCTCGTTCTCCAGGGGGCGCCGCCAGCCCTGCTCCAGCACCCGCACCCGGAACTCGCCGCTGCAGGACTGCTGGAGGCGCTGCGTCAGGGAGGAACTGTCCAGCAGCCAAGCCGCCAGGCCGGGCGGCAGGCGGTGGCGCGACATGGCGGCCGCCGGTCGCCAGCGCGGCTCGCCCGGCACATGGCCGCGGCGCAGTACGGGGCGCCTCCCTGTCCTATGCTTGCCGTTCATCAAACCACCGCATACCTGGTGCCATCCCCCAGCCAGCGCCGCAGCAGGGGTGCGGTCCGTTCCGGGTACTGTTCCAAAATCAATTGCGCGGCTGCGCCCACCGCGGGCAGCAGATCCTGGTCGCGCAGCAGATCCGCCACGCGCAGCTGCATGAGGCCCGCCTGACGGGTGCCCAGCACCTCGCCCGGACCGCGCAGTTCCAGGTCGCGGCGCGCGATCTCGAAGCCGTCGCTGCTGTCGCGCAGGGCCGCCAGGCGCTCCCGGCCACGGCCCGACAGCGGTGCATGATACATCAGAACACAGACGCTTTTCTCACTGCCCCGTCCCACGCGGCCGCGCAGCTGGTGAAGCTGGGCCAGACCCAGGCGCTCGGCGTTCTCGATGATCATCAGGCTGGCATTGGGCACGTCCACCCCCACCTCGATCACCGTGGTGGCCACCAGCAGGTGGATCTCCCCCGCCTTGAAGGCCGCCATGGTCTGCTCCTTCTCCAGGCCGTTCATGCGCCCATGGAGCAGGCCCACGCGCAACTCCGGCAGGGCCTCGGCCAGCAGCTGCGCGGTCTCCGTGGCCGCCTGACACTGCAGCTGCTCCGATTCATCGATGAGGGTGCACACCCAATAGGCCTGGCGGCCGCCGCTGCAGACATGGCGCACCCGCTCCAGTACCTGCGCGCGGCGCTGCCCCGAGACGATCACCGTGTCCACCGGCTGGCGCCCCGGCGGCAGTTCATCGATCACCGAGCAGTCCAGATCGGCATAGGCGCTCATCATCAGGGTGCGCGGGATGGGGGTGGCGGTCATGATCAGCTGGTGGGGATAGAGCCCGCCCTGGCGCCCCTTCTCGCGCAGGGCCAGGCGCTGATGCACCCCGAAGCGGTGTTGCTCGTCCACCACCACCAGCCCCAGGGCGGCGAAGCGCACCTCCTCCTGGAACAGGGCATGGGTGCCCACCGCCAGCGGCGCCCCGCCCGTGGCCAGGCGCTGCAAGGTCTCCTCCCGCTCCCGGCCCCTGGCCTTGCCGGAGAGCCAGGCCACCTCGATGCCCAGGGGTTCCAGCCAGGCGCGAAAATTGTGGTAATGCTGCTCCGCCAGCAATTCGGTGGGCGCCATCACCGCCGCTTGGTGGCCAGCCTCCAGCGCCATGAGCACGGCGGCGGCGGCCACCAGGGTCTTGCCGCAGCCCACGTCCCCCTGCACCAGGCGCTGCATGGGACGCGGCTGCGCCAGGTCGCGGCGGATCTCATCCATGACGCGCTGCTGGGCGCCGGTGGGGGTGAAGGGCAGGCGGCGCAGCAGGGCCGCCGTGAGCTCACCGCCAGCTGCCAGGGCGGGCGCCCGGTGGCGGCGCTGGCGCTGACGCAGGCGGCGCAGGCTGAGGTGATGCGCCAGCAGTTCCTCGAAGGCCAGGCGGCGCTGCATGGGATGGCGGCCGCTGCGCAGCACCAGGGGGTCGGCATCCAGGGGCGGGCGGTGCAGATAATCCAGCGCCTCCCCCAGGGTGGGCAACTCCAGGCGCGCCAGGACCGCATCCGGCAGCAGTTCCACCAGGCCCGCCTCCAAGAGCGCCAGGGCCTGCTCCGCCAGGCGCCGCAGGGTGGCCTGGCGCAGGCCCTCGGTGGAGGGATAGACCGGCGTGAGGCGTGCGTCCAGCGCCACGCCGTGGTCGCCGGGGGTGACGCGGCGATATTCGGGGTGCACCATCTCCAGGGTGGCCGGCCCCTTGCGCACCTCACCGAAGCACTGCAGCCAGGCACCCTTTTCCAGCCCCTGCTGCTGGCTGGCGCTGAAATGGAAAAAACGCAGAGTCAGGGTGCCGGTGCCGTCGCCGAGACGCGACAAGAGCATGCGCCGCCGCCCATACTTCACCTCGGTGAGCAGCACCTCGCCGCACACCAGCACCTCGTCGCCGGGACGCAGGGCGCCCAGAGGCGTGATTCGGGCACGGTCCTGATAGCGCAGGGGCAGATGAAACAGCACATCGCCCACGGTGCGGATGCCAAGACGGTCCAGGCGCTGCGCCATACCCTCCCCCACACCCTTGAGGCAGGTGACGGGGGCGTCCGGCCCCTGCTGGCTGACGGAGAGGGACATCCCTGGCGGAAGCGCTGCAGAAAGCGCGTCAGGCCAAGTGCATGACCGCGTCCATCTCCACCGCGGCGCCCCGCGGCAGTGCGGACACCTCCACCACTGCGCGCGCTGGGAAGGGCGCCTGGAGATAACGGGCCATGACCTCGTTCACCAGGGGAAAGTGCCCCAGGTCGGTGAGATAGACATTGAGCTTGACCACATCCCCCACGCTGCCCCCGGCGGCCCGGGCCACGGCCTGGAGATTCTCAAAGACCCGCACAATCTGGGCCTCCATGCCGCCGTCCACCAGTTCCATGGTGGCGGGATCCAGGGGGATCTGCCCCGAGAGATAGACGACATCCCCAAGCTTCACGGCCTGGGAATAGGTGCCGATGGCGCTGGGCGCCTCATCGGTGCTGATGATTTCTCTCTTCATGTGCCTCTGCTCTTCCTCATCTGTGGCTGTGTCTCCGGTTTCCGATTTCCGCCCCTTGGGGGTGGGGGGTAATGAGTAATGGGTGATGGGTGATGGGGCAAACCGCCCTCTCCCTACACATCACTCATCACTCATTACTCATCACCAATCACGCATCACGCATCACGCATCACGCATCACGCATCACCCAAAAATCATCCCTTTTTCCTGCTGATGCGCACCACCATGTCGATGGCGCGGATA
>CAYRLE010000030.1:24311-28883 GCA_964425105.1 uncultured Gammaproteobacteria bacterium | reverse complement strand
ATCAGCCCGAACATGGCATACCCGTTCTTTTATCCAATTTCACGGAATCCTCCAGTGGTGACAGGTCTGTCAAGGTGAAACCACGCCGTGGCAGCATTAGTGATTCCAGGGACAGTATACCCATCCCACCAATCAACCCGCGCGATTCGATACGCTCTTTGGCCCTGGTTTTTCAGGCCTGAGCCTACGCCCGGTCATGCGCTCCGCGGTATCAATAAACGAATCACTCCCCAGGGGCCTTCCGGTGCGGGTGTGCTTGCGTAACCGATCAACTGCCGGTTCAGGATCGTCATTGTTCAGATATCGTCGCCAATCGCCTACTCGATTCAACATCGGGGCGGCCTTGACCAGCCTGTCATTCTGTCTGCTCAGATGGGCTCGCGCACTTGACCATGGCCATTCACTGACATTCGATACCAGCCCCGCACGAACAGGATTCAATTCGACATAGCGAACAGCCGCATGAACATGGGCATCATCCATCGGAAAAGAGTGAAACCGCTCTTGCCACAGATGACCTCGCCAACCCTGTCGAAAGTTGATCATGCGCGTGTATTGTCGATGCGCTTCAGACAGGGCACCTCTCAATCCATCCTCGTGTTTTGGGACCAGAATCAAATGCACATGATTTGGCATCAGACAATACGCCCAACAGTCCGTACCAATGTTGGCACAGCTATTGGCCATCAGATCCAGATAGTACTGATAATCCTGCGCGGAAAAGAATACCTGCTGGCGGCGATTGCCTCGTTGGGTGACATGATGAGGTGTGTCAGGTAAAACAACCCGTGGAATACGTGCCATACTGCTCCTCCTTGAACAGTCGCCGGCCAATGTGTCTTATTGTAGCAATCCAGGGGATAAAGTTAAGTACACTGTCCCCGTAATCGATCAACGCTCCCTGAGACTCTCATCCACATATTGCATCAGGGGGCTGAGAAAATATTCGATGAGCCGCCTTTCTCCCGTTCTAATTTCCACGGTTACAGTCATGCCTGGCGCGAGGTTGACCTGCTTGTCTCCGACAGAGATGGTGTTCTTGTTGAGCGCCACCCGCGCGCTGTAGACCAGCCCCCGTTTTTCGTCAGCGACGGCATCCAGCGACACTGCGCGCAGTTTCGCGTCCACGATGCCGTAGCGGGTGAAAGGGAAGGCATCCACCTTCACCCGGGCACTCTGGCCGGCATGGACGAAGCCAATATCCTTGTTGGCGATCGTGGCCTCGATTTCGATGTCGTGATCCTGTGGCACGATGACCATAAGTGGTTGTGCCGGGGTGACGACGCCGCCCAGGGTGTGCACGGCCAGCTGTTGAACGACACCGGAGACGGGGGCAGTGAGGATCTGTAATCGGCTGCGCCGCTCGGCCTTGAGGAGTTCCTGGCGCAAGACCCTGATGCGGCGCTCTGCTTCCGCGACCTGTCTCAGGGCGGTATTCATGAACTCTGCAGCTGCGGCATGGCGTTGCTGGTGCCGTTCCCTGATGGCAGCGCGGATACCCTGCACACGCTCCCGGGCGGTGGCCAGGTCTTGCTCGGTCTCGATGCGCCTTTGTTCCAATTCCAGAAAGGCAGCGCGTGCTGCCATCCCTTTGGCGGCCAGCTTGCCCAACGATGCCACGCGCTCGGTAATCAACGGCAATGTCCTTTCAAGCTTATTGATTGTCGCCTGCGTGGCCGACAATTCAGCCTCCCGCACCTGGATGTCGTCGTCCAGGGCGGCCTGCCGCGCCCGCTGTTCCCGAAGTTGGCCTTGAATCCATTTGTCGTAGATGGCGATCACCTCAGTACCAGCGCCCGCGGGCCACGGCACTGCCTCTGGCGGGTGGCTGCCGTTGTCCAGCGCCTGGACGATAGACTGGGCACGCACCTGTTCCAGTTCCGCGGTGAGCAACTCCTCACGGATTCGTTCCTGGTCGGCATCGGTACTGGTGGCGTCCAGTTCGATCAGCACCTCCCCCTTGTGGACGACCTGACTCTCTTCCACATGAATAGTGCGCACGGTGCCAATTTCCAGGGGTTGAATGACTTTGCTGCGACCGCCGGGAATGATCTTGCCTGGCGCCACGGCCACGATATCGATCTTACCGATGCAGGCCCAGGCCACGGCGCTTGCCAGCAACAGAATAATGGTCCAGAGGATGATGCGGCCGAGGGGTGACGGTGGCGACTCCTGCACCTCCAGCGCCGCCGGCAGAAACTCGTATTCACAGGCTTTGTGTTTCACGGCGGACCATCACTCCCTGCCACACCTGCCAACGGCGCGCCGGTCTGATGCTGGTAGAGGCGGGCATAATGACCCTGGATGCCGAGCAGCTGCCCGGGCGTGCCGTCTTCGACGATCTCGCCGCCATCGAGTACCACGATGCGCTCCACCTGACGCAGCGCGCTCAGGCGGTGGGCGATGATGATGACCGTGCGTCCCTTGCAAATGTGCTTCATGTTGGTCTGGATGATCTGCTCTGATTCGTAATCCAGAGCACTGGTGGCCTCGTCGAAGATGAGAATGCGGGGATTGCTGACCAGGGCGCGGGCGATGGCGATGCGCTGGCGCTGCCCACCGGAGAGATTGCCGCCGTGTTCGCCCAGGCAGGTATCGTAGCCCTCGGGCAGTTCCAGGATGAACTCGTGGGCACCAGCGAGGCGGGCCGCCTGGATGATGCGCGCCATGGGCATGCCGGTATCGGCGAGGGCGATATTGTCCCGCACAGAGCGATTGAATAGCACATTTTCCTGTAAGACGACGCCGATCTGGCGCCGCAGCCAGAAGGGGTCCACCAGGGCGAGGTCGATGCCATCCACCAGCACCCGCCCACCTTCCGGCACATGAAGCCGCTGGATCAGCTTGGCCAGTGTGCTCTTGCCGGATCCGGAACGACCCACGATGCCGATCACCTGCCCCGGAGGTATGTCCAATGAGATGCGGCGCAGCACCTCAGCACCGCCGGGCCGGTAGCGGAAGCTCACGCGCTCGAAGGTCACCCGGCCGTCGAGCGCCGGCAGGGAGGCGCGACCGGGATTATAGCCAGACTCGCGGGGCGCATTCAGCACGTCGCCCAGCCTGGCCACTGAGATCCCCACCTGCTGGAAGTCCTGCCACAGGCGCACCAGACGCAGAACGGGGCCGCTGACGCGCGCTGCCAGCATATTGAAGGCCACCAACTGGCCGACGCTGAGCGCGCCTTCGATGACCAGGTGCGCACCCAACCAGAGGGTGAGCACGACCACTACTTTATTGATAAGGGCGGCGCACTGGCCGGCAATGTTTGCCAGGGTGCCGGTGCGGAAAGCGGCCTTGACGTACGCGGCCAGCTGCTCCTCCCAGCGCCGCTGCATCTGGGGCGCCACCGCCATTGCCTTGAGGGTTTCTATGCCATTGATGCTCTCCACCAGGAAGGCCTGGTTTTCCGCGCCGCGATTGAACTTCTCTTCGACACTGGCGCGCAGCAAGGGTGTCATCAGCAGCGACAAGGCAACATAGAATGGGATGGCGCCGAGGACGATGTAAGTGAGCAGCGGGCTGTAATGATACATTACCACCAGGAACACCACGGTGAAGAACAGGTCGATCACCAGGGTCACCGCCGAGCCGGTGAGGAAATCGCGGATGTTTTCCAACTCGCGCACGCGGGCCACCGTGTCCCCCACGCGGCGCACCTCGAAATAGCTGATGGGCAAGGCCTGCAAATGAGCAAACAGCGCCGCCCCCAGGCCGACATCGATACGCTGGGTGGTGTGGGCGAACAGATAGCTGCGCAATCCCCCGAGGACGACCTCGAACAGTGATACCACCAGCAGCCCGATGGCCAGCACATCCAGTGTCGTCAGGCCGCGATGCACCAGGACCTTGTCGATAACTACCTGGAAGAACAGCGGCGTCACCAGGGCCAGCACCTGAAGAAAAAAGGAGGCCAGGAGGACTTCACCGAACAGCTTGCGGTATTTGAGGATAGCGGGCACGAACCATTTGAAATCGAAGCGGCACACCCCACCACCCTCCCCGGCCCTATGCGCAAACAGTATCAGACGGCCGTCCCAGGTCTCTTCAAAGGCCGCCCTGGACAGGGTTTCTGGGTGTTCTTTCAGGGGATCGTGGACGAGCAGCTTCTCCTCGCCGGGGGTGAGATCGGCCTTTGCGAGGATCAAATAGCGACCGTCCTTGTCCTGGGCAATGGCTGGCAAGTGGATGCGCCCCAGGCGCGACCAGTCGGCGGTGACCTGGCGCGCCTTCAGCCCCTGCAAGCGGGCGGCGCGCAGAATCTCGTTGGCGCCGAACATGCGCCCTTCCTGGGCAAAGCGATGGCGCAACTGGCCGGCATCGGTGGGCAAACCGTAGAAGCGGCTTATGACCAGCAGGCAGGCCAGGCCTGTGTCACCGGCCGGATCATTTCCCTGATCCATCGGCAGCTTTCCTTGCAAGGGTGAGATGAAAAAATGTCAGCGCCTTATCGGCGGCGCGCGTATTCTGCAACTTTAATCATGGGATTGCCCCTGTCAACCCAGTAGTCGGCTCGGTTATGCAAAAAACAATGGGGGCAGACCAATCAATCGGCTCTGACCCCATTGATCCGTC
>CAYRLE010000030.1:0-24211 GCA_964425105.1 uncultured Gammaproteobacteria bacterium | reverse complement strand
CTCTGACCCCATTGATCCGTCATGCCAGCCAGCGGCGGGCGTTGCGGAACAGGCGTAGCCAGGGGCCGTCCTCGCCCCAGTGGGCGGGATGCCACGAGAATTGTACGCTGCGGAACACACGTTCGGGGTGGGGCATCATGATGGTGAAGCGCCCGTCGGGGGTGGTGAAGGCGGTAACGCCGCCGGGGGAGCCGTTGGGGTTGGCGGGATAACGCTGCGCCATCTCGCCGTGGTTGTCCACGTAGCGCAGGGCGATCTGCTTTGATTCGGCGAGCAGGGCTTCATGGACCGGATCGCGGTATTCCACCCTACCCTCGCCGTGGGCCACAGCGATGGGCAAGCGCGAGCCGGCCATGCCGTCCAGGAACAGGGACGGCGAGGGCAGCACCTCCACCAGTGACAGGCGCGCCTCGAACTGCTCGCTGAGATTGCGCACGAAGCGGGGCCAGGCCGCCGCGCCGGGGATCAGTTCCTGGAGGTTGGAGAGCATCTGGCAGCCGTTGCATACGCCGAGGGCGAAGCTGTCGCCGCGCTGAAAAAAGGCGGCAAAGACATCGCGCGCCCGGGCGTTGAAGAGGATGGACTTGGCCCAGCCCTCCCCGGCGCCCAGCACGTCGCCGTAGGAAAAACCGCCGCAGGCCGCCAGGCCCTGGAAGTCTTCCAGATCCATCCGCCCACCGAGGATGTCGCTCATGTGCACGTCCACACACTCGAAACCGGCGCGGTGAAAGGCCGCCGCCATCTCCAGCTGGCCGTTGACGCCCTGCTCGCGGAGGATGGCCATGCGCGGCCGCGCGCCCTTGTTGACGAAGGGCGCCGCGCTGACATCCTCCTCGGGATCGAAGCTCAAGGCCACATTGAGTCCGGGATCGGCATCGTCCAGCAGGGCATCGTACTGCTGCCGGGCGCAGGCCGGGTTGTCGCGCAGGGACTGCATGTGGTAACTGGTCTCGGACCAGAGGCGCTGGTAGTCGCGGCGCGATGCCGCCAGCACCTCATTGTGGCCGTGGCGGAACACGATGCGGTCGTCGTCGCGCAGGGTGCCGATGACGTGAGTGTGATGGCCCAGGCCGGCGTCGTGGAACCACTCCAGCACCGTGTCGGTGTCGCAATGGCGCACCTGCACGACCGCTCCCAGCTCTTCGCTGAACAGGGCCGCCAGTTCGTCGTCGCCCAGATCCTCCAGCTGGATGTCGAGGCCGCAATGACCGGCAAAGGCCATTTCACACAAGGTCGCCAGCAGGCCGCCGTCTGAGCGGTCGTGATAGGCCAGCAGCAGGCCCTCGCGGTTGAGTTCCTGAATGGCGGTGAAGAAGGCAGACAGGGCCTGGGGATCATCCAGATCGGCGGGATGATGTCCCATTTGGTTGTAGACCTGGGCCAGGGCGGAGGCCCCCAGGCGGTTGGCGCCCTTGCCCAGGTCCACCAGGATCAGATCCGTGTCGCCGCGGTCGCAGCGCAACTCCGGGGTGAGCACGGCGCGACAATCAGTGACGGGGGCAAAGGCACTGATGATGAGGGACAGGGGCGCGGTCATCTCGCGGGTCTCACCGTCCTGCTCCCACACCGTCTTCATGGACAGGGAGTCCTTGCCCACCGGGATCGCCAGGCCCAGGGCCGGACACAACTCCATGGCCACGGCGTGCACCGTGTCGTAGAGGGCGGCGTCCTCGCCGGGCTCGCCGGCGGCGGCCATCCAGTTGGCGGACAGGCGCACGTCCTCCAGGCGGGCGATGGGTGCGGCGGCGATATTGGTGAGTGCCTCCCCCACCGCCATGCGCCCCGAGGCCGGGGCATGGAGCAGGGCCACGGGGGTGCGCTCCCCCATGGCCATGGCCTCGCCGCGGTAGCCCTGGTAGTCGCTGAGGGTTACGGCCACGTCGGCCACCGGCACCTGCCAGGGGCCCACCATCTGGTCGCGGGCCACCAGGCCGGTGACGCTGCGGTCGCCGATGGTGATGAGAAAGCTCTTGTCGGCCACCGTGGGCAGCTGCAATACGCGCCGCGCCGCCTCCGCCAGGTCGATGCCGTCCCGTACCAGTTCTTCTTTGTGAAAAGGATGGTGACTCACATCGCGCAGCATCTTGGGCGGCTTGCCGAACAGCAGGGCCATGGGCATGTCCACCGGGCTGTTGTCGAAGTAACCATCGCCGACGATGAGTTGCTCGTCCTCGGTGACCTCGCCCACCACAGCGTAGGGACAGCGCTCGCGCTCGCATATGGCCTGAAAACGGGCCAGGTGCTGGGGCGCGACCGCCAGCACATAGCGCTCCTGGGCCTCGTTGCACCAGATCTGCATGGGCGACATGCCCGGTTCGTCGCTGGGGATGGTGCGCAGTTCGATGCGCGCCCCGCGCTCCGAGTCGTGGACGATCTCGGGAATGGCGTTGGACAGGCCGCCGGCCCCCACGTCGTGGATGGAGACGATGGGGTTGTCCTCGCCCAGCTGCCAGCAGCGGTCGATCACCTCCTGGCAGCGGCGCTCCATCTCGGGATTGCCGCGCTGCACCGAGGCAAAGTCCAGGGACTCGCTGCTGCTGCCGCTGGCCATGGAGGAGGCGGCGCCGCCCCCCAGGCCGATGAGCATGGCCGGCCCGCCGAGGACGATGAGTTGGGCGGCGGGCGGAATGTCCTTCTTGTCCACATGGCCCGGACGCACCGTTCCCAGGCCGCCAGCGATCATGATGGGTTTGTGATAACCGCGCAGCTGGCGCCCCTTGGGCCCCGGCACCCGATCCTCGTAGCTGCGGAAATAACCGGCCAGGTTGGGGCGCCCGAATTCATTGTTGAAGGCGGCGGCGCCGATGGGGCCTTCCAGCATGATGTCCAGGGCGGAGACGATGCGCCCCGGCTTGCCATGATCCTGCTCCCAGGGACGCGCGGCTTCGGGAATCTTCAGGTTGGAGACCGAAAAACCGCACAGCCCGGCCTTGGGACGGGCGCCGCGCCCGGTGGCGCCCTCGTCGCGGATCTCGCCGCCGGCCCCGGTGGCCGCCCCGGGAAAGGGGGCGATGGCGGTGGGGTGGTTGTGGGTCTCTACCTTGATGTTGATGTGCCCCGCCTCGCGCAGCGCCTGGTAGACACGGCTTTCCGGGTCGGGGAAGAAACGCTCGCACTCGGGCCCGGCCAGCACCGCGGCGTTGTCCTCGTAGGCCGACAGCACGCCACCAGGCGTGACCTCATGGGTGTGGCGGATCATGGCGAACAAGCTGCGCTCCCCCGGCTGGCCGTCGATGAGCCAGTCGGCATTGAAAATCTTGTGGCGGCAGTGTTCGGAATTGGCCTGGGCGAACATCATCAGTTCTACATCGCTGGGATTGCGCCCCAGGGTGGTGAAGCTCTCCACCAGGTAATCGATCTCGTCGTCGCTCAGCGCCAGCCCCAGCTCGCGGTTGGCGTTGACCAGGGCGGTGCGCCCTCCCTGCAGCAGATCAACGCTGGTCAGCGCCTGCGGCTCGGCATGGAGGAACAGCCCTTCCGCCTCGCTCAGGGCATAGCAGACACTTTCCGTCATGCGGTCGTGCAGCAGGCGCGCCACGGCACCCTGCTGCTCATCATTCAGCGGTGTGTCATCCTGGGTGCTGACATAATAGGCGGTGCCGCGCTCGATGCGCAGCACGTCCAGCAGGCCGCAGCTATGGGCGATGTCGGTGGCCTTGCTGGACCAGGGGGAGATGGTGCCGAAGCGCGGCACCGTCAACAGCAGCTGGCCGCGGGGCGCCGCGGCGGCAATGGGCGGCCCATAGTCCAGCAGCTGCGCAAGCACATGCTGGGCGGCTTCGTCCAGGGGCCGCTCCAGGTCGACGAAATGCACGTATTCGGCATGGATGCCCTGCACCGCCGACGCGGCCTGGCGCAGCCTGTGCAAGAGCTTTTCGAGGCGGAAGGTGGAGAGGGCGGGACTGCCGCGCAGAATGAGCATGGTTTTCAGGATCTACCTATCGGTTATATAAAAAACGATGAACATCTTCCGCCCCCTTTTTCAAAAGGGGAAAACTCCCGCGGTCAATCCAGTTCCACGCCCAGGCGCTCGGCCACTTCCTCGTAGGCCTCCACCACATCCCCCAGGCCCTGGCGAAACCGGTCCTTGTCCAGTTTCTTGCGGGTGGCGGCATCCCACAGGCGGCAGCCGTCGGCGGTGAATTCGTCACCCAGCACTACTTGTCCGTGGTGGCGGCCGAATTCCAGCTTGTAGTCCACCAACAGGATACCGACATCCAGAAACAGCTGTTTGAGGACATCGTTGACCTCGAAGGTGAGGCGCTTCATGGTGGCCACTTCCTCGTCGCTGGCCCAGCCGAAGGAGCGGATGTGGTATTCATTGACCATGGGGTCGTGCAGTTCGTCGTTCTTGAGGAAGAATTCGAAGGTGGGCGGGTCCAGGTCTATGTTCTCCTCGACACCGAGGCGCCGGCAGATGCTGCCCGCCGTGATGTTGCGCACCACGCATTCCAGGGGAATCATGTCGAGGCGCTTGACCAGGCTCTCATTGCTGGACAACACGCGCTCGAAGTGGGTGGGTATGCCGGCCTTCTCCAGCTGCTGCATGATGAAGGCGTTAGTCTTGTTGTTGACCATGCCCTTGCGCGCCAGCTGCGTCGTCTTCTCGCCGTCGAAGGCGGACGTGTCGTCGCGAAAACACAGGATGAGACGATCCGGGTCGGCGGTGGTGTAGACCGTCTTGGCCTTGCCTGAGTACAACTCTTTTTCGATCTGCATGATCATGGCTCCTGGCCCCTCGTTCTCGGAACAGCGAGGCCGCTAAGTTCACCTCACAGAGTCGTCATTGCCGCGGGGATGGCCGGAAAAGACTGCATCCCGGAAAATCGCACCGTGGAAACACTGTGACGGCCTGGCGAGGGTCAATTCAATGGAAGTGGCCTATTATAGGATTTCACGCCACGCCAGGCCACCATCCTGGCTGGCAATGCCGATCCACGCCGCTTCGCAGCCCAGCGCCGCGCTCAGGGCGCCGCGCGCCAGCGCCGGCGTGTTGTTCTGCTCGCTGAGGTGGGCCGCCACCACATGCTGCAGGCGGCTGCAGTCGATGGCGGACAGCAGGGCCGCGGCCTGGTGGTTGTTGAGATGACCGAGGCGGCCGCCGATACGGGCGCGCACCGAGGGCGGATAGGCGCTTTGCGCCAGCAGTTCCTCGTCGTGGTTGCACTCCAGGAAGAGGGCATCGCAGCCCCCCAGCAGCGCGGCGATATGGCGGGTGGGCGCGCCGGTGTCGGTGAGCAGGCCCAGGCGCCGCACACCGTTGCTGAACAGGAACTGGCAGGGCTCCTGGGCGTCATGGGGAACGGGATAGGGCTGCACTTCGATATCGCCGATGACGAAAGGGCGGTGGCAATTGAGAACCTGGAGACCGGGCATCTCCTCCTTGGCGCAGGCAGCGGTCCCCGCCGTCATCCACACGGGAATGTCCGCTTCCCGCGCCACGCCCGCCACCCCCCGCAGGTGATCACCATGCTCATGGGTCACCAGAACGGCCGACAGATCCTCGAGGGTCAACTCCAGGCGCGCCAGGCGCTTGCGCACTTCACGCAGAGAGAATCCGCAGTCGATGAGCAGGCAGGTGCCATTGCTGCGCACCACGGTGGCATTGCCGCGGCTGCCGCTGCCCAGTGAGGCGAATTGCAGGGCAGCGGCCATGCTCAGTCCTGCTTGGCTGGCAGCATGGCGGGGGGCTTCTCGATGTCCTCGCCGGTGCTGCCGGACGCGAGCCGGCGCCGCACCGCATCCACATCCTCCAGGGGCAATTTCGGAATGGCCATCTGCGGGTTGGTGCGCGGCGGGTGCAGGCCTTCAGGCACCTGCAGCGGTGGCAACAACTGGATATGCTGGTAATCCACCGGCTGGCTGCTGCAGGCCGCAAGCCCCAGCATCAGCAGCAGGACCGCCAAGCCGCCCGCGCCCCTGGATCCCATGGCCGTCACAGGGCGCCGCTATCGCGCAGGGCGCGGCGCACGGTTTCATGATAGGGGGCGGAAAGCACGGTCAGGGGCAGGCGGATGCCCGCGGGAATCATGCCCATCTCGTACAGCGCCCACTTCACGGGGATGGGATTGGCCTCCACATAGAGGTCGCGGTGCAGGGGCTGCAGGCCTTCGTTGATGGCCCGGGCCTTGTCATGCTCACCCGCCAGGGCGGCGGCGCACATCTCGTGCATCTGCCGCGGCATGATGTTGGCGGTAACGGAGATCACGCCCCGGCCTCCCGCCAACATGCTGTCCAGGGCGCTGGCATCGTCACCGCTGTAGAAGTCGAGGCGGCCGGCACAACGCTCTACAATCTCCTGGGTGCGCGCCAGGTCGCCGGTGGCCTCCTTGATGCCCACGATATTGGCGATATGGGAGAGCCGCTCCACGGTCTCCGGCAGCATGTCGCAGACTGTGCGCCCGGGCACGTTGTAGAGAATCTGGGGAATGGGCACCGCCTCGGCAATGGCCTTGAAATGGAGATAGAGGCCCTCCTGGGTGGGCTTGTTGTAATAGGGTGTCACCAGCAGGCAGGCGTCGGCGCCGCCGGACATGGCGCAGCGGGTGAGATCGATGGCCTCCTGGGTGGAGTTGGAACCGGTGCCGGCGATCACCGGCACCCGTCCGGCCGCCAGTTCCACCACGCGGCGGATCAAACCGCAGTGTTCCTTTTCGTTGAGGGTGGCGGACTCGCCGGTGGTGCCCACGGCGACGATGGCATCGGTGCCGCTGGCGACGTGGAATTCCACCAGCCGCGCCAGGGCCTCGTCATCCAGGCTGCCATCCGCCTGCATGGGCGTCACCAGGGCAACCATGCTGCCATGAAACATCGTCACTTCTCCGCAATCGAAAGCCACATATTACTTGGCCCATGGAGAGATGACAATTGGCCAGGCCCCGCAGTTTGCCCATGCCCTCGTTTGCCGTATGATTGTCTCCAGAATCGAGGGAAGGCCACCCCCCCTTTGAAAAAGCGGGAAGTATAGTCAACAAAGGAGTCCGCAAACTTGACGACGGAAAACCACCTGGTCATCTCGGCACTGGGGGAAGACCGCCCCGGCATCGTCAACGAACTGTCCCGGCTGATCTATGACAGTCAGTGCAACATCGTCGACAGCCGCATGACCGTATTGGGCGGGGAATTCGCCGTCATCCTCCTGGTCAGCGGCCCCCCCGCCACCATGGCGGCCCTGCGGGAGGCACTGCCAAAGCTGCAGGAACAACTGGGGCTGACTCTCATCAGCCGCGAGACTGCGGCCCGAGCGCTGCGCCCCGATCAGGTGCCCTATCTCATCAGCGCAGTGGCCATCGACCACCCCGGGATCGTACATCAACTGGCCAATTTCTTTTCCAGCCGCAACATCAACATCGAGAACCTGGGCACCGACCGTTATGCCGCTGCCCATACCGGCGCCCCCATGTTCGCCATTACCATGCAGGTGAACATACCCGCCGATATGCGCATCGCCGAGCTGCGCGAACATTTCCTGGAATTCTGCGATGAACTGAACATCGATGCCACCATGGAGCCGGCGCCCAAGCCGGTCTGAGCGGAAGAAGGAACATCACCATGAAGAAAGTTGCCCTGAACAAGAAAGTGCCGGATTTCGAACTGCCCGCCACTGGCGGGCAGACCATCAAGCTCTCTGAACTGCGCGGGCGCCATGTCATCCTCTATTTCTATCCCAAGGACAGCACCCCAGGCTGCACCCGGGAAGGCCAGGACTTCCGCGACAACTACGCCAAGGTGCGGCGCCGCAAGGGTGTGGTGCTGGGCGTCTCACGGGACAGCATCAAGTCTCATGAGAACTTCAAGGCCAAACAGAATTTCCCCTTCGAGTTGCTCTCCGATCAGGACGAGGTCCTGTGCCAGTTGTTCGATGTCATCAAGATGAAAAACATGTACGGCAAGCAGGTGCGCGGCATCGAGCGCAGTACCTTCCTCATCGACAGCGAAGGGGTGCTGCGTCGCGAGTGGCGCGGCGTCAAAGTGCCGGGGCATGTGGATGAGGTACTGGAGGCGTTGAAGAAACTCAATGATGGCCGGTGAAGAGTGATGCGTGATGCGTTATGAAAATGCTGCAACAATAGCCAAACGCATCACTCATTACGCATCACTTACTCTCACTCCCCCTCGCCGCACGCGGTAGATCCTGGGCCATGGCCATGGGCAGGGGCTCGTCCGGCACATCATTGCGCGGCCAGGCGTTCATAACCGCCTTCACCAGCGTCGCCAGAGGGATGGCAAAGAACACCCCCCAGAAGCCCCAGATGCCGCCGAAGAACAGCACCGCGGTGATGATGGCCACGGGATGGAGGTTCACCGCCTCGGAGAACAGCCAGGGCACCAGCAGATTGCCGTCCACGGCCTGAATGATGGCGTAGGCCAGCATCACATAGATGAAGTCATTGCCCCAGCCCCACTGAAAATAGGCGATAAAGGCCACAGGGAAGGTCACGGCAATGGCGCCGAGATAGGGGACGATTACCGACAGGCCCACCAGAGCCCCCAGCAGCATGGCGTAGTTCAGGCCCATCACCATGAACACGACATAGGACACCACGCCCACGATCAGTATCTCAGTGAACTTGCCGCGCACGTAATTACCGATCTGCTGATCCATTTCCTCCCACACCTGCTTGGCCAGGCGCCGCTCGCGGGGCAGATAGCGGGTCAGCCAGTCCAGGATCAAGCGCTTGTCCTTGAGAAAAAAGAAAATCAGCACTGGCACCAGAATCAGATAGACCAGCAGGGTAAACAGGCCGGAGATGGAGGCTAAGGAGAGGGACAACACGTTCTGTCCCATGGCCCCCACCGTGGAACTCATGGAGGCAATGAATTCCTTCACCTGGGTTGCCGAAATAAAGTTGGGATGGCGCTCAGGCAGCTGCATGAGCAACTGCTGGCCCTTGGCAACCATATTGGGCAATTCCTGCACCAGCTGCTTCACCTGACCGGACAAGGGCGGCAGCAATCCCAGCAAAAGGAAAAGCAGGAAGACCAGAAAGGGCACGAACACCAGCAACACTGCATTGAGACGGCCGATAGCGCGCGCCTCCAGAGGCGCCACCAGGCCCTCGAGCAGATAGGCCAGCACTACGCTGGCCAGTACAGGGGCCAGCATGTCGCCCATGAAGATTACGATGGTGAAACCCAGGATCAGGAGGACAGCAAGGATCACCCCCTCTGGGTCGGAAAAATATTTCTTGTACCAGCGGTTTATCACATTGGTCATCGGCGACTCCCAGCACCGCTGGCGTCTTGAAAGAGATTACACATGGCTGCTATCCCTGTCCTCCGGATAAAAAACGCTTTATGGAAACCCTGAATGTTTCAGGAATCCCCTATTATCCTTATTATAATGAATAGCCCCGGTAGCGCTAACGACCCCGGCTTTGAGCAATGAATCATTTGCTGAACAGCAGCTTGCCTCACCGGTTAGGGTCCACACAGTTCCGGCAGGCTCACCGGATCACCAGGGCGAAGTCCCAACAGATCCGCAGCGCGCCCCCCATTGACGGCAATCTCCACCAAGCCATTGGCGTTTTCATACCAGAAAGCCTGGCCGCGACGGACCTCGGAATAGGTGCGGGCATAGGCAATGCGCTGCCCCTTGACGCCCAGGATGGCATCCCTGACCAGGGATGCGGCCCGCACACCGGTTATGGCATTGCCGAAGTGGTCGATGTAGACGATGCTGCCATAGTCATCCGGCCAGCTGTCATCCAGGCAGGCAGCCGGATCCAGCAGTTCACCGGGCGGTGCATCACCGCGCGCCAGCAGCGCTGCCACTGGTGCAAACAGGTCGCGGCCATGAAAGCTGGCGGACAAGCGCCGTGGGCGCCAGGTGATGTTCCAGCAGCGCACGGCTCTGCTGCGCCGCGCCACCATGTTGAAGATACCGTTGTCTGGGCCGACAAACCAGCGGCCATCGGCCTCAAGCACTAGAGGGAGGCGGGAACCACCGACGCCGGGATCCACGACACACAGAAACACCGCCCCCATAGGGAACTCGCCGGCATAGGCCGCCAGCAGGTAGGCCGAGGCGCGGGGATCATGAGCTGGTGCATCGGAGAACAGATCGATGACAGCGACCTCGGGCGCCTGCTGGTAGAGAACGGCCTTCATCTGTCCGACATAGGGCCCTTCCAAGCCGAAATCTGTGAACAGGACGATCATTTGTCTGGCAATGAGTGATGAGTAATGGGTGATGGGCATGGCGAGTCATTACGCATCACTCATTACTCATTACTCATTACTCATCACCTGCCCTCATGATAAAGTGTGGTTCCATGCAAACAAAAACCGGGCACATGGCCCGGTTTTTGTCTTTATTCAGCGGCCTCGCCTTCGGGGAGCGGTCGATCCACAAGCTCTACATAGGCCATGGGGGCAGCGTCACCCGGGCGGAATCCGCATTTGAGGATTCTCAAGTAGCCACCCGGGCGCTCTTTGTAGCGGGGACCCAGTTCGTTGAACAGCTTGGCCACGGCATCCTTGTCGCGAACACGGGAGAAAGCCAGGCGCCGTTTGGAGACACTGTCATTCTTGGCCATGGTGATCAGCGGCTCCAGTACCCGGCGCAACTCTTTGGCCTTGGGCAGGGTGGTGCGGATGATTTCGTGTCTCACCAGGGAAGCGGCCATGTTGCGGAACATGGCCTGGCGGTGACTGCTGGTGCGGTTGAGTTTTCTTCCACTGTTACGGTGACGCATAGTCCGTGATTCCTACTTATTCAGCTTGTTGTTTCCTTGCAGACGGCCGTCAGACTGAGGCCATCTCCTTTTCGTTTTCGTTGTCCTTGCCCTTTTTCTGGAGGCTGGGTGGCGGCCAGTTCTCCAGGCGCAGTCCCAGCGAAAGGCCATGGGAGGCCAGGACATCCTTGATCTCGGTCAGCGACTTTTTACCCAGGTTGGGTGTCTTGAGCAGTTCCACCTCGGTACGCTGGATCAGGTCACCGATATAGTAGATATTTTCGGCCTTTAGGCAATTGGCGGAACGAACCGTCAGCTCCAGGTCGTCCACCGGGCGTAGCAGGATGGGATCGATCTCAGCCTCGGGCTCAGCCTGGGCTTCTTCCTCAGTGCTTTCCAGCTTGACGAAGATGGAAAGCTGCTCCTGGAGAATGGCCGCTGCCTGACGGATGGTCTCCTCGGGGTTGACGCTGCCGTTGGTCTCCAGCTCGATGATCAGCTTGTCGAGATCGGTGCGCTGCTCGACACGGGCGGTATCCACCGTATAGGTGACGCGGCGGATAGGACTGAAAGAGGCATCCAGCAGCAGGCGTCCGATGGGGCGGCTGCCTTCCTCACCCTCCTTGCGCACGGTGGCCGGCTGATAACCACGACCGCGTTCAACCTTGAGGATCATGTTCAGTTCACCGGCCTCGGTCAGGTTGGCAATGACCAGGTCGGGATTGACGATCTCTACGTCACTCACCAGTTCAATATCGCTGGCATAGACAGGTCCAGAGCCCTTTTTCTTCAGCTCCAGGGTGGCCTCATTACGTCCTTCCATGCGCACCGACAGATTCTTGAGGTTCAGCAGAATGTCGAGAACGTCTTCCTGCACACCCTCAACAGTGGTGTACTCATGCAGCACACCTTCGATCTCCACTTCCGTTACGGCGCAACCGGGAATGGTGGACAGCAGGATACGCCGCAGGGCATTACCCAGGGTATGTCCGAAACCACGCTCCAGCGGTTCCATGGTGATCTTGGCATGGCGCTCGTCGATGGAATGGACATCTACGATATGTGGTTTCAACAATTCTTTTGCTGAGCCCTTCATGAAAATTCCTCTTTGCTATGGAGCGAACCGAATTACTTCGAGTACAACTCAACAATAAGATGCTCATTGATTTCTGCAGGCAGATCACTGCGCTCCGGCATGGCCTTGAACACCCCCTGCATCTTATCAGAATCGAAATCCACCCAGTCGCACAGCCCCTGTTGCTGGGCCAAACCGATGGCGGCCTGGATGCGCAGTTGCTTCTTGGCGCCGGCGGCTACGGCGATTACGTCGTTGGGCTTCACCTGATAACTGGGGATGTTGACCTTTCTGCCGTTGACGGTAACGGCATTGTGGCGCACCAGCTGGCGCGCTTCGCTGCGCGAGGCGCCGACACCCATGCGGTAGACCACATTGTCTAGACGGCATTCCAACAGCTGCAGCAGATTTTCACCGGTGGAACCCTTGCGACGGTCCGCCTCCTGGTAATAACGACGGAACTGCTTCTCCAGCACACCGTAGATGCGGCGTACTTTCTGCTTCTCGCGCAGCTGGATAGCGTAATCGGTCAGGCGCGTACGGCGCTTGCCATGCTGTCCAGGCGGGAAACTGCGCTTTTCGATGGCGCACTTGGAGGTGAAACACTTTTCGCCCTTGAGGAAGAGTTTTTCTCCCTGGCGACGACACAGTCGACACTTTGCATCAGTATACTTAGCCACGATAATCTACCTTATACACGCCGTTTTTTGGGGGGACGACAGCCGTTGTGGGGAATCGGTGTCACGTCCGCGATACTGTTGATCTTGAAGCCGGCCGAGTGCAGGGCGCGCACGGCGGAGTCACGTCCTGGGCCGGGCCCCTTGACCATGACATCCATATTCTTCATGCCGAATTCCTTAACCACGTTGCTGGCCTTCTCCGCCGCCACCTGGGCCGCAAAAGGTGTGCTCTTGCGGGACCCCTTGAAGCCGGAACCACCTGCTGAGGCCCACGCCAGAGTGTTGCCCTGGCGGTCAGTGATGGTCACTATGGTATTGTTGAACGAAGCATGGATGTGGGCCACCCCATCAACCACGTTCTTCTTGACCTTCTTACGTGTTCGTGTACTTCCTTTCGCCATGATTCAATATCTGCCCATAAAGTTTATGATTCACTATCTCTTGATCGGTCGGCGCGGGCCCTTACGGGTCCGGGCATTGGTCTTGGTTCGCTGGCCGCGCAGCGGGAGGCCGCGGCGATGGCGGATGCCACGATAGCTGCCCAGATCCATCAAGCGCTTGATGTTCATGGTCACTTCACGGCGGAGATCGCCCTCCACGGTGTATTTGGCCACCTCGGCACGCAATGCTTCGAGATCGGAATCGGAGAGGTCACGAACCTTGGTGCTGGGGTCGATATTGACGGCGGCACAGAGCTCCTTGGCCCGCGTTAAACCAATACCATAGATCGACGTCAGGGCGATGACGGTATGCTTGTTTACCGGAATGTTGATGCCTGCGATACGGGCCATCTATCTATACTCTCCTGTTTGTCCTGATCTGCGAAAACGGTCGATTTTATGTCTGTTTTCGAAATAAATCAATATCTGCCGGCAATATTGGCCGGATTTGTGCTGTTCTCAGCCCTGGCGCTGCTTGTGCCTGCCATCCTTGCAGATGACCCGAAGCACGCCGCGGCGGCGGACGATCTTGCAGTTGCGGCAGATTTTCTTCACTGAGGCACGAACCTTCATTGCTCTTCTCCACTTGACACGATAGTGCTGGTTAACAACCTTCTCAGCGCAACAGACCGGTCTTCTTCTGTCCCTTCAGATTGGCCTTCTTCAAAAGGCTGTCATACTGATGAGACATCAGGTGAGCCTGCACCTGCGCCATGAAATCCATGATCACCACCACGGTGATCAGGATGGAGGTGCCGCCAAAATAGAACGGCACATTCCAGTAAACGATCAAAAACTCCGGCAGCAGCGAAACAGCGGTGATATAGATCGCGCCCACCATGGTGAGGCGCGTCATCACGGAATCGATATATTTCGCAGTCTGCTCTCCGGGCCGAATCCCCGGGATGAAGGCCCCAGATTTTTTGAGATTTTCGGCAGTCTCATTGGGGTTGTACTGCAGGGCCGTATAGAAAAAGCAGAAAAAGATAATGGCCACAGCAAACAACAGCACATAGATAGGCTGTCCCGGTGACAGGGCCGTGGCCACATCACTCAACCAGCCCATCCCCTCGGTGTTCCCGAACCAGGCAGCAATGGTGCTGGGAAAGAGGATGATGGCCGATGCGAAAATCGGCGGTATCACGCCGGCCATATTCAGCTTCAACGGCAGGTGGCTGGTCTGTCCTGCATAAACCTTCCGCCCCTGCTGACGCTTGGCATAGTTAACCGTGATACGGCGCTGGCCACGTTCCACAAACACTACGAAGGCCGTCACCAGCAGTGCCAAGACGATCAGAAACAGCACGGTGATGGCATGGAGTTCTCCAGTGCGCGCCAGCTCCAGAGTACCGCCTACGGCCGAGGGCAGGCCCACCACGATACCGGCGAAGATGATCAGCGAAATACCGTTGCCGATGCCCCGTTCGGTGACCTGTTCACCAAGCCACATCAGAAACATGGTGCCCGCCACCAGGCTCAGCGCTGCGGTGATGCGAAAGCTCCAGCCTGGATCGATCACCACCTGGACGGTACCGATGGTCTGGCTTTCCAAGGCGATGGCGATACCCATGGCCTGAAAGGATGCCAGCACCACGGTCAGGTAGCGGGTGTACTGGGTGATCTTGCGGCGCCCTGCCTCACCCTCTTTCTTGAGCTGCTCGAGCTTGGGATTGACCGCACTCAGCAGCTGCATAATGATGGATGCAGAAATATAAGGCATCACACTGAGGGCAAACACCGAGAGGCGCCCCAGAGCTCCTCCCGAAAACATGTTGAACATGTCGATAATGGTGCCGCGCTGCTGTTCGAAGAGCTGGGCCAGCGCGCCAGGATCGACGCCCGGTACCGGAATGAAGGTACCGATGCGGAACACCAACAGGGCGCCCAGCACGAACAGCAGGCGACGCTTGAGTTCGCTCAGACCGCCCAGACCGCCGCCCAGACTTGACCCCTTGGCAGCCACTTACTCCTCGATCTTGCCGCCTGCGGCTTCGATTGCCGCACGCGCGCCCTTGGTCACTGCAATGCCGCGCAGGGTGACAGCTGTCTCGATCTTGCCTGAGGCAACCACCTTTACGCGTTTGATGTTCTTGGTCACCACATTGGCCTTTTTCAGGGCCTCCAGATCAACCACCTCGGTGCCGGGCTTGACCAGTTCGTGGAGGCGCACTTCTGCACTGTGCAGGCCGCGCCGTGAACTGAAGCCCACCTTGGGCAGACGGCGCTGCAGGGGCATCTGCCCACCTTCGAAGCCCACCTTGTGATATCCGCCGGAACGGGAATGCTGGCCCTTGTGGCCTCTTCCGCAGGTCTTGCCCAGCCCCGAACCGATGCCGCGGCCGACCCGCTTGCCGGGACGTTTCGAGCCTGCTGCCGGCTTGAGTGTATTCAGTTTCATTTCAAACTTCCTCGACGCTGAGCATATAAGCAATCTTGTTGATCATCCCGCGGGTACAGGGGGTATCCTCCACCTCCACCGAGTGATGCATGCGACGCAGGCCCAAGCCGCTGACACAGGCCTTGTGGGATGAGATCCTGCGATGCGGACTCCGGATCAGGGTAACCTTCAGTTTCTTTTTTGCAGCCATGACGTGATTACTCCAGAATTTCTTTCACCTTTTTGCCGCGTTTTGCGGCGACAGACTCGGGATCTGACATCTGCTGCAGACCCTTGATGGTCGCCCGCACCACGTTGACGGGATTGCTGGAACCGATGCATTTGGCCAGCACGTCCTGCACCCCCAAGACCTCGAATACCGCGCGCATGGCACCACCGGCGATAATACCGGTACCCGGCGAGGCCGGCTGCATGAACACCTTCGCCGCACCGTGACTGGCGGTAATGGGGTATTGCAGGGTCTTGTCACGTAAGGCGACCTGTACCATATTATTGCGCGCCTCTTCCATGGCCTTCTGGATAGCGGATGGCACTTCACGCGCCTTGCCACTGCCAAAACCGACCCGGCCATTGCCGTCGCCGACCACGGTCAGGGCGGAGAAGCCGAATTGCCGGCCACCCTTGACCACCTTGGCAACACGGCGCACGGCGATCAACTTTTCCTGGAGGTCTTCTGCGCTCCCTAATGCATCTAATCTTGACATGGTTGTGCCCTTAAAATTCGAGACCGTTTTCACGCGCGGCATCTGCCAGCGCCTTGATGCGGCCGTGATATCTGAAACCGGAGCGGTCAAAGGCCACTTCACTGAGCCCCGCAGCCTTGGCGCGCTCGGCAATCATCTTACCCACCAGCGCGGCGGCGGCGATATTACCGGAGGCGCCCTTGATCCCAGCCTTGACGTCGGCATCCAGCGTTGAGGCACTGGCCACCACCTGAGCACCACCGGGACTGATCACCTGGGCATAGATATGCCGCGGTGTACGATGGACACTAAGGCGATACCTGCCCAGTTCTTTGATTTTCGCACGGGCCCGTTTTGCCCGGCGCAAGCGTGTTGTCTTCTTATCCACCACTACACCTTCCTTATTTCTTCTTGGCCTCTTTGAGTACAATCTGCTCGTCGGCGTAACGCACACCCTTGCCCTTGTAGGGCTCCGGGGGGCGATAGGCGCGAATCTCGGCAGCCACCTGGCCGACCCGCTGCTTGTCCACCCCCTTGACTACGATCTCGGTCTGGCTCGGGGTCTCCACCGAGACGCCCTCGGGCACCTCATAGTTGACCGGATGGGAAAATCCAAGGGTGAGGTTCAGGGTTTTGCCCTGCGCCTGAGCACGATAACCGACTCCCACCAGAGAGAGCTTCTTCTCGAAGCCCTGGCTGACACCGGTCAGCATGTTGTTGACCAGGGCGCGCGTTGTACCGGCCATGGCATTGGCCCTCTTGCTGCCATTACGCGCCCTGACCTTGAGCTCGCCGCCTTCCTGGACAAGCTGGACATCGCTATGCAGGGTGTAGTGCAGCTGGCCCTTGGCGCCCTTGACCTCGATAGTGTCGTCATTGACCTTCACCTCGACTGCAGAGGGGATGGCAACCGGTTTTTTTGCAACTCTGGACATGGCTCTATATCTTCACTTATGAAACAATGCAGATCACTTCACCGCCATGGCCTGCCGCGCGGGCTGCGCGATCAGTCATTACTCCGGCCGAAGTGGAAACAATGGCAATACCGAGCCCACCATTGACCCGTGGTAGCTCATCCTTGGCGCGATAGGCACGCAGCCCAGGTCGGCTGACCCGCTTGATCTGCTCGATCACGGGCCGTCCCTCATAGTACTTCAGGGTGACGATCAATTGCGGCTTCTTTTCGTCACCCGCCACGGCATAATCAGCTATGTATCCTTCATCCTTCAGCACCTTGGCGATTGCCTGCTTGGCTTTGGAGGAAGGCATGCTGACCTCAGCCTTCTCAGCTGCCTGGGCATTACGGATACGTGTCAACATGTCCGCTATGGGGTCATTCATGCTCATAATATTAGTTCCAACGATTGCTTGTCTGTGTGAATTCCATCATTCCCGAGCAATTACCAACTGGCCTTGACCAGTCCTGGGATGTCGCCGCGCATGGCGGCCTCGCGCAGCTTGTTACGTCCCAGGCCGAATTTGCGGTAGAAACCGTGGGGCCGACCACTGAGACGGCAGCGGTTGCGCAAACGGCTGGGGCTGGCATCGCGCGGCAGTGAATGAAACTTACGCCATGCTTCGCTGCGATCTTCATCGCTGAGGTTGGGGTCCTTCAGTATGCGCTTCAATTCCGCCCTTTTGGCAGCGTATTTCTGTACCGTACGCTGTCTTTTGAGCTCGCGATTGACCATTGAGGTTTTTGCCATTATGCCACCTGTGCTAATTTCTGAATGGAAAACTGAAAGCCGCCAGCAGCGCCCGGCCCTCTTCGTCGTTTCTGGCGCTGGTAGTGATAATGATGTCCAGTCCGCGCAAGGTATCGATCTTGTCATACTCGATTTCTGGAAACATGATCTGCTCGCGCACCCCCATGCTGTAATTGCCGCGACCGTCGAAGGCCTTGCCATTGAGGCCACGAAAGTCGCGAATACGGGGGATGGCGATATTGATCAGCCGGTCGAGGAATTCGTACATCCGTACCCGCCGCAGGGTAACCTTGCAGCCGATAGGCCAGCCTTCACGGATCTTGAATCCAGCCACTGATTTGCGCGCCTTGGTCACCACCGGTCGCTGGCCGCTGATTTTCGTCATATCGCCCACGGCGTGCTCGATGATCTTCTTGTCACCCACCGCCTCGCCAAGCCCCATATTGAGGGTGATCTTGGTGACTCTGGGCACCTGCATGACACTCTGGTAACCAAAGCGCTCCATGAGGCTGGGCACCACCGTGCTGCGATAATGTTCCTGCAATCTTGCCATAATCAAATCCAGTCTTTTCGCGTATCTATCTCTGTTCAGACATCCAGCACTTCATCGTTCGACTTGAAGAAGCGCACCTTGCGGCCGTCCTCAAGGGTGCGGAACCCGACCCGGTCGGCCTTCTTGCTCACCGGGTTGAAATGGGCCACGTTGGAAGCATGGATCGGCATCTCTTTTTCAACGATCCCGCCCGGGGTCCCCTTGGCGGGGTTGGCTTTGGTGTGACGTTTGACCACATTGACGTTCTCCACCACCACCCGGTCGTCCTCCAACACGCGCACGATCGTTCCACGCTTGCCCTTGTC
The DNA here is from genome assembly GCA_964425105.1 of uncultured Gammaproteobacteria bacterium. Lineage (GTDB taxonomy): Bacteria > Pseudomonadota > Gammaproteobacteria > SZUA-140 > SZUA-140 > S012-109. Next base: position 5,695 of record CAYRLE010000030.1, on the reverse strand, counting down.
CTTGCCGGCAATCACTATTACATCATCGTTTTTCTTGAACTTACGCATCCTACTGATCCCACTGTTCAGCCTGCAGCTGTCTCACAATACTTCCGGCGCAAGCGAAATGATTTTCATGAACTGCTCGGTTCGCAATTCGCGCGTTACCGGCCCGAAGATACGAGTGCCGATAGGCTGCTTCTGGTTGTTGAGCAGCACCGCGGCATTGCTGTCGAAGCGTATAAGCGATCCATCGGGGCGACGTACGCCCTTTCTGGTGCGCACCACAACAGCACTGTAAACCTCGCCCTTTTTCACCTTGCCGCGGGGGATGGCCTCCTTGACACTGACCTTGATGATATCCCCGATATTGGCATAGCGGCGGTGCGAGCCACCGAGCACCTTGATACACATCAACTGGCGTGCACCGCTGTTGTCAGCAACCTCCAGTCTCGACTGCATCTGTATCATCGTTTATCTCCAAAAAATATCTTCGTTTCTTTTCCGCTTCTGCCGCGCTAGTTTCAGCAGCTGCTTCAGGCCGTCGTCTCGACAACCTTGAGCAGGCGCCAGGACTTGCTCTTCGACAAGGGCCGGCATTCCACCACCATCACGACATCGCCGATACTGCACTCGTTATTCTCATCGTGGGCATGGATCTTGGTCGAGCGACGCACGTATTTCTTGTACAGCGGGTGGGGGACCTTGCGCTCGATCTTGACCGTAATGGTTTTGTCCATCTTATTGCTGACCACACAACCGGTCACGGTGCGCATAGCCTTATCCTTTTCACTCATGACGTCTCACCCGCCTTTTCCTTTTGATTGATCACCGTATGAATACGTGCAATGTCACGCCGTACTGCACCCAGTTTGTGGCTCTGGTTCAACTGTCCGGAGCCTTTCTGCATGCGTAGATTGAACTGTTCACGCAGTCGCTCCAGCAGTTCCTGCTTCAGTTCCGGGATCGATTTTTCTCTCAATTCGTTTGCCTTCATCACATTACATTCCGTGAAACGAAAGTGGTTCTGACCGGCAGCTTGGCTGCGGCCAGGCGAAACGCCTCTCTGGCCACCGACTCAGGAACGCCCTCCATCTCATAGAGGACCCGGCCGGGCTGGGTAAGCGCCACCCAGTATTCGACATTACCCTTACCTTTACCCTGGCGCACTTCCACCGGCTTCTTGGTAATCGGCTTGTCGGGGAAGACACGAATCCAGATCTTGCCACCGCGCTTGATATAGCGTGTCATGGCGCGCCGCGCCGCTTCGATCTGACGTGCGGTGATGCGTCCCCGCGTGGTGGCCTTCAGGCCATATTCACCAAAGCTCACCCGGTTGCCGGTCATGGCAATGCCGCGATTGCGTCCCTTGTGCTGTTTACGATACTTGGTTTTCTTCGGCTGCAGCATGATACGCTACCTCTCTTAGCTGGCTTCCGCCTTATCGGATGCAGCGCCCTGTTCCTGCATCACGTCCTCGAATACTTCACCCTTGAACACCCATACCTTGACGCCGATGACACCGGAGGTGGTATTGGCTTCGGCGAAGCCATAGTCGATGTCGGCTCGCAGGGTGTGCAGTGGCACACGACCTTCCCGATACCATTCCCGGCGCGCGATCTCGGCACCGTTCAAGCGGCCGGCAACATTGACTTTGATCCCCTGGGCACCGAGACGCATGGTGTTGGTGACAGCACGCTTCATGGCGCGGCGATACATAATGCGGCGCTCGATCTGCTGAGCGATGCTTTCCGCCACCAGTTGTGCATCGAGTTCCGGCTTGCGGATCTCCTCGATATTGATATGCACGGGGATACCCATCATTGCGGCCACTTCGCGGCGCAACATCTCAATGTCCTCGCCCTTCTTGCCGATCACCATACCGGGCCGCGCAGTGCGGATCGTAATGTGGGCCGTGCGTGCCGGCCGCTCGATCTGGATCCTGCTCACCGAGGCCTGGGCCAGTTTCTTCTTGAGAAAATCGCGCACCTTCAAGTCGGTATACAGATAGTCGGCATAGTTACCGCTATCGGCATACCACTTCGAGGTCCAGTCCTTTACGATGCCCAGCCTGATGCCGGTTGGATGTACTTTTTGCCCCATGCTGTCACTCTCTAAAATTTGTATGGATCAATCGTCGCTCACGGCTACGGTAATATGGCTGGCGCGCTTCAGGATACGGTTGGCCCGGCCTCTTGCCCGCGCCCGCCAGCGCTTGGAGACAGGACCTTCGTCCACGAACACCTGCGAGACCTTGAGCTCGTCGATATCGGCACCTTCGTTGTGTTCGGCATTGGCGATTGCCGACTCCAGCACCTTCTTGACCAGCCCGGCAGCCTTCTTCTGGCTGAAGGCCAGCACACCCAGCGCGCGCTCCACCGGCAGGCCGCGAATCTGGTCTGCTACGAGGCGGCACTTCTGTGCAGATATATCTGCATATCTACGTTTTGCACATACTTCCATCGTTAGAGCCCTTTCTACTTCGCCTTTCTGTCGCCCGCATGCCCTTTGAAGGTACGGGTCATTGCAAATTCACCCAGCTTGTGGCCAACCATGTTCTCTGAAATCAGGATGGGCACATGCTGCCTGCCGTTGTGTACGGCAATGGTCAGGCCCACCATCTCCGGCACCACCATGGAGCGGCGCGACCAGGTCTTTATGGGCCGTCTACTGTGAGCCGCCACCGCCTGTTCAACCTTGTTCATTAAATGCAGGTCGACGAATGGTCCTTTTTTGATTGAACGCGGCATCTGTTAACCTCTTCTCTCTATCATCAATAACTTATCTGGACTTGCGACGGCGCACGATCATCTTGCTGGTGCGCTTCACATGCCGGGTCTTGTAACCCTTGGTGGGCATACCCCAGGGGCTGACGGGATGGCGGCCACCAGAGGTGCGCCCTTCACCGCCACCATGGGGGTGATCCACCGGGTTCATGGCAACCCCGCGCACCGTGGGACGGATACCGCGCCAGCGTGAGGCGCCTGCCTTGCCCAGGGAACGCAGGCCGTGGGCACTATTGCCCACTTCACCGATAGTGGCGCGGCATTCCAGAAGCACCTTGCGCATCTCGCCGGAGCGCAGGCGCAGGATGGCATGCGGGCCTTCCTTCGCCACCAGCTGGGCGGAAGTTCCAGCACTGCGCGCCATCTGCGCACCCTTGCCGGGCTTCAATTCGATACAGTGAATCACCGTACCCAATGGGATGTTGCGCATGGGCAGGCTGTTGCCTGCCTTGATGGGCGCATTGTTGGCGGAGATGATCTCGTCGCCCGCCTTAACACCCCGGGGTGCGATAATATACCGCCGTTCGCCGTCAATATAAAGCACCAATGCAATATGCGCACTGCGGTTGGGATCGTATTCGAGACGTTCCACGCGACCGGTAATATCGAACTTGTTGCGTTTGAAGTCGATCACCCGGTAATGTTGCTTGTGTCCACCACCATGGTGGCGCACGGTGATGCGGCCCTGATTGTTGCGCCCAGCCGACTTGGACTGACTCTCCAGCAAGGGGGCATGGGGCTTGCCCTTATAAAGATCGGGGTTAGTCACCTTGACGACGAAGCGGCGCCCCGCGGATGTCGGTTTTGTCTTCACTACAGCCATGATCTTTGAACCTTTTCCTTATCTGCCTTCTTACTGGGTACCCATGAAGTCGATATCGAAACCGGGCTTCAGGGAGACATAGGCCTTCTTCAGATTGTTGCGGCGACCAATGTTGGCGCCAAAACGCTTGGTCTTGCCCTTGACATTGACTACCCGCACTGCCGACACCTGAACATCGAACATCAGTTCTACGGCCTTCTTGATCTCGGGCTTGGTGGCATCGGGCACGACGTGGAACACGAACTGCTTGTGTTGTTCGGCGGCCAGCGTTGCCTTTTCCGAAATATGGGGGGCCAACAAGATTTTCATCAGTCGTTCCTGGTTCATCCCAGCCGCTCCTCAAGTTTCTTCACCGCATCGGCAGTCATCAACACCTTCTCGTGCCGGACCAGGGTCACAGGATTCACCGCCGCCACATCAATCACCTCGGCCCACGGCAGGTTACGCACTGCCAGATAGAGATTGTCATTGGGCTCGACGGCGACGATCACCACGTCACTCAGGCCCAGGGCGCTCAGTTTGTCTACCAGTTCCTTGGTCTTGGCGGCCTCTACGGCGAACTCGCTCACCACCAGCAGACGCTCCTGGCGCAGCAACTCGGAAAGGATCGAGCGCATGGCAGCACGATACATCTTCTTGTTGAGTTTCTGGCTGTAGTTGGCCGGCACTGCCGCGAAGGTCTTGCCGCCACCCCGCCAGATGGGGCTGCGGATGGTGCCGGCGCGCGCGCGTCCGGTGCCTTTCTGGCGCCACGGCTTGGCGCCCCCGCCACGCACCTGGGCGCGGGTTTTCTGGGCGCGCGTACCCGCGCGCGCGCCAGCCAGATAGGCGGTGACCGCCTGATGCACCAGCGCCTCGTTGAAGGGGCTGGCAAATGTCACCTCGGAAACGTCCAGCGCCTTACTGGAAGCCTTCCCCGTTGCTGTCGTCAAATTCAGTTCCATGTCTGTCTACCTCAACGCACCTTTACTGCCGGACGTACGATCACATTGCCGCCTGCCGCACCGGGCACCGCCCCCCTGACCAACAGCAGATTGCGCTCGCTGTCCACCCGCACCACTTCCAGATTCTGGATGCTGCGCCGCACGTTACCCATGTGACCGGCCATTTTCTTGCCCTTGAATACCCGGCCCGGGGTCTGGTTCTGACCAATGGATCCGGGGGCACGATGGGATAGTGAATTGCCGTGGGTAGCATCCTGAGTGGCGAAGTTATGGCGCTTGACAGCACCGGCAAAACCCTTGCCTATGGAGACTCCAGTCACATCGACCTTCTGCCCGGGCTGAAAAATATCGGCTTTGATTTCACCACCAACACTGAGATCTTCACCCTCTCCCTCTTCAAGGCGGAACTCCCACAGACCGCGGCCGGCCTCCACACCCGCCCTGGCATAGTGTCCCGCCAAGGGCTTGGTGACCCGGTTGGCGCGGCGCGTGCCGGTGGTAACCTGAAGGGCGCAGTAACCATCGCTCTCCAGCGTCTTTTTCTGGGTAATACGGTTGGGCTCGACCTCGATTACCGTCACCGGGATGGAAGTGCCATCCTCGGTAAAAACCCGCGTCATCCCACACTTTCGACCAACTACTCCAATCGCCATCGCTGTAAACCTCTATTCCTGTTCCCGTCGTCGGCCCGACTCAATTGAGCTTGATCTGCACATCGACGCCGGCTGCCAAATCCAGCTTCATCAAGGCATCCACAGTCTTGTCAGTGGGATCGACGATATCCATCACCCGCTTATGGGTGCGGATCTCATACTGATCCCGGGCATCCTTGTTGACGTGGGGTGAAATCAGCACGGTAAAGCGTTCCTTGCGCGTGGGCAGCGGAATCGGGCCCTTGACATGGGCACCGGTGCGCTTGGCGGTTTCCACGATTTCGCGCGCCGAGCGGTCAATCAGGCGATGATCGAACGCCTTCAAGCGGATGCGTATTCTCTGACTCTTCGTTGCCATGCTTCTATCTCCAGATTCGTGAGGTGTTAGGCGTGAGGTGTGAGGAGCATTCTCCCCGCCTCACTCCTAACACTTCACTCCTCACTCATATCACTCGATAATCTTCGACACCACGCCGGCACCCACGGTGCGGCCACCCTCGCGGATCGCGA
>CAYRLE010000029.1:26290-30762 GCA_964425105.1 uncultured Gammaproteobacteria bacterium | reverse complement strand
AATGGTAGCGGGGGCAGGATTTGAACCTACGACCTTCGGGTTATGAGCCCGACGAGCTACCAGACTGCTCCACCCCGCACCTGTTGGAGATCGGATACTAGCAAAAAACCACCCCCCTTTTCAAGGGGCAGATTCATCACCCACCAGGGTGACGAAGGCGATGGCGTAATCCTCCTCGTCGGCCAGGCTGAGATGGCTGTGGCGGATACCGAGATTGCAGCGCAAAACCTCTGCTGCACCTTCGTATTCCAGCAAGGGCCTGCCGTAATGATCGTGTGCCACGCCAATCTGCCGCAGGGTAAGGCCATTGCGGAAACCAGTTCCCAGCGCCTTGACGGCGGCCTCCTTGGCCGCGAAACGCTTTGCCAGGAAATGGGGGGGGTGGGAGCAACCGCGGAATTCCTCCAGTTCCCGGGGCGTCAGGATACGGCGCGCGAAGCGCTCGCCATAGCGCTCCAGGTCGGCGGCCATGCGTGCCACCTGCACGATGTCGGTGCCGATGCCATAGATCATCGGCGCGCCTCACTCATGAGCCGCTTCATTTCCCGCACTGCCTCATCGAGGCCGGTAAAGAGTGCGCGGGCAATGATGGCATGACCGATGTTCAGCTCCCGCAGCGGGGCCAGGGCGGCGATGGCGCCGACATTGTGATAATGGAGCCCGTGGCCGGCATTGACCTGCAGGCCAGCCTGCGCCGCCAGTGCCACGGCCTCGCGGATGCGCGCCAATTCCTCCTCCCGCCGCGCCGCGCTCGGCGCATCGGCATAGTGGCCGGTGTGAATCTCCACACAGGGACAGCCGCTGCGCAGTGCGGCCTCGATCTGCCGGGGATCGGCATCGATGAACAGGGATACCCGGCAACCGGCCGCGGCCAGGCGGGTGCAGGCCTCGCGGATGCGACTTTCCTGGCCGGCCACGTCCAACCCCCCTTCGGTGGTCAGTTCCTCGCGCCGCTCCGGTACCAGGCAGCAATCCGCTGGTTGCAGGCGCTCGGCAATGGCCAGCATCTCATCGGTCACCGCCATCTCCAGATTCATGCGCGTCTGCAACACCGCCTTGAGCAGTTCTACATCCCGTTCCTGAATATGGCGCCGGTCCTCGCGCAGATGCAGGGTAATACCGTCGGCACCGGCCTCCTCCGCCGCCAGGGCGGCCTGCAACGGCTCCGGGTAGCGGGTGCCGCGCGCTTGGCGCAGAGTCGCCACATGGTCGATGTTCACTCCCAGCAGAATTTCATCTCGTGCTGCCACTTGCCCTCCCCCTTTCAGTTGTCCGACAGCCGTCCGTAGGCCAGCAACAGGCCGCGGCTGTGCAGTGGGCGTTCCCCCAGCAGACCGCCCAGCACCAGGCGCATCAGGCGCCTGCTCTCCTGCAGGCTGCGCGGATCGTCCAGCTTCTCCTCTGCCAGGGCCAGCAGGCTGCTGCCATGAACCTCGACACTGCCCCCCCCTGCGCTCGCCACGGCCGTCACGGCCACCGCCCCCTGTTGGGGATAATAGCGGTATCTGCCCTTGGGCCGGATCATCTCGCCACTGAGTCCGTCATATTGCAGATTCAAGCCGTAGCCCAGGGCCTCCAGCAGACGTTTCTCGAAAACCCGCAGGAGACGCTGCACCAGCGCGGCATCGGGCTGCCCGGCCTCCCCCAGTTCGCGCAGTACACCCCGGTAGGCCAGGAATATTTCCGGACAGGGATCGTCGCGGTGCAGGAGGCGCAGCAGCAGCTCATTGAGGTAAAAGCCATAGGGCAACAGCCGTCCTGCCAGCCATCCCCCGCCCGCAGCGCGCTCGATTGCGCGCAGGGTGCCCAGTTCGCCACGCCCGCCCCACGAAACCAACAGGGGCTGGAAGGGCTCCAGGCACCCCTGATAACGGGAACGGGGACGGCGCGCGCCACGCGCCACCACGGCGACGCGCCCCTGGTGGCGGGTGAGCAGTTCGACGATCAGGCTGCTGTCCCGGTAGGCACGGCGGTGCAGCACGTAGGCGGGCTCCAAGGCCATTGTTTCCTTGCTGCCCATGACGCCCTTATTCCATGTAGCCCAGGCTGCGCAGCGCGCGTTCGTCATCACTCCATTTGTCCTTCACCTTGACCCACAACTGAAGAAAGACCTTGTGGCCGAACATCTGTTCCATGTCCTGGCGCGCCTGCTGGCCCACCTGCTTCAGCACTTGGCCCTGGCGGCCAATGACGATGGATTTCTGCGCCTGGCGCTCTACCCAGATCAGGGCATCGATGCGCAACACTCCCTCTTGCAGAGCAAACTGCTCAATCTCGACAGTCAATGCATAGGGCAGTTCCTGAGCCAGGCGACGCATCAGTTTCTCCCTGATCAACTCGGCTGCCAGAAAACGCTCGCTGCGGTCGGTGACCTGATCCTCAGGAAATAGGGGCAGAGACGCCGGCAACAGCGCAGTGATCTTCTCCTCCAGGAGCGCAACATTCTTTCCGCTGCGCGCCGCTATGGGGATGATCTCGGCGAAGGGATACTGGCTGGCCAGCATCTCCATGTGGGGCAGCAGCAGGTCCCTCGGGGTGATTTTGTCCACCTTGTTGATGGCCAGCACCACCGGCTGCTTGCAGCGCCGCAGCTTGTCCAGAATATAGGCCTCCTCATCGGACCAGCGCAGCTCCTCCACCAGGAACAGCACCACGTCCACATCCAACAGAACATCCAGGGCGGCACGGTTCATGAGGCGGTTCATGGCGCGCTTGCCCGCCTGGTGCAGGCCGGGGGTATCCACATAGACGACCTGCGCCTGGGGCGTGCTCTTGATACCCAGGATGCGATGACGTGTGGTCTGGGGCTTACGCGAGGTGATACTGATCTTCTGCCCAAGGATACGGTTGAGCAAGGTCGACTTGCCCGCGTTGGGACGGCCGATGATGGCCACGTAGCCGCAGTGCTCCAACTCGAGGGGACTGCTCATGACGCATCTCCCGTGGTCTGCTGCAAACGTTGCAGGGCCTGCTCCGCCGCCTGCTGCTCCGCGCGCCGGCGGCTGCTGCCCCGCCCCACCACGGCCGTGCCCAGTCCACTGACCTGGCACTCCACCTCGAATACCTGATCATGATCGCTGCCCTCCACTGCGGTGACGCTGTAACTGGGCAGCGGCAAGCGGCGTCCCTGGAGATATTCCTGGAGGCGGGTCTTGGCATCCTTGATGGCACCCTGTGCTGAAGCCTGGGCCAGTTCGTCGGCAAGCAGCCTGAGAATCAGGGCGCGGGCATCTTCCAGGCCGCCATCCAGGTAGACGGCGCCGATCACCGCTTCCAGGGCCCCGGCCAGGATGGAATCGCGGCGGAAACCGCCGCTCTTCAGTTCGCCGGGTCCCAGCAGCAGGGCATCGCCCAGCTGGATCCTGCGCGCCGCAGTGGCCAGGGTGTCGCCCTTCACCAGATTGGCCCGCAGGCGGCTCAGGCAGCCTTCATCGATAGTGGGAAAACGCCGGTAGAGATCCTCGGCAATGACGAAATTGAGAATGGCATCGCCAAGAAACTCGAGGCGCTCGTTGTTGGCGCTGCCCATGCTGCGATGGGTGAGCGCCTGCTTCAGCAGTTGCGGCTCTCGGAAACGATACCCCAGCCTGTCATGGAATCTGTTCACTGCCCCTGCAATTCAAGACTGTCGCTGAAACTCACCACCAGATCGATATTGCCGATGAAGGGCTTACGCACCTCGTAGGCGATGCTGACCAGCTTGCCGCTGTTCTGGCTTTTCACCTTGATCTGCTCCTTGCCGACATGGGCAATGTCGTTGATCTGAAAACGGCGCATCAGCAGTGACTTGATTTCCTTCTTGCTCAAGGGCTCCTCCCAGGCCTCGCTCTGCAGGGACTTGAGAGAACTGGTGACGTTGTAATGTTCCAGATAGATGGGAAACAATTTGATGGCGAGCAGGGCAAAAAAACCGATGAGGGCCAGCAGCAGCAGAAAACTCAGCCCCGTCAGCCCGCGCATTTTCTTTTTATCACTGGCCATGATATTCACCCCTTTCTCTCGCTGCATGGTCATTCTATCTTAGTACCAATCCGCTCCCAGGTGATACCCCCTTTCTCCGCATCCCAGTTCATCCAGATCATGAACGCACGGCCCACCAGGTTTTCCTCCGGCACCGTCCCCCAGAAACGGCTGTCGTTGCTGTTATCACGGTTGTCGCCCATCACGAAATAATGGCCTTCAGGCACGATGTACTCGCCCTCACCGAGACGGCGCCGGTTCTGGATCAGGATCTTGTGCTGCACCCCGTCGAGTTGTTCCAGGCGCAGACTGGCACCGCTCAGGGACAGCGCTGAACCCACGCCAGTATAGATCCCCAACGGGGTCTGTTTGGCAGGCTTGCCGTTGATATAGAGTACCTTGTTGAAATAGCCGATGCGGTCACCGGGCAGACCCACCACGCGCTTGATGTAATCCACCGAGGGATCCTTGGGAAAACGGAACACCACCACGTCCCCGCGCTGCGGCTCCCC
>CAYRLE010000029.1:0-26190 GCA_964425105.1 uncultured Gammaproteobacteria bacterium | reverse complement strand
CCGAGGGATCCTTGGGAAAACGGAACACCACCACGTCCCCGCGCTGCGGCTCCCCGACATCCACGATCTTGGTTCCCAGCAGCGGCAGCCGCACCCCATAGGCGTATTTGCTGACCAAAATGAAGTCACCCACCTGGAGCGTCGGCATCATGGAGGCAGAGGGGATGCGGAAGGGCTCCACGATAAAGGAGCGCAACAGCAGGACCACCAGGATGATAGGAAAAAAGGAACGCGCATACTCCACCAGCAGCGGTTCCTTGGCAATGCGGTTGACGGTCTCCTCGTCCAGTTCCCCAGCCGCCGAGCCCGTTGCCCGGGCCAGCGCCTCACGGCGCCGCGGGGCAAAGGCCAGGGCATCCAGCGCCCAGATCAGCCCTGTGGCCAACAGCACCAGCAGCATCACTGCCTGAAAATCAAAATTCATTATTTCTTTCCTGTATGTAACACGGCCAGGAAGGCATCCTGAGGGATTTCCACCACCCCCACCTGCTTCATGCGCTTCTTACCGGCCTTCTGTTTCTCCAACAACTTGCGTTTGCGGCTCACATCGCCGCCATAACACTTGGCAGTGACATTCTTGCGCAGCGCCTTGACCGTTTCGCGGGCAATGATGTGGGAGCCGATGGCCGCCTGAATGGCGACATCGAACATCTGCCGTGGAATCAGTTCGCGCATCTTCGCCGCCAGTTCCCGGCCCCGGCTGGCGGCGCGCTCCCGATGAACGATCAGAGACAGGGCATCCACCCGCTCTCCGTTGATCAACAGATCCAATTTCACCAGATCGGCAGCTTGAAAACGCAGAAAGCTGTAGTCCAGTGAGGCATAGCCCCGACTCACGGATTTTAACCGATCATAGAAATCCAGCACCACCTCGTTCATGGGCAGTTCATAACTCAAAGCCACCTGGTTGCCGTGATAGTGCATCTTTTTCTGCACGCCGCGCTTCTCGATGCACAGTGTGATGACAGCGCCGAGATGGGTCTGCGGCACCAGAATATCGGCCTGGATGATGGGTTCCCGGATCTCCTCGATGAGGCCCGGATCGGGCAGACGGGAGGGATTGTCCACCTGCAGGGTTTCACCCTTCTTGGTGATCACCTCATAGACCACCGTGGGAGCGGTGGTAATCAGGCTCAGGTTGTATTCCCGTTCCAGCCGTTCCTGCACGATCTCCATGTGCAGCATACCCAGAAAACCGCAGCGGAAACCGAAACCCAGAGCCTGCGATGTCTCCGGCTCATAAAACAGGGCGGCATCGTTGAGGCGCAACTTGGCCAGGGCATCACGCAGGCCCTCGTAGTCGTCGGCACTCACTGGATAGAGGCCGGCGAACACCTGGGGCTTGATCTCCTTGAAACCGGGCAGTGGCGCCGCCGCCGGCGCCTGGGTATGGGTCAAGGTGTCGCCCACTGGCGCACCATCCACCTCCTTGATGCCGGCGATCACGAAGCCGACCTCACCGCAGCCCAGCTGGGGCTGCTCACAACCCTTGGGTGTATAGATACCGACCTTGTTCACCAGATGGCTGCGTCCCGTGGACATCACGGTGATCTTGTCGCCACGGCGCAGGACACCATGCTTGACCCGCACCAGCGATACCACACCGAGGAAATTGTCGAACCAGGAATCGATGATCAAAGCCTGCAGTGGAGCTGCAGGATCCCCCTCAGGAGGCGGGATCCTGGCCACCAGTTGTTCCAGCAATTCATCGACACCCTGGCCGGTCTTGGCACTGAGCCGCACGGCATCCTGGGCATCGATCCCGATGATCTCCTCGATTTCCTGGATCACGCGCTCCGGCTCCGCGGTGGGCAGATCGATCTTGTTCAGCACCGGCAGCACTTCCAGGCCCTGTTCGATGGCGGTGTAACAGTTGGCCACAGTCTGGGCCTCCACCCCCTGGGAGGCATCCACCACCAGCAGCGCCCCCTCGCAGGCGGCCAGGGAGCGGGAAACCTCATAGGAGAAATCCACATGGCCGGGGGTATCGATGAAATTCAGCAGATAATTTCTGCCGTCCCGCCCCCGATATGGCAGAGAGACGCTCTGGGCCTTGATAGTGATACCACGCTCCCGTTCCAGGTCCATGGAATCCAGCACCTGCTCGGACATTTCACGCGCACTGAGGCCGCCGCACGTCTGGATCAGCCGGTCCGCCAGTGTTGATTTACCGTGATCGATATGGGCGATGATGGAAAAATTGCGAATATGCTGCATGGATAGCAGTGAGGTGTGAGGAGTGAGGGGTGAGGCGGAAAAAGCGTGTTTCATGCTTCCGCCTCACCCCCGGTTTCCAGACAGCCTGTTACTCCTCCTCGATCTTCAGGGCCAGGAATATGGGGCTGCCGCGGCGCTGTACCAATACCGGCACCGGCTTGCCGGCCGGCATCTTCTTCACCAACTCCCGGAACTGCTTCACATCCTGAACATCGCTGTTGTTGAATTTCAATATCACATCACCGCGTTGCAACCCGGCCCGCGAGGCCGGCCCGGATTTGACGGCTTCCACGTAGATGCCGCCATCCACTTCCAGTTCCTCCTTCTTGTCCGCCGGGAGGTCAGAGACCAGGATATTGATGCGGCGCACATTGGCATGATGGCTACTGCCGTCAGCGCGGGACAGACTGATCTCTTCATCCTCCGGCAACTCGCTGATGGTCACCTTGAGGGTGCGCGGCTTGCCGTCGCGGATGATCTTGACCTTGACCTTGCTCCCCACCCGGGTGCTGCCCACCATGGGCGGCAATGCCGAGGAAGTCTCCACTTCCCTGCCGTTGTATTCGACGATGATATCGCCCACCTCGAAACCGGCGTCTTCCGCTGGGCTGTCCGGCAGAACCCGGGCCACCAAGGCGCCGATGGGTTTCTCCATGCCAAACGACTCGGCCAGTTCGCGGGTGACATCCTGGATCAGGATGCCCAGCCAGCCACGGGACACATGGCCCTTGCTTTTAAGCTGATCCACCACATCCATCACCACTTCGATGGGAATGGCAAAGGACAGGCCCATGAAACCGCCGGTCCGGCTGTAGATCTGGGAATTGATGCCCACCACCTCGCCATCCATGTTCAGCAAGGGACCACCGGAATTGCCCGGGTTGATAGCCACATCGGTCTGAATGAAGGGCACATAGTTCTCATTGGGCAGGCTGCGCGCCTTGGCGCTGACGATGCCAGCCGTCACCGAATAGTCGAAGCCGAAGGGCGAACCGATGGCCAGCACCCAGCTGCCCACCTTGAGATCGGCAGCGGATCCGATCTTCGCCGTCGGCAGGCCTTCGGCCTCGATCTTCAGCAGAGCCACGTCGCTGCGCTTGTCGGTGCCCACCACCTTGGCGACGAACTCCCGCTTGTCCGTCAGGCGCACCACGATTTCTTCCGCGTCGCGCACGACATGATTATTGGTCAGAACATACCCATCCTCGGAAATGATGAAGCCGGAACCCAGCGATTTGTCATAGAACTCTTCCATGCCCCTGTTTTCGTCGCCAAAGAAGCGCCGAAAAAACTCATCGAAGGGGGTGTTCTCCGGCAGCTGGCCATGGGGAAAGCCGCGCCGCTCGCGCTGGACCTTTTGGGTGGAGCTGATATTGACAACGGCCGGCCGGGTCTGCTCCACCAGTTCGGTGAAATCGGGCAGTTGTCCGGCACCCGCCCGGGCCTGGGTACTGAACAGCACACAGGCGGTTACGACAAAAAACAGATATTCCTTCAACGACCACCTTTTCATGGGCAACTCCTGCTCCGCATTGGGTATTACAATCAATGTCTAAATCTTTAATCACTACCCGAGGGGGTAAAGACAAAATACAGCCGCTCTCATAAGGGCTGGTGATGCGTGATGAGTAATGGGTGATGCAGGCACAAGGGGCCTCTCTCGTTCCTCACTCAGTATTCAGCTGATCACCTATCCCGCTCACGCCTGAGGCGGCAGACCGCGACAGGATCACCGGCCGCATGCTTCCTTTGCGCGCCTTGCCAGCGGCATGGCATGCGGCAATGGCGAATCCCAGGGCAAGGCCCAGCAGCGACAGGAGGATTGTCAGGCCCTCGCCGCCAGCACCGCGCATCCTTTCGCCCAGAAGCCCCCCACCCAGCATGGTCAGTAGCGGCAGGGCATAGACCAGCAGCGAACTCTTTACCAGAAGGCTGTCTTCGATGGCAACGACAACCTCATCACCGACCCGCGCCCCGATGGCATTCTGGGCCTCGATACGAAAGCGCTTTGCACCCAGCGCCTTGGCGATCACACCGGTGCCGCAGGCCTTGTTCACCGCACAGCCCCCACAGGCGCTGCGGCGACTGGTTTCCAGCAGGGCCTGGTCGCCGTCGACGGCGACCACCGTAGCCTTCTCTGTCAGCATAATCCGTCTTCCTCATACCCCCTGCGGGGAGAATAACGCGATGGGATGATTCCATGCCGCGGGACGCGACACAGTATAGCAGACACGCTGCGACTCACCAGAAATGCTGTCACAGCATGATGTTGGAGGAATGAACCTGGGACTTCAGGACTTACTGAGGCGAATAACCCACCAGCTGGACTGCCGGGTAGAAGCCACCCTGGAGAGAAACCGTCTGGGCATACTTCTGATAATTCACCAGATAATCATAAAGATCGGCTGCCTCCCCCGGATAATCGACACCTGCCTCATTGTCATAAGCCGTGTTGATCAGGCGGCTGCCTCCATCGGCCTCGGTGGTCACGCTGGCATAGACCACGGGGGCCCGCTGTTGCACCACGGCGGGAATCTTTTTCTCCACCTGCGCCGAGTGCGGCGCATCCAGCGTGGCGACGGCAAGCGATTGCTGCAGCGGCGCGGAAACAGGCCGATTGAACTGCATCATGCCCACTACTGCGAGGGCGGTAACGGATGCCGCAAGGGCGAAACTCCATGCGGCGCGGTGGCGTGGCACGCTTTCACTTTGCGCTGCCTGCTGTGGCAAAAAGTAGCTGGGTTCGTTCTGGATGGCTGCCGAAACGCGGCTGGTGAGGTCGGGAAGGACGAAGGGCGGGAGGTTTTTGCGGAGGGTATCGCCAATGAGATGATAGGCCTCCCAACAGGATTTGAGTTGCTCATCGTTTCTCAGATGCTGGACAAGATCATGGATCTCGTCCCGCTCCAACTCGTTGTCCATCATCATGGAGACGTCTTGCGCGCTTCTTCTTGTCATTGCAGCCACCCTGTGTCGTTTGTATCTGCTAAAAACTAAGACACCTTATTCGAGCAAAGGTTTCAATTTTTCGTTAATCGCTTCCCGCGCCCGGAAAATCCGGGAGCGGACCGTGCCCACCGGGCACTTCATGGCCTCGGCGATCTCCTCATAGCTCAGACCTTCCAGTTCCCGCAGTACAATTGCCGTTCGCAGGTCTTCCGGCAGGTTCTCTATGGTATCGAAGACCGTCTTCTCCAGCTCTTCGCGGAGCAGCATACCTTCCGGCGTGGCATACTCCTTGAGGTCCGATTCACCCTCATACTGTTCCGCTTCCTCGGCATCGATATCGACGCTGGGCGGCTTGCGGCCCTGGGCGATCAGATAGTTCTTGGCGGTATTGACGCCAATTCGATAGAGCCAGGTGTAAAAGGCGCTGTCGCCACGGAAATTGGGGATCGCCCGGTAAGCCTTCAGGAAGGTTTCCTGGACCACGTCCATCACCTCACTGGGATCATAGACGTAGCGCGATATCAATTTGGCCAGTTTGTGTTGATACTTACGGACGAGGATATCGAATGCCTGCTTGTCACCTCTTTGTACCCGTTCAACAAGATACTGATCAGCATTTGTGTCGCCCATTCGGGCCGGCCCCTCCCGCCAAGGCTACATCCGGCAACCTTGCTCTTAAAAAGATAGACAATCTCGTTTCCATTAAGTTCAATGAACTTCAGGTATTTTATGATCTTTTTATTATCTGACCACAAAATTGTATGATATCCGGATATTATCAAAAAAAATGAATCTGGTCAGTATATTATGTGAATTCATGGAAAACGGGGCAAAGCTGCTGTGTTGACGGTTCAGGCGCCTGATCTGCAAGGAAGTTTTGTGCCGCGCCACACCCCTCCCCGGCCCGCCACCATTCGCCGGCCCCCAGGAATTCGCGTATTATCGTTTCTCTCGGTCCATTCTAATCATGAGCCATCAATTTCAACATGACGTGCTGATCATCGGCAGCGGCGCCGCAGGCCTCAGCCTGGCCCTGCGCCTGGCCGATCACGCCCGCATCGCCCTGCTGGCCAAAGGCTCTCTCCCCGAAGGCGCCACCCTCTACGCCCAGGGAGGCATTTCCGTGGTGCTCGACGAACAGGACTCCATCGCCTCGCATATCAGCGACACCCTCAACGCCGGCGCCGGCCTGTGCGATGGCAAGGTGGTGGAATTCTGCGTCAGCCGGGCCCGTGACTGTATCCAGTGGCTCATCGACAAAGGCGTGCCCTTCACGCGCGATGTCGCGGACAACGGCAACCATTACCACCTGACGCGGGAAGGAGGCCACAGCCACCGGCGCGTCATCCACGCCGCCGACGCCACCGGGCGCGCCCTGGAAAAGACCCTCGAGCAACAGGCACGGGAACACCCACGCATCGAGATCTTCGAGCACCATCTGGCCATCGACCTGATTAGCAGCGCCAAGCTGGGGCTGGGCGCCCAGCCACGTTGCCTGGGCGCCTATGTCCTGGACCAGCGGCAACAGAAGGTGATGGTGTTCAGCGCCCACCAGGTAGCCCTGGCCACCGGCGGCGCCGGCAAGGTCTATCTCTACACCAGCAATCCCGACGTCGCCACCGGCGACGGCATCGCCATGGCCTGGCGGGCGGGCTGCCGGGTGGCCAACATGGAATTCATCCAGTTTCATCCCACCTGCCTCTACCACCCCAAGGCCAAATCTTTCCTCATCTCGGAAGCGGTGCGAGGCGAAGGCGGCCGCCTCCTGCTGCCCGATGGCAGCCCCTTCATGAGCCGCTTCGATCGCCGCGCCGAGTTGGCGCCGCGCGACATCGTGGCGCGAGCCATCGACCACGAGATGAAGCGCCTCGGCGCCGAGTGCGTCTATCTGGACATCAGCCACAAGCCCGCCGCCTTCATCCGCGAGCATTTTCCCAACATCCACCAACGCTGCCTGGAATTCGGTTATGACATGACCCGGGAACCCCTGCCGGTGGTGCCCGCCGCCCATTATCTGTGCGGCGGCGTGATGACCGACCTGCGCGGCCGCACCGATCTGCCGGGCCTCTACGCCATCGGCGAAATGGCCTGCACCGGCCTGCACGGGGCCAACCGCATGGCCAGCAATTCCCTGCTGGAATGCCTGGTGTTCGCGGAATCTGCGGCCCGCGACATCCGCGCGGCCCTGGAAAGCACGCCCCCGGCACCACCCATCCCCCCCTGGGACGAGAGCCAGGTCACGGACTCCGACGAAGAGGTGGTGGTCTCCCACAACTGGGATGAACTGCGCCGTTTCATGTGGGACTATGTCGGCATCGTGCGCAGCGACAAGCGCCTGCAGCGGGCCTGGCGGCGTACCACCCTGCTGAAGCAGGAGATTGAGGAATACTACGGCAATTTCCGCATCACCGGCGACCTCATCGAGTTGCGCAACCTGGTGCTGGTGGCGGAACTCATCATCCGCTCGGCCATGGAGCGCCGTGAAAGCCGCGGCCTCCACTACACCCTGGACTATCCCACCAGCGGCGCGACACCCCGCAACACGGTGTTGACACCGCCGTCAGAAAACGCCACCGGCTGCCGCGCCCGGGCGTGATTCCAGGCAGGTGCTACCATTAGACCCGTAGGATGGGCAGCGCCCACCATTACCTCTCAAAGTCTTCTCAAGCGTATCCGCAGGCGTCGATGCACCCCTGGCGCCAGGCCGTCGGCGAACAACACCAAGCCGTACCCCTGACCTTTCCCGCTGAAATTCAACACCACCAGTGCGGGATGGACATAACACCCCGGCGCCAGTTCCACTCCTTCCAACACACCCGCCGCTGTCTCCAACCGCCAAAGGCCGTCACTCAGCCAGATGGCCGCCTGCAGCGCGCGGTGGCCACGGCGCAGCACATGCCGCCGCCAGTTGACCACAAGACTGGCGGCCACCCCGAGGACGGCGCAGAGATGCAGCCACCAGGGCCAGCCCAGCGGCCACAGCACAGCCGCGGCGCCTCCATGACTCGACAGCAACAAGGCAGCCAGACGGGGGGAGAAGCGTGGTTCAATGCGCAGGGGGGCGGCGGATTCTGGCGACCACATGGGCGACTTCCTTGTCGCTGGGGGCCATGCGCCCCATGAGATATTCCAGCAGCAGCTGGTCGGGGCAGCCCAGCAGGCGGCGAAAGGCCTCGCGCTCCTGCTCCTCCAGGCTGTCGTACTGCTCGCGCATGAAGCCCTCCAGCAACAGATCCAACTCGCGCATGCCGCGCCGGCACTGCCAGCGCAGACGCGCCTGCTCCCTGTCCGCCACCACCGTCAGATGAACTGCTTGACCATCATCTGCTTGATGCGGCCGATGGCCTCGGTGGGATTGAGCCCCTTGGGACAGGCATCGACACAGTTCATGATGGTGTGGCAGCGGAACAGCTTGTAGGCATCCTCCAGGTCATCGAGGCGCTCCTCGGTCGCCTGGTCGCGGCTGTCGGACAGGAAGCGGCAGGCCTGGAGCAGGGCTGCCGGTCCCAGGAATTTGTCGGGGTTCCACCAGAAAGACGGGCAGGAGGTGGAACAGCAGGCACACAGGATGCACTCGTAGAGCCCGTCCAGCTTGTCGCGCGCCTCCGGCGCCTGGCGGAATTCCACCTCGGGCACCGGGTCCTTGACGATCAGATAGGGTTTCACGGCCCGGTACTGGCGATAGAAGGGCTCCATGTCCACCACCAGGTCGCGGATCACCGGCAGGCCTGGGATGGGGCGCACCTCCACCGGTTCCTTGAGGGTCTTCAAGGGCGTGATACAGGCCAGGCCGTTGTGGCCATTGATGTTCACCGCATCGGAACCGCACACCCCCTCGCCGCAAGAGCGGCGGAAGCTGAGACTCTCGTCCTGTGCCTTGATGCGCAGCAGGGCATCCAGCAGCATCATGTCGGGCGCCAGGTCCGCCACCTCGTAGTCCTTCATGTAGGGCTGCTCGTCCCGTTCCGGGTCGTAGCGATAGACGGAAAAACGCATGCTTGCCATGATCAATACACCCTTTCTTTGGGAGGAAACGGTTCCACGCTGAGAGGCTTCATGCGCACCGGCTTGTAGTCCAGCTGCCGCCCCTCCTTGAAAAACAGGGAATGCTTCAGCCAGCGCTCGTCGTCGCGCTGAGGATAGTCGATGCGCGAATGGGCGCCGCGGCTTTCCTGGCGCGCCAGGGCCGAGGTCACGGCGGCCAGCGCCACATCCATGAGATTCTCCAGTTCCAGGGCCTCGATGCGCGCGGTATTGAAGACCCGGCTGTGGTCCTTGAGGGTGACCTGCTGCAGCCGGTCTTCCAACTCCCGCACCTTCTCCACCCCCTGGCGCAGCACCTCCTCGGTGCGGAACACGCCGCAGTACTCTTCCATGGTGCGCTGCAGTTCATCGCGCAGGCCATCCACGGTCTCAGCGCCGCCCTTGCGCTCCCAGCGCGCCAGGCGCCGCAGGGCGCGCTCGATGCTATCCCCCGCCAGGCGCCGGTGATAGCGGGATTCGCGCAGGAATTCGATGATGTGGTTGCCGGCGGCGCGCCCGAACACCACGATGTCCAGCAGGGAATTACCCCCCAGGCGGTTGGCGCCATGCACCGAGACGCAGGCGCACTCCCCAACCGCATAGAGCCCGGGCACCGGCTCCTCCGCCCCCTGCAGCTCGGGCACCACCACCTGGCCGAAGCGGTTGGTGGGGATGCCGCCCATGCTGTAGTGGCAGGTGGGAAACACCGGCACCGGCTCGCTGACGGGGTCGATATGGAGAAAGGTGCGCACCATGTCGTAGATGCCCGGCAGGCGTTTCTTGATCACTTCAGCGCCCAGGTGCTCCAGCTTGAGCAGCACATAGTCGCCGTTGGGCCCGCAGCCGCGGCCCTCGCGCACTTCGGTGGCGATGGCGCGGCTCACCACATCGCGGCTGGCCAGGTCCTTGGCATGGGGGGCATAGCGCTCCATGAAACGCTCCCCTTCGCTGTTGATAAGATAGCCCCCCTCGCCACGCGCGCCTTCCGTGATCAGCATGCCCTTGCCGGCGATGCCGGTGGGATGGAACTGGACGAACTCCATGTCCTGCAGGGGAATGCCGGCGCGCAGCGCCATGCCCATGCCATCGCCGGTATTGATGCGGGCATTGGTGTTGGTGCGGTAGAGTTGCCCCGCCCCGCCGGTGGCCAGCAGGGTGGTCTTGGCCTCGATCACCATGAGCTCACCCGTCTCGATGCACAGCACCAGGGCGCCCAATACATAGCCATCCTCATCCTTGAGCAGGTCCACGGCAAAATATTCATCGAAGAAATGGGTCTTGGCGCGGATGTTCTGTTGATAGAGGGCGTGCAGAATGGCGTGGCCGGTACGGTCCGCGGCGGCGCAGGTGCGCGCCGCCTGATCGCCGCCGAAGTTCTGGCTCTGACCGCCAAAGGGCCGCTGATAGATGCGGCCGTTGTCGAGGCGCGAAAAGGGCACCCCGAAATGTTCCAGTTCGATCACCAGGCGCGAGGCGGCGCGGCACATGTATTCGATGGCATCCTGATCACCCAGATAGTCGCTGCCCTTGACGGTGTCATACATGTGCCAGTGCCAGTTGTCGGGCACCACATTGGCCAAGGCGGCGTTCATCCCCCCCTGGGCGGCCACGGTATGAGAACGGGTGGGAAACACCTTGGAGACCACTGCCACCGAGGCCTCGGCCTGGGCCAGCTGCAGGGCCGCGCGCAGCCCGCCGCCGCCGGCGCCGATCACCAGGGTATCGAAACGGCGCCGCTCCACTTGATCCGCCACGCTCATCAGGCAACCTCCGTCAGGGCCATCAGCACCCACAACAGGGATGCCAGCAACACCAGTCCCACGCCGCTCAGCAACAGCAGGCGCAGGCCCAGGTGGTGAATATAATCCATGATCACGTCCCGTATACCGACCCAGGCATGGATGGCCAGGGCTATGAAAAACAGCGCCATGGCCAGCAGCGCAGGCGCTTCGCCCAGCCAGGCCTGCCACCCCTGATAGCCGCCGTGTGTGCCGCCGGCATTGGCGAACAGGAAATAGACCAGATACAAGGCCAGATAGACAGCGCTGACGCGCTGCAGCAGCCAAGCCCGCAGTCCCGAGGCACGCCGGCTCATAGCAGCAGCCATACTCCCAGGAACAGGGTCGCGATGGCCACTCCGATCACGGTCCAGGCGCTGCGCCGGGCGCTGACCAGATCGACCCCCAGGTCCAGATCCAGCAGCAGATAGCGGATACCTGCATAGAAGTGATGGGCCACCATCCACAGCAGCAGCACCAGTACTCCCCGCACCATGGTGCTGTCCAGAAAATCCGCCGCTGCGGCATAGCCGGCGGGACTTTCCAGGGAGCGGTGCAACAACCAGGCGGCAAAGGGAACGGCGAGAAACAACAACACACCGGAGATGCGGTGACCGATGGACAGTACCGCCATCACTGGAAAATGGATCCGGGTCAGATCGAGAAAGACCGGCCGTTTGTTCTTGTTGTGCATGGCGATAGTGTAGCTCATCGCCACGAGATATCCAGTATTACGCCGCTGCTATTTTTCCGTTATGATTCCTCTTCTCAGCATCCGCTGATGGCTTCACACAGACGGGGGTATTCCATGGACAGCAGATGGCAGGCTTTTCTCGAGGATGCCGGCGCCGTCATTGCCGACGGCGTCGTCAGCCACTTCGGCAACCCAGCGCGCGAAATCAGCATCGGCACCACCGGCAACGTGCTCTGCGACCTCTCTCAGCTGGGCCTGATCACCGCCAGCGGCGACGATGCCATGGCCTTTCTCCAGGGCCAGCTCAGCAACGACATCTCCCTGCTGGACTCGCGCCACAGCCAGCTGAGCGGCTACTGCAATCCCCAGGGCAGGCTGCTGGCCATCCTGCGCATCTTCATCCGTGACAACGTCTACCACCTGGAACTGCCCCGTTCCCTGCTGGACAGCACCCTGGAGCGGCTGCGCAAATACGTCCTCATGTCCAAGGTCAAACTGGAGGATGGCGGCGACTGCCTGGTGCGCATGGGCTATTCCGGTCCCGACAGCGAGACTGAACTGGCGGCGCTCGTCGGCGGCGACATCCCCGGCGGGGTCAACGAGGTACGCTGCACCGAGGAACTGACCATGATCCGAGTGGCCGGCCCCATGCCCCGCTTCGTCATCTACGGCAAGACGGCCACCATGGAAAAACTCTGGTCCGCCCTGGATGTGCGCGCCGCCCCCGTCGGCCGCCAGGTCTGGGAACGCCTGGACATCCTCGCCGGCCTGCCGGTGGTGCTGCCCGAGACGGTGGAGGCCTTCATCCCCCAGACCGTGAACCTGGACTTGGTGGACGGCATCAGCTTCAAGAAGGGCTGCTACACGGGACAGGAAATCGTCGCGCGCCTGCACTATCGCGGCTCCATCAAGCGCCGCATGCGCCTGGTCCATATCGGCACAGACGAGCCGCCGGCGCCCGGCAGCACGATCCACAGCAAGAAAGACGACAAACAGGCGGCAGGCACCGTGGTGCTGGCCGCGCCCTCCCCCGATGGCGGCTGCGATGCCCTGGCGGTGATCATCAATGCATATGCCGAGGAAGCACTCTATCTCCAGGCCCCGGGCCATCCGCCGCTGGAGATTCGTGAACTGCCCTACCCGCTCCCCGAAAGTTGAGTGCGCCAGACACGCGGCACGAGCCAAGCTCAAGATTTTCCAGCAGAAAACGATTACTTAATATGAGGGGTGAGGCGTGAGTAATGGCTCGCGACAGACTGGTAGTTGCGCCTCGCCATCATTCACACTCCACCAGCAGATAGAGCAGTCACAACATTAGGAAATACACACAAGCCCATGGCATCCCCGCAAATCGAACAATTCTGGCGCGACCTGGTGGCGGACATCAAGGCCAACCGGGTGGAACTGCCGGCCCTGCCGGACATCGCCATCAAGACCCGCCGCATGCTGGACGGCGGCAATGTCACCTCCAGCCAGGTGGCCAGGCTGATCAGCGCCGACGTGGTGCTCTCCACCCGCCTGCTGCGCGTGGCGAACAGCCCCATCTACCGCGGCAGCCGCAAGATCGAGGATGTAAAGAGCGCCGTCACCCGCCTCGGCAACGCCACGGTGCGCAGCGTAGTCACCAGCATCGCCATGGAGCAACTCTACCAGCACAAGCTGGCCTCGCCCCTGAAGAAACGCTTTCTCGAACAGAACTGGAATCACAGCGTCCACGTGGCAGCCCTGAGCCACGTCATCGCCCGCGACTACACCTCCCTCAAGGCCGATGAAGCCCTGCTGGGGGGGCTGATCCACGACATCGGCAAACTACCCATCCTGGAATATGCCGAGTTGCTGCCGGAACTGATGGACAATGAAAAACTATTGGGCAAACTGCTCAGCATGCTGCATACCAAGGTCGGCACCCTGATTTTGCGTACCTGGCAGTTTACCGACGAGTTGATCATGGTGGCGGCAGAACATGAGGACCTGGAGCGGGATCCCAGCACCGAGGCCGACCTCACCGACGTGGTGATCATCGCCAACCTGCTCAGCTACATCGGCACCGACCACCCCCTCACCAAGTGCGACTGGTCCACCATCCCCGCCTTCCACCGCCTCGCCCTGACGCCGGAGGAAAGCATCAACATCATCCGCGACGCCCGCGACGAAATCGCGGAGATCAGGCGCTTGTTTCAGAGTTAAGTGAGGGGTAAGGGGTAAGGCGTGAGGAGCAGACCCGAAAAGGTTCATCACACCTCACTCCTCACTCTTCCTCTGCCGCATATGGGGAAACAACAGCACATCGCGGATCGACGGCGCATCGGTGAACAACATCACCAGGCGGTCGATGCCGATGCCCTCGCCCGCCGTGGGCGGCATGCCATGCTCCAGGGCGCGGATGTAGTCGGCATCGAAATGCATGGCCTCCTCATCGCCGGCCTCGCGCTCCTCCAGCTGGCGCCGCAGGCGCTCCGCCTGGTCCTCCGCGTCATTGAGTTCGGTAAAACCGTTGGCGATCTCGCGCCCGCCGATGAACAGTTCGAAGCGGTCGGTGACGAAGGGGTCCTCGTCGCTGCGCCGCGCCAGGGGTGACACCTCGGTGGGATAGGCGGTGATGTAGGTGGGGTCCAGGAGCTGCTCCTCCACGGTCTTTTCGAAGATCTCCAACTGGATCTTACCCAGGCCGTAGCTGTCCTTCAAGGGGATCTCCAAACGCTGCGCCAGGGCGCGGATCTGCCCCAGGTCCTCCAGCTGTCCGGCCTCGATATCGGGATTGAACTGGAGAATGGCCTCCTTGAGGGTCAGGCGGCGAAAGGGCCTGCCGAAGTCATATTGCTGCCCCTGATAGGCGATCACGGTGTCACCCTTGATGTGCAGCGCCAGGCCGCGCAGCATCTCTTCCGTCAGGTCCATGAGATCGTTGTAGTCGGCATAGGCCTCGTAGAACTCCAGCATGGTGAATTCCGGGTTGTGGCGCGTGGACAGGCCTTCGTTGCGGAAGTTGCGGTTGATCTCGAAGACCTTCTCGAAGCCGCCCACCACCAAGCGCTTGAGATAGAGCTCCGGTGCGATGCGCAGATAGAGCGGAATGTCCAGGGCATTGTGATAGGTCTTGAAGGGGCGCGCCGCCGCGCCGCCGGGGACCAGCTGCATCATGGGCGTCTCCACCTCGAGAAAGCCGCGGTCGATGAGGAAGCGGCGCAGGTAATCGATGATGGCGGTGCGGATGCGAAAGGTCTGGCGCGTCACCTCGTTCATGATCAGGTCGAGATAACGCTGACGGTAGCGCAGTTCCTGATCCACCAGGCCGTGATACTTGTCCGGCAGGGGGCGCAGGGCCTTGGTGAGCAGGCGGATCTCCTCCACCTTGATGGACAACTCGCCGGTGCGGGTCTTGAACAGCACCCCCTCGGCACCGATGATGTCCCCCAGATCCCAGCTCTTGAAGGCCTGGTAGACCTCCGGGGAGACTGCGTCGCGCTGGATGTAGAGCTGGATCTGCCCCGACATGTCCTGCAGATGCACGAAGCTGGCCTTGCCCATGATGCGGCGCCGCATCATGCGTCCCGCCACCTTGACGCGGCGCGGGTTGGCCTCCAGGGTTTCGCTGTCCACGTCGTCGTACTCGGCATGGAGTTCACCCGCCACCACGTTGCGGCGGAAATCCACCGGAAAGGCCTGCCCCTGCTGGCGCAACTGCGCCAGCTTGGCGCGGCGCTGGGCGATCTGTTCGTGTTCGTCTTCTTCCATACTCATTGCTGTGCTCTTCTTTTCCTGTCTGCTGTGGGCGCTGAGGGTCTGTATTCCTCAAAAAGGTAATGAGTAATGAGTGATGAGTGATGCATGGTGATGGCCTGGTGGTACACCATCACTCATTACGCATCACTCATCACCCGCTTCACAGGCCGCTCTTCAGGCTGGCCTCGATAAACATGTCCAGATCCCCGTCCAGCACCGCCTGGGTGTTGCCGGTCTCCACCCCGGTGCGCAGATCCTTGATGCGCGACTGGTCCAGCACATAGGAGCGGATCTGGCTGCCCCAGCCGATGTCGGACTTGCTCTCCTCCAAGGCCTGGCGTTCGGCGTTGCGCTGCTGCATCTCCAGCTCATAGAGCTTGGCCTTGAGCTGTTTCATGGCCGTGGCGCGGTTCTTGTGCTGGGAACGGTCGCTCTGGCACTGCACCACGACCCCCGTGGGGAGATGGGTGATGCGGATCGCCGAATCGGTGCGGTTCACATGCTGGCCGCCGGCGCCGCTGGCGCGGTAGGTATCGACGCGCAAATCCGCCGGATTGATCTCGATGTCGATGTCGTCGTCCACCTCCGGCGAGACGAACACCGCCGCGAAAGAGGTGTGGCGCCGGTTGCCGGAATCGAAGGGGGACTTGCGCACCAGGCGGTGGACACCGGTCTCGGTGCGCAGCCAGCCATAGGCATAGGGCCCCTCGAATTTCACCGTGGCACTCTTGATGCCCGCCACCTCGCCCGGCGAGACCTCGATGAGTTCAGTATGGAAACCGTGGCGCTCCCCCCAGCGCAAATACATGCGCAGCAGCATCTCCGCCCAGTCCTGGGCCTCGGTGCCGCCGGAACCCGCCTGGATTTCCAGGAAGGCATTGTGTTCGTCCATCTCGCCGGAGAACATGCGCCGGAACTCCAGGGCGGCCAGCTCCTTCTCCATGCGCTCCAGGTCGGCAGCCACCGCGGCGGCGGTTTCCTCATCGTTCTCCTCGGCGGCCAGTTGCAACAGTTCCTCGCTCTCCTGCAGACCCTCGCCGAGTTTCTCGAAGGTGCCCACCAGTTCCTGGAGTTGCGCCCGCTGCCGTCCCAGTTCCTGGGCCCGCTCCGGCTTGCTCCACACCTCGGGGTCCTCCAACTCGCGCTCTACCTCATGGAGTTGTTCGGTCTTGGCATCCAGGTCAAAGATACCCCCTCAGGCTTTCCAGGCGCCTGCGCATTTCCTTGATCCGGCTCAAGAATGCATTCAATTCCATGGTCAACTGCTTCCTGTCTTGAAAAGGGCTAGAGTTTACAACATGGGGACGGAGGGGGGAAATCAGGAGTGAGGACTTCAAGATTCTGGCCGGGCAACCCCTTGTGTCTTGATATCTTGTATCTTTCCTCTTTCTTCACCCCGCAATATGCTCGATGATCAGTTGGGGCCGGCGGCTGCCCCGGTATTCATTGACCTCCAGGCGATAGGCCACATGGATGCGCTCAGTGGGGCAGGCAGCCTCATCGGTGTTGAAGGCGATGGCATCCAGGGGCGGGCCGCCGTCGGCATGGGCCAGACGCAGCTTGAGGTGGTGCTCGCCCACCAGGCGCCTGTCCAGCACCTCGAAGACGCCGTCGTACAGCGGCGCAGGAAAGGCCTGTCCCCAGGGACCGCCTTCCCGCAGGGCCATGGCGGTGTCCAGGCTGAGTTCCCCCGCCGCCAACTCACCGTCGCTGATGATGAGACCCTGCAGGTCCTCCTCCTGGAGATGGCCGCAGACCGCCTCGTCGAAGGCCAGGCGGAAGGCGTCGTAGTCCTCCTCCCGGAGGGAGAGGCCCGCCGCCATGGCATGGCCGCCGAACTTGGCGATCAGCTGCGGATGGCGCGCCGCCACTTCGTCCAGCACGTTGCGGATGTGCAGCCCCGGCACCGAGCGCGCCGAACCTTTGAGTTCACCTTCCCCGCTGCGGGCGAAGACGATCACCGGCCGGTGCAGGCGTTCCTTGATGCGCGCCGCCAGAATCCCGATCACCCCCTGATGCCACTGGGCGCGATACAGGCACAGTCCACGCGGCAGGGCCTCGCCCTCATCCAGTCCCAGCTGCGCCACATGGGCCAGGGCTTCGTCCTTCATCTGGCTCTCGATGTGGCGCCGCTCGCGGTTCAGGGCGTCCAGCTGGCGGGCCAGTTCCAGGGCCCGGGCGTCGTCATCGCACAACAGGCACTCGATGCCCAGGGACATGTCCTGCAGGCGGCCGGCGGCATTGAGCCGCGGGCCGAGGGCATAACCCAGGTCGGCGGCGCTGATGGCGCTGCGCTCCCGTCCCGCCACCTGCAGCAGGGCGCGGATCCCGGCGCAGCAGTGATCGCGGCGGATGCGCGCCAGTCCCTGAGCCACCAGGATGCGGTTGTTGAGATCCAGAGGCACCACGTCGGCCACTGTGCCCAGGGCCACCAGGTCCAGCAGCGCCGCCAGATTCGGTGTCTCCATGGCGCGCTCGGCAAACCAGCCGCTGTCGCGCAGGCGTGTGCGCAGGGCCATCATGACATAGAAGATCACCCCCACACCGGCGAGATGCTTGCTGGGAAAGGTATCGCCCGGCTGATTGGGGTTGACGATGGCCGCCGCCGGCGGCAGTTGCGCGCCAGGCAGGTGATGATCGGTGACCAGCACTGGGATGCCCCGCTGCGCAGCCGCCTCCACCCCTGCGATGCTGGAAATGCCATTGTCCACCGTGACGATGAGATCCGGCTGGCGCGCCGCGGCCACCGCCACGATCTCCGGCGTCAGGCCATAGCCGTATTCGAAACGGTTGGGCACCAGATAGGAGACCCGCCCCCCCATGCTGCGCAGGGCGCGCAGGGCCAGGGCGCAGCTGGTGGCGCCATCGGCATCGAAATCGCCCACCACCAGGATATGACCGTCTGCGGCGAGCACCCCGCACAACAGTTCCAGCGCTTCATCCAGGCCAGTGAGCAGATCCGCAGGGAGCAGATGCTGGAGGCGGTACTCCACATCCTCGGGCGCCGTCACCTGGCGCAGGACATAGGCCCGCGCCAGCACGGGATGCAGGCCGCGCGCAGCTGCCAACTGCCGCCAGTCCCCTGCGCCGTGCGTGCTGCGGCGAATGATCTTTTTATTATTCACTTGAATTCCTCACCTCAGTTCATGGCATCGAGGAAACCGGCGAAGGGCCGGGTGCGGCGCCACCAGCGCTTGAGACGCCGCGCCGTGACATGATAGCCCCTGCCGTCGCCACCGTAGAGGATCAGGGAGATCGCGCCGTCCCGCGCCACCGCCGCCAGCAGCGGCTCCAGCCACTCCACCTGCCACTGCGCCAGACGCTGCACCCAGGTTTCAGGGTCGGCCAACAGGGCCGGATGCCACAAGTCATCCCACACCAGCAGATAGCGCCCCGGCGCCGCGAGCTGCTGCAGCCACTGGCCACCCCCCGGCGGCAGCTCATGGAGGGGATTGCCGCCCAACAGAGCGAGGCCGCGGGCCACGGGCTCCCGGGCCCAGACCCCCGCCCACTGTTGCGCTGGCGCGGCTGGCAGGGTGCCGCCGCCCCAGAACCAGAGGCTGGTGACCGGCAGCTGGCCTGCCGCGCGGCGCGCTTCGTTGGCAGCGCTGTCATGGAGCAGCATCTGGGTCTCATTGAGCAGGCGGCGCCAATAGCGCCCCTCCTCCCCGCCCGGCAGCCAGGGATGAATATCCTGTCCCAGCACTTCGTGCAGCGGGTGAGTCACCAGGGCCGGCACCCTGTCCAGGGGCAGATACCAGCGTCCTGGCGCCCCCGCCTCCAGCCGCAGGCCGTCCTGGGCCAAGTGGGCGTTGAGCAGCGTCAGAAGCTCCCGGCTCTCGACCCCATCCGGCGCCAACCAGTCGCGCATCACCACACAATCGCGGTCGGCCTCCAGGCACACCGGGTCGGCGCGCAACCAGTAACCGCCGCGCGCCGCCTGCTGCTCGCCATAGCGGCTCAGTGCCGCCAACGGCAACTGGCGACCATCGCCCGGCGGCACCGCACAGAGTTGGCACAGGCCCTGATAGACGCCAGCAGCCAGGGACAAGGGCTGCGCCCGGGACAGCAGGCGAGCCAGCTGGCCTAGATCGTGCGCCTGGGCCGCGGCCCGGAAATGGCTGCGCAGGCTGCGGCCACCCCACAGGCCGGGCACATACAACACCAGCTCCCGGCATCCCGTCATCATCGTGACCAGCAGTCGGGATAGCTGGAACGGCCCGGATTGGGACCATTCTGGTCCAGCACGAAACGCAGGCAGCGATCAGAGGCCTGGCTGCCGGCCGGCTGCGGCTCCGCCAGCGCCAGATAACCATCCTCCCCTCCCGCTAGCAGCTGCAGGGTGTAATAGCCCTCGGGCGACGGCACACGGTCCGCCGCCCAGCCCAGTTCGCTGAGACGCTCGGCATAGCCGGCATGGCGCCCCCGATAGCGCGCCTGGACGGCCTGCACCTGGAGCAGGGCATTCATGGCGTCCACGCGGCGCAGGCTGCGCAGCGCACCCATGTAGCTGGGGTAGGCCAGGGCAGCCAGAATGCCGAGAATTGCCAAAGTGATCACCATGTCTAGCAGGGTAAAGCCGCGCCTTATGGAATAATAGTGTTTCTTCATGGCGTTCCCTCTCCTGATCAACTGTTCCCCGGAGGAAAGCAGACCTGCCTCCTGCACCGCCCGCCGAGCCGTCTCTTCAAAAGGGTGGATTATTGCTATACAATCCGCTGCATCGCAAGGGAATGCGTATGAACCAAGGACCGGAACACGGCATCAGCCTCATGGAAGTGTTGCTCCTGCTCGTCATCATGGCGCTGCTGGCGTCGCTCGCCATACCCTCTTTCCAGGCCCTGCTGGCCAAGCAACGCCTCAAAGGGGCCACCGAGACCCTCTTCAGCGAACTGCAGCGCGCCCGCCTCGGCGCCATTCAGCGCAACCGCACCCTCAGCGCCCGCTTTACCATCCAACCCTCGGGACAGTGGTGCTATGGCCTCAGCGATGGCGACGGCTGCCACTGTGACAAGGAAGACTGCCTGCTGGAGGGGCACCCCGGCCCCATGCTGGACAGCACTGCGATGCCCCATGTCCGGCTGGACACCAACTTCCCCGACCACACCCTGTTCTTCGGCCCGCTGCGGGGCGGCGCCCGGGCCGGCAGCATCTTCCTCAGCACCGCAGGCCGCGAGGCGCGCATCGTGATCGGCAGCCTGGGGAGGATCCGCATCTGTTCCAGCCAGCTGCCGGACTACCCGCCATGCTGAAAAAACCGCCACAGGGTTTCTCCCTGGTGGAGTTGCTGATCGCCATGACCCTGGGCCTGTTTCTGCTCGGCGGCGTCCTCTACCTGTTCGGCAGCCTGCTGGACATGGACGCGCGCCTGCTGCGTCGCCAACGCCTGCAGCAGGAACTGCGGGCCTTGATCACCGTGATGGTCCGCGACATCCGCCGCAGTGGTTATTGGGCGCATGCGGAGCTGCCCAGGGGGCCCAACCCCTTCGCCACTTACCGGATCCTCGAGAACGGCCATTGCCTCCTGTATCGCTATGACCGCAACCACAACGGCACAGCGGATGCCGACGAGCGGGCCGGCTTCAAACTGACAGCAGGCATGGTACGCGCCAGACGCAAGGCACCTTCCTGTAGCGGCGCCGCCTGTGGCAGTTGCGCCGCGGGCCGTTGGTGGCAACTCAGCGACCCCGCCGTGGTGCACATCACCCGCCTCGACTTCCAGGAGACCGCGACCACCCTGCGGCTCATGAATGACAAGCGGCTGCGGCTGCACGCACTGCACATCACCCTGACGGGGGCCCTACATCATTTCCCCGCTGAGCGCCTGGCCTTGCAGGCCACCGTCCGCCTGCCCAACGCGGCTCTGTCTCCGCCATGAAGATCCCCCTGCCCAGCGCCCCCCTCCCTCAGCGCGGCGCCATCACCCTCACGGCGTGCCTGCTGCTACTCTTCATCCTCAGTCTCATGAGTCTCTACACCGCCCGCCTCAGCATCACCGGCGTGCAGCTGAGCAATAATGAATACCGCCATGGCCAGGCCATGGCCGCCGCCGCGGCAGGACTGGCGCGGGGCCTACGGGCACTGGTGCCGGAGCATCTCGACAGCCAGAGCGCAGAACTGAAAGGGCCGGCAGGTGTGTTGCCAGACGGCAGCCGTTATTCCAGCAGCTTGCGGCCCATGGGCGGCCACTTGATAGAAATCATCGCCACAGGCCGTGCCGCCGATGGCAGCAGTCTCCAGAAGCTGCGCCAGACGGCCATATTCCTGCCCTATCTCAGCCGTCCGCCCCCGGCCACCGTCATCGCCCGCCATGCCGTCCATCTTGGAGAGGACAGGGTCCTTCACGGCAGCGGCGGCACCCGCGTATGGAGCGGTGGGCCGCTGTATCTGGCTGGATTGGCGGTGACGGCAGAGAGGATGCCTTGCAGCGTGGCGGCCCTCTGTCCCAATGATGAGCACCTCGCCACACTGACAGCGGCCACCTGGCTGGCCCAGTTCTTCACCCTGCCCTTGAACCTGCTGCGGAAAAGCGCCGCACCCCTGCCATCCGATCCGAACGGCAGCAGCGGCGGCCTGCTGCTCATGGACAATGCTGGCGGCGCCCCTGTCACCCTGCGCAATGCCCGCATCGGCTCGCCGCAAGCGCCGGTAATCCTGATGATCACGGGGGACGTGGCCGGCATCAGCGACAGCCGCATCAACGGTCTGCTCTATATCGGCGGAAATTTCAGCGGTGATGTCAGCGGCCTGATTTTGCAAGGCGCCCTGATCGTTGGCGGCCGCATCGATATCGGCAGTGGTTATCGCATCCGCCGCCAGGCAGCCCTCATGAGACGGCTGTTGCATCTGGGCCGCTTCGCCAGGCTGCCCGGCAGCTGGCGCGACTTCGGTCATGCGCCATGAGCGACAGCGGCACGAAACGGCAGCAGGGACTGACGCTGGTGGAGGTGCTGGTCACCCTGGGACTGCTCACCTTCGTCCTGCTGAGCCTGGGAAAACTGCAGGCTACCCTGCTGCTGCATGACGCCCTGGGCCGCCAGCAGAGCCTGGCGGTGCTTTTGGCTGGCAACGGCCTGGCCAGCCTGCGCCTTCCTCTGGATGCCGCCGCCGCGCCATCAGCGCAGCGGGAAAATCTGGGCCCGGACAAACACTGTGGGCACGTCATGGAGGGCTTGGACACTTGCTATGAACGCCGCTCACGTGCTGCGCAAATAGCCCCTGGCCTGTGGCGGATCGAGGTGAGCGTCTCCTGGCATGACCGCCAGGGCGGCCGCCAGACCCTCCAACTCTACAGCCTCGCAGCCGCTGCAGACCCCGTGGCCTTGGCGGCCCTGTACCGGCCGCCGGTGGACCTGTTGCAGCCGCCACCGCCCCCCTGAAGGACACGGTGGGGAGCACCGTTTTTCACTCCGCCAGCGGCGCCTGGCGCCCCAGCATCTCGTCCAAACCCACCAGCTGCTCATTCAGACAACGGCTGGTCTCGCGCAAGGGACGTAGCCCTTCGCCTCCCAGTTCCGCCTGCCGCTGCAGCACCGCCAGTAACCGGGCGGCATCTGCCTGCTGACCCTGCAGCTTCGCCACCAGGCCGGTAAAATCTCCATTATTGCTGTCCGTCAGTTCGGCAGCGAGTGCCGCGATCTCCGTATAGAAAGAACTGCACAGGCTGGTTTCCTCGAGACTGCCGCTGAAACGCCGCCCTACCTGCTGCATGCGGGCCGCTGCCTCATGGCTGCGTTGCTGCAGCACCGCGATGGAGGCCTTGATCTCCTCGGTGGAGTCCTGGGTGCGCTGTGCCAAGGTGCGCACGGCATCGGCCACCACGGCAAAACCCCGTCCCTTGTCTCCCGCCCGTGCCGCCTCAATGGCGGCATTCAAGGCCAGCAGATTGGTCTGTTCCGCGATATCCTGGATCACACTCAACACCCCGCCGATCTCGGCGCCGGCCTCGGTCACCGACAGCAGACTCTCCACAGCACGCTTGATTTCCTGCGCCTGCCCTTGAAACCCCGCCACAGACTGCTCCAGCAGCTTGCCGCCCTGCCGTCCCTGCTGGACGATCTGTGCCAGCCCGGCCGACAGGCTGTCGCTGCACGCGGCCAGGGCAGCAGATGATCCGTTGATTTCACCCAGCACCCCCTCCAGCCGCGCCAGGCCTTGGTCGGGGACGCTGCTTTCGCGTTCTGTGAGCGAGATCAGTTGCGCCAGGCGGCCGGCAGTCTGAAGCAGTTCCGCGCAGGCCGCCTGCACCTCCATTATGGCGGCATGGCCTGCCGCCGACAGGCCATTGCAAGCCGCCACCACGCCCTCTAGATCGTCCCCGTGCCGCATACCCAAGGGGTGCTGCTGGATTCCCTTCTCATGCAACAGCCGCAGCTCCCTCATCAGCTGCCAGCGACGCCGCAGCCCATGGCCGAGGAGCAACAGGGCCAAGGTGCCCAACACGAGGGTCATCGTCAGGGTCCACAGGGCCTTGGGCGGCTGCTGCGCAGCCAGTGTGGAGGACGCCGTTGGCACGGCTGTGCCCGCCCCGCTCAAGACATTGCGCAAGCTGCGGAACCACTGCTGGCGCCGCTCGCTGAACCGCAGCCAAGGTTGCAGCGAAGCCTTGAAAGTATCTGTGCCAGTCTGTCCCGTCGCCCGCTCCCGGAATCGTGTCAATGCCTTCCCCAGCGAGTCCTGCATCTCCTGAAAATACGCACGCGCCCGGCGCGGGGCCAGCGCCAGAAAGACATGGCCATAGCTGTCCTGGGCCGCCACCAGGGAGATGAAGGCATCCCGCAAACCCGGGCCGAAACGCCCGCTGGCAAAGGCATGGGTCAATACAGTGCCTTCCAGGGCGGCGCGCTCCTCGAGGTGCAGCAGATAGAGATAGCTCAGGGCCGACCGCAGGTCTTCCTTGCCCCTGGACCAACGCGGCATCTCTGCCAGCAACTCCAGCAACATGGCATTGAGAGAGCTGTAATAGGAAATCAGCGCGCCAATGCTGGTATGTGCGGTGAGAATCCTGGACCTCATCTCCTCGAGACTGGTCAGGGAGCGCCGCAGTGACACCAGCTGTGCGGAAAGCTCGGGCAGACGCTGCCAAAGCTCGTCAGCGGCTCCATTGAAATCATCCACGACCGAGGCGGGCGTCTGCCAGGCATGGACAGCCTTCCTTTTTCCATGGGATGCCAGCAGCAGAGCAGCGCCATCGCGCTCTGCTTGCAAGGCATCCAGCAGAACTGCCGCAGCCCCCCACAATTCCCCCGGTAATGGCAGTACCGCAGCAACATCCGTGGATTTGTGCCGCTGGTTTCGCATATCATGGAGGCTGCCGGACACGCTGATCCCCACCAGAATGACGACGATGACAGCTGTCACAACAGGGATTGTAAACCAGAATTTTGCGTGTCTCAGGGTCATGGCTATGACAACAACCCTTGTCCGCACCATGCAGGGCAGGGATTGAATCTTATGTGCCATCCTCCCGGCAGGAGTCTGGCATCTCAAAATGATGGATCGGACAGCGATCCTCCTCTGCGTGATTCATCGACGCATTGCACCCGGATCTTGAACAGGACTCCTGGGCGAGCGCCCAACAGGCAATCCGTCAGCCCCGCATATGCTAGAGATATTGCATTATGAAATACTTATATGTATCTGTATTAAATAATATATACAAAATACTCCCACTCCATTTCAGAGGCACCGCCGCGCCATTCATCAGACTACTGCCCATATTGGCAGTGCTGCTGGCTCCGCCCCCCCTGCTGGCCGACGGGGCCATCGTCAAACCACCCCATGACAAGCGGAGCTACCTGTTCCTGACTCTCCCCAACCAGCTGCGGGTACTGCTGATCTCAGACCCGGAGACCGACAAGGCGGCCGCCAGCCTCGACATCCGGGTGGGCTATTTCGACGACCCTGCGGAGCGGCCGGGACTCGCCCACTTCCTGGAACACATGCTGTTTTTGGGCACGAAAAAATATCCCCATCCCGCGGATTACCGGGAGTTCATCAGCGCCCATGGCGGCAGTGACAACGCCTCTACCAGCGACGAACACACCAATTTTTATTTTGAGATTGAAAAGGATTACCTGGAACAGGCACTGGACCATTTCTCCCAGTTCTTCATTAGCCCTCTTTTCAACGAGACTTTCGTGGCCCGCGAGGTGCAGGCGGTGGATTCCGAATACCGTCTCAAGATCAAGGATGACGGGCGGCGCCTGTGGCAGGTGCAAAAGGCCACCGCCAACCCCGCCCATCCCTTCACCAAGTTCTCAGTGGGCAACAGCCTCACCCTGGGCAGTGACGACCGGCAAGGCCTGCGCCGGGAATTGATCACTTTCTATCATGAACATTATTCCGCCAACCTCATGACCTTGGTGGTACTGGGCAAGGAACCACTGGCGGTGTTGCAGTCCGTGGTGGAGCATTATTTCAGCGCCATACCTAACAAGCGGCTGACCCCCCCCACGGTCGAGGTACCGTTGTTCTTGGCACAGCAGAAGCAAACCTGGATCAACATCGAGCCGGTCAAAGACCGGCGCCAACTGCGCCTCAGTTTTCCCTTTCCCTGGCACCAAGAATACTATCTGAGCAAACCCACCCTGCTCATCGCCCACCTGCTGGGTCACGAGGGCCCGGGCAGCCTTTATCAGCTGCTACGCCGCAAGGGCTGGGTCAACAGGCTGCGCGTTGGCAACGATGTGGTGGCCAGTAATGAAGCCACCCTGGATGTCACTCTCGATCTCACCGAAAACGGCCTACGGTTCATCAGCACCATTACCGGGCTGGTGTTCCAGTATATCGAGTTGATCCGGCGCC
>CAYRLE010000028.1:0-30798 GCA_964425105.1 uncultured Gammaproteobacteria bacterium | reverse complement strand
GCAGCGTGTTCATGAGTTGCCATCGCGGGGGTGATAAAATAAGATGCAGCCTGCGTCTCGGGCACATTCCGATGCTGGCAGCTGTTTGTCTTGGTACTTCTATGCCGGGCTAGCTCAATTGGTAGAGCAGCGCACTTGTAATGCGAAGGTTGGGGGTTCAATTCCTCTGCCCGGCACCATTCTCTGTGAAAGATGCGCCGGCAGTCTCTGCCTTTGTTATTGATTGTCTTAGCATGGTGCTTCTGTTGCTTGTCTGAATCATTGCCGGACGGGAACCGAGAACCGTCGTTCTGTCGCTTGGGATGAGGAATCTCCATGGCTTCTGGTAAGGTGCTGAAATCTTTCATTATTCTCCTGGCCATCGCGTTGGGAGGGGCAGGAATGGTGCTCATGACGCCCGCTATGCGGGCGCCTTCGCCCTGTGAAACTAAACCTGTGGCGCAATTAGTCGATCTTTATCCTGAATTGAAGGCTCTTGCGCAAAAGCAGCGCCTGGATACTGAGCAGCTGTTGGCCAGGCACCGGGCACAGGATGTAATGATCAATATGCAGATGAGCGGCAACAAGATCACGCCGGAGCAGGCGCTGCGCCTTTCCACGGCCCAGGTGAAAGAATTGGCGGCCCTGCGTCACCACCAGGAAAGCGAGTTTCAGGCGCTCTGCCGGCGTCTGGACGGAGAGGCGGGCTAAACGCAGCCGCCACGCGCCAGGGCGCTCTATTGTGGGCATGTCGCCCTCCAATACCGCGGATGATATGCGATGACTGATAGCGCTATGGCCCCTGTCGCAGATGACACACTGGCGGCCATCAAACCTTCCGATCTGCCTGCGCCCCCTGAGGCGGCCATCCAGGTGATGCGCGCCTGTTCCCGTCCTGATATCTCCAGTGCCGAGCTGTCCCGGCTGGTGGGCAGCGACCCGGTACTGGCGGCCGAGATCCTGCGGGTGGTGAATTCGCCTTATTTCGGCCTGGGCCAGGAAATCAAGTCCATCGTGCGCGCGGTGACGGTGCTGGGCGTCAGGGCCCTGCGCAACCTCGCCCTGTGCCTGGCGGTACGCGATGCCGTTGCCCCCGATGCCATCCCCGGTTTTGATATGACCGCTTTCTGGGAGGATGCCCTGCTGCGCGCCGTGGCTGCCCGAGAGCTGGGCAGGCATCTGGCCCTGGACAGTGACGAATGTTTCACCGCCGGGCTGCTGCAGGACTTCGGGCTGCTGGTGCAGATCTACGTGTGTCCCCAGCGGGCCCAGCAATGGCCCCTGTTGCGCAGCCAGCTGCCGGACTGTCGTCTGCTGCTGGAACAGGAATTTTTCGGCATCACCCATGACCAGGTGCTGCTCATGCTGTCCCAGGCATGGTCCCTGCCCACAGGACTGGCCCATGCCCTGGGCGCTCACCATCGGGAAATGGCGCAGCAGGACGCTGCGCCGGGGGGTGGGCTGCAACAGGTGCTGTATTGCAGCGATTGGCTGAGCGCCGTCTTTTTCGTCCGCGACAAGGGTGTTGCCTTGAACCGCTGCCGCGAAATCCTCCAGCAGGGACTGGGACTGTCTTTCAGCGAGGTCTCCGCGGGCATAGCAGTGGTGGCCGCCCAGGTGGGTGAGGCGGCGCAGGCCCTGGGGCTGCGCATCCAGCAGCACTACGATCATGAGCAGGTATTGAACGAGGCCAACCTCTGTCTGGCACGGGAGAACCGCGATTACCAGGAGTTGACCTGGCTGCTGGAAAAGACTCTCAAGGAGCGCGACCAACTGGCGGCAGAACTCAATCAGGAACTGGAGTTGGCGCGGGAGATCCAGCAGAGCCTGTTGCCCGCGCCCCGCGACGCCTATCCCCTGTGCGGCATGAATGTTCCGGCCAAACGCCTGTCAGGGGATTTCTATGACTTTTTCGATCTGCCCGATGGCCGCATCTAT
Organism: uncultured Gammaproteobacteria bacterium; assembly: GCA_964425105.1. GTDB lineage: Bacteria > Pseudomonadota > Gammaproteobacteria > SZUA-140 > SZUA-140 > S012-109. The sequence continues at coordinate 28,881 of CAYRLE010000028.1, read as the reverse complement.
TTCAACCTGGGCGATGTCTCGGGTAAGGGTATCAACGCCGCCCTGCTGATGGCCAAGACCAGCAGCCTGTTCCGTTGTTTGGGCAAGCAGATCCAGGATCCCGCCTTGCTGTTGGCGCAGATCAATGAGGAACTCTGTGAAACCTCGGTACGTGGTATGTTCGTCACCATGGTGGCGGGTATTTACGATCCGGCCACCCAAGGGGTACAACTGGTCAGCGCGGGGCATATGCCGGTGCTGTTGTTGCGCGTGGATGGTGAAGTGGAGACCATCGCGGCGCAGGCGCCGCCGCTGGGGATCGTTGCCACCTGTCAATACAGCACGCTGGATATCGATCTTGGCAGTGCCTGCCTCTGCCTCTATTCGGATGGCGTCACCGAGGGTTATATTGGGGAGAACAAAGAGTTGGGCATGGCGGGGCTGATCAAGCTGCTGCACGGCCTGCGCCATGAGGCGCCGCCGCGGATCATGGAGTTCATCGTCTCTTATCTGATGAATTCCACGCCGCGCCTGCGGGACGATTTGACCATGGTTTTCTTAAAGGGCCACAATGGACCAGGGTAGATTGATTCTGGAGCTGCGTTTTCCCTCGGAGGCGGTGCAGCTGCAGCATGTGCGCCGGGAGGTGCGGCGCACCCTCAAGGCTTGCTGTTGCGCGGAGCAGGAGGTCTGTTGCGCGGTGTTGGCAATCAATGAGGCCTGCATGAACATCATTCAGCATGCCTATGGGGAGGCATGCCGCGGCGAGATCATCCTGCAGATCTTCGATAGCGATGAGGCCCTGGTGTTTCAGCTCATCGATTTTGCCAAGCCGGTGGATCAGAGCAAGATCAAGTCCCGCTGTCTGGAGGATGTCAGGCCCGGTGGCCTGGGCGTGCATCTCATGAACCAGGTGATGGACGAGTGCGCCTTTCTACAGTGCCCTGATGGGGTCGGCAATATATTCCAGATGAAAAAAAGAAAAGTAATGGGGGAGCATAGCGATGTATCCGACACATAAGGAAGGGAGCTATCTGGTGATCGCCCTCAGTGGGGAGGTCGATCTTTATTATTCACCCCGCGCCCGCGAGCAGATTCTGCAGGCCCTGCACGATGGCGAGAACGTGCTGGTGGATCTCTCGGCTGTCGAGTACATCGACAGCTCCGGTGTGGCCAGCCTGGTGGAGGGTTATCAGCTGGCCCGCAGCCGCAAGCTGGGCTTCGGCCTGGTGGGCGTCAGTTCCGCCGCCATGCAGGTGCTGCAGCTGGCGCGCCTGGATACAGTGTTTCCCATCTATGACGACATCGACGGGGCCATGGCGGCAACGGGTGTGCAGGCAGGATGAAGGCGGCGCACCATCATGAGGATGATGCGGCGGGGGGCGCGCACACCGTTCCTGAGGAGGTGATCCGGGTGCGGGACCTGGTGGCCCACTACGGTTCTCGGCAGGTTCTTCATGGGGTCGATTTCACCGTCCGCCGCGGAGAGATCATGGTCATCATGGGGGGCAGCGGCTCTGGCAAGACCACCTTGTTGCGCCATATGCTGGGACTCAACCGGCCGACCTCGGGCAGCATCAGCATCCTGGGCCGTGATATCACCCGCATCGGCAGCCGCGAGTTGTATCGTCTGCGCCGCGAAATGGGGGTGGCCTTTCAGGGCGGCGCCCTGTTCGGTTCCATGACGGTGGCGGAGAATGTTCAGCTGCCGCTGCGGGAGCATACCCGCCTCGATGAAAATACGATCCGCATCATGACCCGCATGAAGCTGGAAGTGGTCAATCTCTCCGGTTTCGAGCATCTCATGCCCTCGGAATTGTCGGGTGGCATGACCAAGCGTGTCGCCCTGGCCCGCGCGGTGATCATGGATCCCAAGCTGTTGTTTTTCGACGAGCCGTCCGCCGGCCTGGATCCGGTGGTGTCGGCGGAACTGGACGAATTGATATTGAGGCTGCGCAGTGCCCTGAACATGACCATCGTGGTGGTGACCCATGAGTTGGAAAGCGCCTTCAAGATCGCCGACCGCATTACCGTGCTCCATCAGGGCGAGATTCTGGTGGCCGGCAGCGTCGCTGAAGTCCGCAACAGCGATGACGAACGTATCCAGGACATGCTCAACCGCAAACCCCGCAGTGAGGCCATCGATGCCGATGCCTATCTGCGGCGCCTCACCGGTCAGGGAGGGTAAATCCCTCTCACAGGGGGAAGAAAGGGTGATCCCTTAAGATAACGATAAGGATCGGATTGCTAAGATTTACTGAGACAATTCACGCTGACCCGAGGAAAGCCTGTCATGCGATTGCTGTTGGTGGAAGACGATGAAATGCTCGGCAACGGGGTCCAGGCCGGATTGACCCAGGCGGGTTTTGCCGTGGACTGGGTGAAGGATGGTGAGGCCGCGGATATGTTCCTCGCCGCCGAAGAATATTCCCTGATGATCCTGGATCTGGGGTTGCCCAAGCGCAACGGCATGGAGGTGCTGAAGAAGCTGCGCACTCAGGGGAAGGATCTGCCGGTGCTGATCCTCACGGCCCGCGATACGGTGGAGGATAAAGTGCAGGGGCTGGACAGTGGCGCCGACGACTATCTCATCAAGCCTTTCGACCTCGATGAACTGGGGGCCCGGGTGCGTGCCTTGCTACGGCGTCGCGGCGGGCGTTCCATGCCGGTCATCAGGCATGGCGATCTGGAGTTGGATCCCGCTTCCCACACGGTGACCCGCAATGGAGAGTTGGTGGACGTCTCCCCCCGTGAATTTGCTCTGCTCCAGGAATTGCTGGAAAACAGCGGCCGCGTATTGTCCCGCTCCCAATTGGAGCGCAGCCTCTATTCTTGGAAAGACGAGGTGGACAGCAATGCAGTGGAGGTGCATATCCACCACCTGCGCAAGAAACTGGGCAGCGACCTCATCAGGACGGTACGCGGCGTAGGTTATGTGATCGACAAGCCCAAATGAGTCTTTCCATCAGGAACCGCCTGCTATTCACCCTGCTGCCGGTGACCCTGCTGGTATGGGGCGCTATCGTGGCCATTATCTATGCCGGCACCCGCCACGAGGTGGAGGAACTCATCGATGCCCAGCTGGTGCAGTCCGCGCGTGTCCTGCTCAACGTCCTGAGTCACGAGTTCTACGAAGAGGATACCTTCCGCAAAAAGATCTATGATCACCCCCTGAACATTGCCCAGCAGCTGGGCATGGCCACCCACAAATACGAACAGAAGCTGGCCTTCCAGATGTGGCTGCCTCCCAACCGCCTGGGCTTGCGCTCCCAGAGCGCCCCGGACTATCCCATGACGAAGCTGGCCAATGGTTTCAGCGACAGCCTCATCGAGGGGCGCCGTTGGCGGGTCTATGCCCTGACCAGCGAGAAGGATGGCATGCAGGTGCAGGTGGCCGAGAGCACGGAGATCCGTGACCAGCTGCGCAACGTCATCGTGATGCGCATTCTCGTTCCCATGCTGTTGTCCCTGCCTGTTCTGGCCGGGCTCATCTGGTTTGGTGTGGGGCGGGCCATGCGCCCCTTGCGCAAGATTGCCGACGACGTGGAGCACCGCCATCTGGATCACCTCAGCCCCATCAGGGAGCAGGACGTTCCTTTGGAGGCGCAATCCCTGGTGAACGCCCTCAATGCCCTGTTCCTGCGTCTCCAGCATGCCTTCGAGAATGAGCGGCGCTTCACCGCCGATGCCGCCCATGAGTTGCGTACGCCCCTGGCAGCCCTCAAGACCCAGGCCCAGGTGGCGTTGCGGGCCAGTGACGAACAGGTTCGGCGCGAAGCCCTGCAGCAGGTCATCGCCGGTGTCGATCGCGCCACGCATATGGTGCAGCAGCTGCTGACCCTGGCCCGCCTCGATCCCCGCAGCGGCGTCATCTCCGATCAACAGGTGGACCTGCAGGAAGTGGTCGGCGGGGTGCTGGCAGAGTTGGCGCCCGCCGCCCTGGCCAAGGATATCGAGTTGAGCCTGGATGCCCCCGGACCCTGTCCCGTGAAGGGTGATGGTGGCATGCTGGCCATCCTGGTGAGAAACCTGGTGGACAATGCCATCAAGTACACCCCGGCAGGCGGGGTGGTGGAGGTCTATCTTTCCCGGGAAGGGCAGCAGGTGCAGCTGACCGTGGCTGACAGTGGTTCAGGTGTTCCCGCCGAAGCGCGGGAGCGGGTCTTTGAGCGTTTCTACCGCAGCCTGGGTAACGACAGCCCCGGCACCGGCCTGGGGCTGTCCATCGTCAAGCGCATCGCGGAGCTCCATCAGGCGGTGATCTGTCTCGAGGATGCCCCGCGTGGTGGCTTGCAGGTGAAGATTCGTTTCCACTGTGCTGATGAGTGAGGGCCGCTAGGAGTCTGTCGGGTTTAGGTGGTCGTAGCGAGGGAAAGCCATTTTGAGTCCATTTTTTCGATCATTTGAGGCGAATATTGCGCATATTTAACGAAAATGATCGGGGAAATGGGCCAAAATGGCTTTTCCGCAGTAGATTCATCCTAAACCCGACAGATTCCTAGCCGCAGCTTTCTTCCGCCGCCGGCTTGGCGCTGCTATCAGTGTCGGGGCGCGGCTCCTCTCCCTGGAAGCGCTGGAACAGGAACATCCCGGCCAGCATGGCGCCGAGAAAACTGAGTACCGAGGGCCAGCCGCTCACCGAGGCCACCAGGGCCGGGCCCGGACAGTAGCCTGACAGTCCCCAGCCGATGCCGAACAGCGCCGCACCGCCCACCAGGCGGGCATTGATGTGGCGCCGCGAGGGAATGACGAAGGCGTCTTCCAGCAGGGGCTCGGGTCTTTTCATGGTCAGCCGGTATAGCACCAGGTTGATGCCCACCGCGCCCCCCATGACGAAAATCAGGCTGGGGTCCCAGTCACCGAGAATGTCGAGAAAGCCAATGACCTTGGTGGGCTGGGTCATGCCGGAGATGCCCAGTCCCAGGGCGAACAGTACACCGCAGCCATAGACCGCCAGCAGCCGCTTCACGATGCGTTCCCCAGGAGTTGGCGGGTGACATAGACGGTGAGCATGCCGCTGCTCATGAAGATGGCCGTGGCCACCAGGGAACGCGCCGAGAGGCGGCTCAGGCCGCAGATGCCGTGGCCGCTGGTGCAGCCCCGTCCCAGGCTGGAGCCGTATCCCACCAGCAGGCCGGCGAGGATCAGCAGGCCTAGAGAACGGGGGCTTTCGCTGCTCAGCGCCTGGGGATAGAGCGCCAGCAGCAGGGCACCGCCGCTCAGCAGGCCGAGGAGAAAGCTGGCCCGCCAGTCCTTGCCCTGCCAGCGGGGATTGAGCAACTCTGCAGTGATATTGCTGATGCCCAGGATCTTGCCGTTGAAGAAGTACAGGGCGGCGACGGCAAGGCCGATGAGGATGCCGCCCAGCAGGGAGGCAAAGGGCGTGAAGTTTTCCATCTCGTTGTTACCTATGGCTGCTTAAAACAGAAGGCTGTACATGATCTGCCAACTCAACTGGCTGTGGCTGGTTTTGATGCCTGTGACACTGTTGGTGACGGTCACCTTGGGTGCGTAGCTGAGGGCGAAATTGACCTGCTGGTGCTCATTGAAATCATAGCCGATACCGCCCATGTAGTGATCTTCCACGATAGCTGGGAAGATATAGAGCACCGTGCTGTCCGGCACCGGATTGTCCGACAGGTTGAAGCCTGCGCGCAGGGTCAGGTGCTTGTCGGGCCGATAGGCCGCGCCGCCCTGGATGACCGTCTGATCGTCCCACTTCTGGGGCAGGGTGGCCTTCATGGTGAGGTCGGCAAAGGCCCCGTTGCCCGGGGAACCGTCAGCCTTGAACTCCATGCTGAAGCTTTCCATGGCATCCGACCAGGTGATGCGTTTGAGGTCTGCGGCGAAGAACCATTGCTCAGTGGCCTGAAAGGCGAGGCCGCCGCCGAAGACGGCGGGCCAGCTGAAGTCTTTGATGGTGATATCCCCTTGCAGGGGGAAAACGGCATCGGTGTAGGTGCCGCTCAGGGCGCCGCCGCTGAGATAGCCGGTGTCGCCGCTGACCGCCATGTTGACATGGGCCCTGCCGTCGAATTTATCCAGTTCCACCTTGCTGTGATAGGTGGCGCCGAGGGTGAGGCGGGGGCTCACCTTGTAGACCAGGCCGATCTTGCCGGCAATGCCGGTGGTTTTCGCCTTGCCGGTAAAGTCATTGTTGTCGGAGAAGTCGAAATAGCCGTAATAGACGTCATTGACAGCGCCGCTGCTCATGGCCGATTGCAGGGCGGCCATCATGTCGCCACCGATCAGGCCGCTGCCGATCATGTCGAACATCTGCATGCCGGACATCATCATCTGCAGGTCCATGGTGGCCCAGACGAAGTCGGCGGTGCCGCCGATGATGAGCTTGTCGTTGACCTCGTAGGTGAGGGGGGCCATCACCCTGCCCACCCCGATTTCAGTGCGTTCCTGGAGTTGGGCCGCGGTGGCGATGGTGGCGGCAGAAGGGCTGCCGGCACCGGTGGCCGTGTTGCCGCTGGCCATGAGATTGGCGGCCATGACGGATCCCGGCCCCTGGTCGAATTCGGTGCCCATGCCGCCCTGGGCAAAGGTGGCGATACCATAGCTGAGACGGCCGCGCTTTTTACTCCAGCCGAAGGCAGGCATATAGAAGGCGTCGGCGTCCGAGGTCCAGGACGTGCCGCCCTGAGAGGATTTCACGTCAGGCCCCAGGAGTCCCAGGGCCAGGTCGAGGCGTGAACCCTGCGGCGCCAGACCCAGGGTTGCGGGATTGTTGATGACGGCAGCGGTGCCGTTGTCGTAGGCCATGGCGGCGCCGCCCAAACCCAGGGCGATGGGACCGTAGCCTTCCATGTTCATGCCGTTGGTGGCGTAACCCGGCTGCGTTGCAGCGAGCAGCAGGGTCAGCAGGATCGTCTTTGCTTTCTTGTTGTATTTCATAGTGTTTCTCGCCGGTTGCTGATTGTCGGGCCGTCAGCCTGGCCATAGCATGGCCGCAACCCTGATAGAGGGCTGGTGCGCGCCGGGTGTTCCCTGAAAAAGCGGCGCCTCATTGTCCGGGCGCCATGGCAAGATGTATTGCGGCAGTGATATCCGAATCGTCGTCCGTGTTCCGCCTGTTCCCAGCAGGCTGAAGTTGACCAAAACAGTAACATACTATTGTTTTTTATATAAATATAAAAAACTTTTAGGGGTATAATAAAAAATTATATGGAGCGCTGTGTCAGGGCAGGGGCGCCCTCATGAAACATGAGCAGTTCCCCGGCCTCGAGGCGATGCCAGACTTCGTTGTCCGTCAGCGGCAGGGTGGCAATGACCGCCACCCGGTCATGGGGTGTGGTGACTTCGCGGAAGTCGATGGTGACATCCTTGTCCACCAGGTGGGCGGTGGCAAAGGGCGCCTGGCGGATGATGTAGTGCAGGTCGGTAGAGCAATGGGCAAACAGATAGATGCCGTTGGAGAGCAGGAAATTGAAACTGCCATGCTGGCTCAGTTCGCAGCTGAACTCATGGATGAGTTCATAGAGCAGTGGCGCCGGCGGGGCCGCTTCGGGGGAGTGCCGGCGCAGCCTTTCCAGGAGCAGACAGAAGGCGCGCTCGCTGTCGGTATCCCCCACCGGCCGGAAAGGGCCGTTGAGGCGGGGGCGGAATCCTTCCAGGTTGCCGTTGTGGGCGAATATCCAGTAGCGGCCCCAGAGTTCGCGCATGAAGGGGTGGGTGTTCTCCAAGGCGACCGCTCCCTGGGTGGCCTTGCGGATATGGGCAATGACGTTGAGGGAGCGGATGGGATAGTGGCGCACCAACTCCGCTACCGGGGATTCCGCAGAAGGCTTGTCGTCCAACAGCAGACGGCAGCCGCGTCCTTCGAAGAAGGCGATGCCCCAGCCGTCGCGGTGTTCATCGGTATGGCCGCCACGGACATGAAAGCCTTCGAAGGAGAAGACGATGTCCGTGGGGACGTTGCAGTTCATACCCAGCAGCTGGCACATGATACTGCCATGTTAGGGCCTGTGAATACGAATGCAATAGGCACTGGTGCATTCGTGTTCACAGGCCCCAGACAGCTGCAGCCAAGGCCACCCCTTATCTGAGTGGCGGCAGCTGGCTGACGGAGGAGGCGCTGGCGGGAAATTTTTCGCTGAGGCGCTCCGCTAGCACCGACAGCAAAGTGGACAGTACGGTTTCCGTGATCAGGTCGGCATGGATATGGTAATAGTGCAGCAGGCAGCGCACCGGTTCATGAATGGCGGCGCGCTCCTGATGGCCGAAATTGGTCCAGGCCAGCACGGGTAGGTCATAGAGGGTGCGATCGACGCAGACCCAGGCCTTGTTGTCGACGATCACATCCATGCCGCGCAGACCGGGCAGCGCCAGGCGGATGGGGCCGCCGAGGCGCAACAGGCCCAGCCGCACCTGGTTATAGCGGCCTCCCTCTATTTCGGTGCTGATGGTTCTCAGTTTGGGTACGTCTTCTATTCTGGACTTCATCCGTATTTCCTTTCGCTGTGGCGCTGCTATTTGATGTAACGGCATCCGGGGGCGGATTCTGAAGGTTTCCTGCCCCTGGAGAGGCCCTTTCCCCAGCTGGAAAACGATCAAACGGCGCCATTGCCATGGCTGGCTGTGGGACGGTTCCTCATGGCCTGCTACTATGTGGAGATGGGAGGCAGCGGCAACAGAAGTCTGCCAGACGGTGGTCTGTACATTTCACGGGCCCCCTCTGCACCCACCCTGCAGGCTGACTGCTTCTGATCATTGGCGCCCGTTAGCAATGGGGCATGTTGTTCGCAGTCATGGCGGCCTGAGATGGACTATCGGATCCTTGAAGAAATTCTTGTGTTGCTGCTGGTGGCGGTGGTGGCGGTCAGCCTCTTTCACCGCCTGCGCCTGCCACCGGTGCTGGCCTATTTCAGTGTGGGGGTGCTGGTGGGGCCCTATGGCGGCGGCTGGATCAGTGACAGCGAGGATATCCATCTGCTGGCGGAGTTCGGGGTGGTGTTTCTGCTCTTTACCGTCGGCCTGGAATTTTCCCTCTCCCAGCTGGTAGCCATGCGCCGTGAGGTGCTGGGTCTGGGCGGCGCGCAGGTGTTGGTGACGACCCTGTTGGCCGCCTTGGGTGCCTGGCTGCTGGGTGTCAGCCCGGGCGGCGCAGTGGTGGTGGGTGGGGTGATCGCCCTGTCATCCACGGCCATCGTGGTCAAGCAGCTGACCGAGCAGCTAGAGCTCAGTTCCCGCCACGGGCGCCTGGCGGTGGGCGTCCTGTTGTTTCAAGATCTGGCCGTGGTGCCCTTTCTGATTATCATTCCAGCGCTGGCGGTGGGTAGCGACACCTCTCTGCCCCTGGCGCTGGGCTGGGCCTTTGGCAAGGGCGTGGCGGTGGTGCTGGTGATGGTGGCCATCGGCCACTGGCTGCTGCGACCCCTGTTTCATGAGATAGCCACCTCCCGTTCTGCGGAACTGTTCACCCTCACGGCCCTGCTGTTCACCCTGGGGGCGGCGTGGTTTACCAATGTCGCCGGTTTGTCCATGGCCCTGGGGGCCTTTCTGGCCGGCATGATGCTGGGGGAGACCGAGTTCCGCCACCAGGTGGAGTCCGATATCCGCCCGTTTCGCGATGTCCTGCTGGGGCTGTTTTTCATCACCGTGGGCATGCTGCTGGACATCAGGATTCTTCCGCCCCTGTTGCCCCATGTGCTGTTGCTCACTGCCGCTATCGTCTTGCTCAAGGCCTTGATCATCATTGCCCTGGGGCGCTTGATGGGCATCAATCTGGGGGTGGTCACGCGCAGCGGTGTGGTACTGGCCCAGGGCGGGGAGTTCGGCTTCGCCCTCATCTCGCTGGCCTTCGCCGATGGTGTCCTGGATGCCCACACCACTCATGTGCTGCTGGCGGCGGTGATCCTCAGCATGGCGCTCACCCCCCTGCTGATCCACTACAACGGCGCCATCGCCAAGCGGCTCTGCGGGGAAGGCTATCTGGGCCAGCGGGCGCATTTCGTGCGCGAGGTGGTGGCCCAGGCGGAGCCGCTCCTGGACCACACCATCATCTGTGGTTATGGGCGCATCGGCCAGAATATCGCCCGCTTCCTGGATCAGGAGCAGCTGCCCTATCTGGCCCTGGACCTGGATCCGGTGCGGGTGCGGGACGCCCGGGCGGCGGGTGAGCGGGTGAACTATGGCGATGCCACCCGCAATGAGATTCTTCATGCCGCGGGCCTGGAAAAGGCCCGGGTGCTGGTGATCACCTTCGCCGATGTCCATGGGGCGCTGAAGATCCTGCCCCTGGTGCGGCGCCTGCGGCCCGACATCCCCCTTTTGGTGCGCGCCCGCAATGATGCCCACCTGGACCGCCTGCTGGCGGCGGGTGCCACGGAAGTGATCCCCGAAACCTTCGAGGCCAGTGTGATGATCGCCTCCCATCTCCTCTATCTGCTGGGGGTGCCGGTCACCAGGATCGTGCGTCGGGTGCAGATCGTCCATGAGCAGCGTTTCCAGATGCTGCGCGAGGTGTTTCATGGCCAGGAGGGCGGGGGCGGCCATGGCAAGCCGGGCGGCACCGGCCAGCTGGAGACAGTGATCGTGGGGCAGGGTGCCCGCGCCCTCGGCCATCAGCTGGGGGAATACGATCTACGCAGCCTGGGGGTGACGGTCACCGCAGTGCGCCGCGGCGGCATCCGGGGTGAAAGGCCGGCTGCCAATCTGGTGCTGCAGGTGGGCGATATTCTGGTATTGTACGGCCCCCCGGAAGGGCTCAAGGCGGCGCGGCGCCTGCTGCTCTAGGCGGGCAAACCCTTCATCAGTTTACTTCTGCCAGCAGTTCCTCGCCGATAAAGCGGCGCCGCCAGCCGCGCAGGACCCGCAGCTGGCGCTCCCCCTGGACCAGGCGCCCCAGTTCGCGGCGCCCGGCGACGGCCTGGGGGTCCAGCCCCGCCTGTTGGCAGCGCGCCTGCACCTGCTTCAGCAGCCGCTCCACCAGCGCCTTCTCCTCCGGCTCCAGGCGCCTGGAGGGCTGCGGACCGGCAGCAGGCGGCGCCTCTTGCCGCACCTGGTCCAGGATGCTCAGCAGTTCCCCGCTGTATTTGCGCACGGCGGAGCGCTGACCGGCGGCGAGGGCCTCCAGCGCCTCGCGGGACTCGGGCAGCCCATGGGCGATTTCCAGCAGCAGTTCGTCGCGGATCAGCCAGCCCCGCGGCCGGTTCTGGCGGCAGGCGGTGGTCTCCCGCCAGGCGGCCAGGGCCTGCAGGGCGGCTTTTTGCCGGCCCTGCAGGGCAACGCCGTTTCTGATGCGCTGCCAGGCCGCCTCAGGGGCGGGCAGATAGCGCGAGACCTCGCCGAGGAGGCTGAAGTCCTCTTCGAGCCAGTGCAGGCGCTGCTGTTCCTGCAGGCGCTCGCGCAGCAGGGGATAGAGCCTGGCCAGATGGATGACATCGTCGGCGGCATAATCCAGCTGATCGCGGCTCAGGGGGCGCTGGCGCCAGTCGGTGCGGGTGTGGCCCTTGGCGAGGCGCAGCCCCAGCATTTCCTCCACCAGGGCGCCGTAGCCGATCTGGTCCCGATGGCCTAGCAGGGTGGCGGCGATCTGGGTGTCGAAGAGGGGCTGTAAGGGTTCTTCACGGAGCCGGTAGAGTACCTCGAGGTCTTGGCTGGCGCTGTGAAAAATCTTGGTAACCTCATGATTGTAAATGACTTCCAGAAAGGGGGTGAGATCGGGCAGGCGAATGGCGTCGATGCAGGCGCTGAGTTCCGGCGTGGCGACCTGAATCAGGCACAGTTGCGGATAGTAGGTCTTCTCGCGATGAAATTCGGTATCCAGGGCCAGCCAGGGGGCAGTCTTCAATTGCCGGCAAAGCCGGGTCAGCTGATCGGGTGTCTCGATCAGTGGGGAGTCAAAGTCTTCTCTCGGTGTCATGGGCAGGTTCTTTGGGGGATAGGAAATTTCCGGGCGTCGGGCTGCAAATAGTCCTGGTGGGCAATTTACCCTATAATTGAAAGCAGAACAGTAGTTGTTTCCTTTCAATTCCCACTTGTGTACAGGGTTAAGGCAATCATATACCAGATTGCCGGGCTGTGCCCTTCCTTCAGGAGAGCGTCATGCGCCGCTGGTTTGCTTCGTTTACAGTGATAATCGTCAGTTTTCTGACGATTGTCCTGGCAGACCAGTATCTGCGCACCCAGGATCTGGTGCGCAACGAGCAGCTGCTGGCCGCTCAACAGCGTCTGGTGGCCACGCGCCTGGAAGAGAGCCTCCAGGAGAGCCTGGCCGCTGTCAGCCAAGTGGCCGCATTGTTGGCCATCGATCCCGCATTTCTCGATCTGCAGCACTTCGATAGCCTGGCGGCGCTGTTTGTGGGTGAGCGCGGCGCCCTGCAGCGCCTGCTCTTCGTGGATGTGGCGGGGCAGGTGCAGCATGTCTACCCCGGAAGCAGGGCCGCGCCGCTGCTGGGGCGGCGCCTGACGGTTCCCAATGACTTGTCGGCGGGGCATCCTCTGGTGCGGCAGGAGGCAGCGAACAGCCTGGCGCTGTGGAGCGGGGTGATGCGCAAAGGGCGTCTGCAGGGCGCCGTGCGTGGCGAACTGGATCCCCGGCAACTGTTGCAGGCAGCCCTGGTCGATGTGGACGAGCGCCTGACCTTCCGCCTGGAAGGCACCAGGGGCACTCTGGCAGGGGAACAGGCGCCTGTTTTCGATGATGAGTTGCACAGCATGAGCATTGCGGCAGCCAGTGCTTCGTGGGAGTTGTTGGCGGCATGGCGGCAAGGCGTGCCGGCGCCCGATCCGGTGTTGCGCAGTTTTCTCTGGCTGCTGGGAGGGCTGTTCATGCTCAGCAGCCTGACCCTGGTCAACCGGCACTTCGATTACGCCCGCGGCATGGCCCTGGCCGTCTCCAGCCGGATCCGCGCCCTGCGCGAGGAGACCCGGCGTCTTGGCCACGAACTGCAACAGCGCCTGACGGAGGAGCGCGTCCTGGATGCCCCGCGGCAGCTGTTCGACAGCCTCCCGGCCGGGGTGTTTCTGACCGATGCCCGCGGTGACTTCATCCATGTCAATGAGCGCTGGTGCCATATCACCGGCCTGCAGCGGGAACAGTCGCTGGGCAGGGGCTGGATGAAGGCCCTGGAAGGGAGCGACAAGGAACGGGTCCTTTCTGACTGGTATGGCGCGCTGCGCAGTGGCGTTCCTTATACGGCCGAAGTCCGTTTCCGGCACCCCGCAGGGGGTACGGTATGGGTGCTGATCCAGGCCGAGCGGCAGGCCGGTGGCGAGGCAGGGGCAGGCTATGTCGGCCTGGCCACCGATATCACCCTGCAGAAGCAGCGCGAGGCCCGTCATGCCGCTGCTGCGGCAGAATTGCAGGAGATCCTGGACCACCTGCAGGACCCCTACTACCGGGTCGACAGCGGCGGCCGCATCGTTCGCGTGTCCCGTTCCGTGGAGGCACTCCTGGGATATCGTGAGGAGGAACTGCAGGGGCGGCATATCGGGCAATTGTGCTGCAGCCGCCGGGAGCGCCAGGGCCTGTTGCGGCTGCTGGAGGCGAAGGGGGCGGTGCGTGCCTACGAAATGCGCCTGCGCCACAAGGATGGCCGGGTGGTATGGGTGGCGGTCAACGCCCAGTACTGCCAGGGGGCCGCCGCATCTGCCGGGGTGGAAGGGACGGTATGCGATATCAGCGACCGCAAGCAGATGGAGGCCCAGATGGCCAAGCTCTCGCGGGCCCTGGAGCAGGCTGCGGATGCCGCGCTTATCACGGATCCCCAGGGGAGCATCGAGTATGTCAATCCCGCCTTTGAGAAGATGACCGGATACCGCCGCGAGGAACTGATCGGCAAGAGCACCCGCCTGTTCAGGTCCGGCAAACAGGGCGCGGCATTCTACGAGAACCTGTGGCGCACCATTCTCAACGGTGAAGTGTTCCGTGATGTCTTCATCAACCGCAAAAAGGACGGTACGCTCTATTACGAACAAAAGACCATCACGCCCATCAAGGACGAAAAGGGGCGGATCACCCATTTTGTCTCCACCGGTCAGGATGTGACCCGCCGCGTGGCGGCCCAACAACGGCTGCGCTTCAAAGCCGAGCATGATGTGCTCACGGAACTGCCCAACCGTGGCCTGTTCATGGACATCCTGAAGAAGGCCGTGGTGAAGGCCAGGTTGCATAAGCGTCATATCGCCGTGATGTTTCTGGATATGGACTGTTTCAAGGAGATCAATGACAGCTTTGGCCATGATGCCGGCGATCAGGCGCTGAAGATCTATGCCCGGCGCCTGCAGGGGGCGGTGCGCGAAGAGGATGTGGTGGCGCGCATCGGTGGCGACGAGTTCGCCATCCTGGTGGATGACGTGGCCAGCGTCGATACCATTTCCCGCATTGCCAGGAAGATCGTCGATGCCGTTTCCCCGCCTATCGTCATCGATGGCAAGGAGACCCTGCTGACGGTGAGTATCGGCATCAGCGTCTTTCCCGAGGACGGCGCCGATGCCCAGACCCTGCTCAAGAACGCCGATATCGCCATGTACCGCGCCAAGGACCTGGGCCGTAACAGCTATCAGTTCTATTCCGCTGACATGCGTGCCAAGGCCCTCGAGCGGGTGACCATGGAGAACAGCCTGCGCCATGCCCTGGAGCGCGGCGAGTTTCTGCTTCACTATCAGCCGCAACTCGATCTGCGCAGCGACCGGGTGTCCGGCGTCGAGGCCCTGCTGCGCTGGCAGCACCCCGAGTTGGGTTTGTTGTCGCCCGGTGACTTCGTACCTCTGCTGGAGGAGTCAGGTCTCATCGGGCCGGTGGGTGAATGGGTGCTGAAGACGGCCTTCGCCCAGGGGCGCGCCTGGCATGAGGCCGGTTTCGACGATCTGCGCATCTCGGTCAATCTCTCCAGCCGGCAGTTCAATGACCCGGCATTCATCGACAAGATCGCGGCGCTCATCAGGGACAGCGGCATCGCGCCCCGCCTGTTGGAACTGGAGTTGACTGAAAGCGTCATCATGCGCAACAGCCGTACCACCAATATGGCGCTGGAGCGCCTGGACAAGATGGGAGTGAAATTTTCCATCGACGACTTCGGGACCGGTTACTCCTCCCTGTCCTATTTGAAGCGTTTCCCTGTCGACACTCTGAAGATCGACCGCAGCTTCGTGCGCGACGTGGACAGCAATCCCGACGATGCCGCCATCGTCGCCGCCATCATCGGTATGGGGCACAACATGAATCTCAATGTGATCGCCGAGGGGGTGGAGCAGCCGGTGCAGCTGGAGTTCCTGCGCAACAGCGACTGCGATGCCATCCAGGGTTATCTCTTCAGCCAGCCCCTGCTGCCCGCCAGCCTGACGCGGCTGCTGCGGGAGAAGAAGATGCTGCATTGAGTTTGATAAATTGGGTAATGGGTGATGGGTAATGAGTGATGGATGAGTTGCCAATTTATCGCCCATTACGCATGACTCATCACGCATCACCGGATAGGAGCACAGCGTAATTCACCTATCGGCTTTACTCCGTGAGGTCCTTGATCTGGGCCTGGATACGCTGCTGGCGCTCCAGGGCCTCCGCCAGGGACGCTGCGTCGTTTTTCCCGCCCAGGCGCTCGTAAACCTGCTGGCGGCTCAGCAAGGGGTAGTCCTCGGGCCAGGTGAAAGTCGCTGCCGTCATGGCGGCGTCTAGTTCGATGCGGCTGATCTCATGGCTGACCGTGCCGTCGGCGCGCACGGTGCGCAGCGGCAGGCCCAGTTCGGGATAGCGGTCGTCGATGGTGTCGGCTGCGGCGTCGCAGGGATCACTGTCGCTGAACAGCAGGTTGTGGCGCACCTCGTCGGCGGAGTCGGAGAGTTGGGACATGGTGACGAGGAAGCGCTGGATGCGCGGGTCGGCGGCGGCTGCGCCGGCGAGGAATTCATCGAAGCAGTGACGTCCCTGCACCGAGATCCGGTAGTGGACCGTGGTGTAGCCATGGATCTTGGGGCCCGGCCCCAGGTCTTCCATCTCCACTGCCGGCCGGCGCGGGCGCATGGCCACGGCGGCGTGGGCGGAGCGCTGCACGAAGGGCGTGCTCAGGTCCATCACCAGGTGCCGGGCGTTGTCCACCGCATAGACCTTTTTCGTGCCCAGGTCGAGAATCATGTAGCCGCCGGGGATGGCGTGGTCGATGCGCGCCTTGGCGCCGTCGATGAGCACGGTGCTGTGCTTGCCGTCGCCATCGATGCTTTCGATGAGCACGCCAGCGGCAGCCTGGCCCAGGCTGCAGAGGGCCAAGATGAATGCCAGGTGATACTTCATGGTGAGTCGTCTCTAAAGGTTGAAGACAGCGAAATCGGCCTCGTCCAGCTGTTGGCGCTGCTCGGGACTGGTGATCACGGCCATGCTGGCCGCCTCCTGCTTGAAATAGGCGCGCCCCACCCGCTGCAGATCTTCCAGGGTGACCGCCAGCACGCGCCGCCGGTAGGCCTGGCGCTGCTCCGGGGTGCGCCCGAACAGGGCGTTGTGGAACACATCCTTGGCCTCGCCGGCAGGCGAGCCGGGCTTGTCGATGCTGCTGATGACGCCGAGGATGGCTTCTTCCACCTCGCGCCATTCATGGGGCTCATGCAGCAGCCAGCCGATGGCGCGGTCGAAGTCCGCGAGGGTTTCCTGGAGCCGGGGGTCGCGGTAGGAGTAGAAGCGGAAGGCGGCATTGTCGGCGTCGTGGCTGGCGCCGCCGCCATAGGCGCCGCCCTGTTCGCGGATCACCCGGTGCAGAAAGCCGTTGCGCAGGAAGCCGCCGAGAACATCCAGGGCCGGCGCGTCGGCATGCTCCGGCGGCACGGTGGGAAAGGCCTTGGCGCAGAAGTTGACCTGGGTATTGGTGGTCCACAGCTGGCGCCGGGTCTCGCGCACCGGCGGCAGGGTGAAGGGGCGGAAGTCCTCGGCGCCTGGCGCCGGGTAAGGCTGCCAGGCCTGTGCCAACTCCTGCAGCAGCTGGCCGCGGCGTTCCTGCTCAGCGATCAGCAGCAGGCGCCGCGGCGCCGCCAGGATGTGACGGTGAATGGCGTGCAGCTGTTGGGCCAGTTGTTCCAGCTGCTGTGGCTCGTCGAGACTGTCGTCGAGGCGTTTCAGGCGGCGGATGCCCTCCAGGCCGCGCAGGCGGTGGGCAAGGGCGGCGCTGGGGCTCATGCCCGCAGCGGCGGCCATCATGGCCAGGCTGTGGCCCTGGCCGGTGATGCTCTGTTCCTTGCGGGCCCGTTCCTGGGCGATGATCTCCCGGATCCGCGCGTGTTCGTCGAAACGCACCGTTTCCAGGGTTTCGCGCAGCAGGCGGCTCAGTTCGCCGTGATTGCGCGTCAGGGCCTTGCCGGAGAGCACGAAATAGCCGCGCACCGCCTGCACTTCATGGATCCCGCCGCGCGCCGAGGTGTAGGCGCTGACGCCGCCGCTGACGGCGGACTGCCAGGCCTGGGTGGCCAGGTAGTCGCGGCCGCCGCAGCCCAGTTCCGTGAGGCAGCGGGTGTAGTAGGGCAGCAGGTCCAGCAGCGGCTCCTCCAGTTGCGGCAGTTCCACCACGATCTGCTGGTAGACCAGGCCGTTGGTCCCCTGGCCGTAGAAGCTGAGGGGCATGCCAGCCACGGTTTCGTGTTCTTCCTCGGGGAAGTGCAGCTGTGCCGGGATGTCCTCCAGGCCCACCTTGGGCAGGATGTCAGGGTCGTCCTGCTGCTGCTGGCGGGCCTCCAGCTGGGCGCTCTGTTCGATGATGCGCACCTTGTCGGCCTCGCTGAGTGAGGCCTTGATGGCCGCCAGGCGCTGCGCCTCGGCCGCTGCGCGGCGCTGATTCAGTTCCGGGTCCGGTGCCATGGCAAGGCGCACCCGGTGGGGATTGTCCAGCAGCCACTCGCGTACCAGCTTCTTGATGAAGTCGGGGTCTTTGATGTCTTCCCGCAGGCGCTCCAATACCGGGTCCAGGTTGAGCAGGGCGACGGGATCGCCGCGGTGCACGGCGGCCGACAGGGCGCCAAGGATCAGCTGCAGGCCGTAGGGGAAGCCGTCGCCAGTGATCTCCCGCTGGCTCAGTTCCAGCTGGTGCAGGGCGGCCTCCACCTGGTCCTGGGGCACACCGTCGCGGGCCACCTCCTCCAGCACCTGCAGCACCAGGGCCTCCACCTCGGCGGCCTTCTCGGTGCGGCAGCCCTCCAGGCCGCACATGAAGGTCATCTCGCGGTTGGAATCCTCCAGGCCGCACAACGGCGAGGGGGCGGATCCCAGGTCGCTGGTCTCCAGGGCGTGGCGCAGGGGCGAGGCGCCGTGTTCCAGCAAGACGCTGGAGAGCAGATGGGATTTCATCAAAGTCTCCAGGTCGGTGCTGCGGCCCAGCAGCCAGCCCAGCACCACATGGGTCTTGTCCTGCGCCTCCTCGCCGGTCTCGATGGGATAGTATTCGGTGACCTGGCGCGGCGCCTGGTAGCGCTGTTCGTCGGGCACGCTGAAGGTCTGGTCGAGGCGCTGGAAGTGCTGCAGGGCACGCTCCTCGAAGCGCGCCTGGTGCTCTGCGGCGGGGATGTCGCCGTAGGTCATGAAGATGGCGTTGGAGGGGTGGTAATGGCTGCGGTAGAAGTCCTTGAGGGCCTCGTAGCTGAGATCCGGGATGTGTTCGGGGTCGCCGCCGCTGTTGTAGTGGTAGGTGGTGGTGGGAAAGACATGGCTGCTGAGATACTGCCACAGCTGGTTGATGGGCGAACTCATGGCGCCCTTCATCTCGTTGTAGACCACGCCCTTGAACACCAGCTCGCTGTCGGGGTCGGTGGGGCGGACGAACTCCAGGCGGTGGCCCTCCTGGCGGAAGTCCAGTTCCTCGAGGCGGGCGAAGAACACCGCGTCCAGGTAGACGTCCATGAGATTGTAGAAATCCTTGCGGTTCTGGCTGGCGAAGGGATAGGCCGTCCAGTCGCTGCTGGTGAAGGCATTCATGAAGGTGTTCAGGGAGCGCCGGATCATCATGAAGAAGGGGTCGCGCACCGGGTAGCGCTCGCTGCCGCACAGCACCGTGTGCTCCAGAATATGGGCGACACCGGTGGAATCCATGGGGATGGTGCGCAAGGCCACCAGGAAGACATTCTCCGGGTTGTCGCTGGCGATGTGCAGATGCTGGGCGCCGCTCTCGCGGTGGCGGTACTCCTCCACCGTGACCTTGAGGGATTCGATGGCTTTACTGCGCAGCCATTGGAAGGCTGGGTGCGCCTGCGGGGGGGTGTTGCGTTTGTGGTCCTTGCTGCGCTGGGCGTCTGTCATGGTGCTCCGCTTTTTTGCTGGTTCGGAAACGCCCTATTCTACAACGACTCAGGGCGTGCGGCTATGCGCCGGCTCCAGGGGGCCGGCGCCGCGGAGTCTGGCGCCAGTGCGCTCAGTAGAAGATGCTGATCATGTCGGAAAACTGCAGGCCGGCCTCTTGGAGGAGGGCCTCGTGGTCCAGATCGTCCGCCGTCAGGCCCAGGGGTTCCCAGACCTGATCATCCACCTGCAGTTCGGTCATGGGCATTTCACAGAAGGCGCCGATTTCGGTGTGGTTGGCCAGGGCATTGGCCAGATGGATGATGGCGGCCTCGCGGGGGTTCTCCCTTGCCATGCCGGCGCGGTGGTGGCAGGCCACGGCTTCCTGCAGGCTCTCGGGCAGGCGCCACAGTTTCAGCAGCAGGGCGCCGATGTCGGCATGGCTGAAGCCGAACTCGTCGATTTCTGCCTGGTGCAGGAATTCCTCGTCGCCCTTGGCCTTGATCAGCAGTTCCTTGCAGATCTGCGGGGCGCGGTGATAGAGGATCAGGCTGCCCACGTCGTGGAGCAGGCCAGCCACGAAGAGCCGTTCGGGATGCAGGACGTTGCAGCGCTTGGCCAGCAGGCGGGCATTGACCGCGGTGTAGAGGCTGTGGCGCCAGAAGCTGTCCATATTCACCACGTTGTGGGGAATGTAGGAAAAGGACTTCACCGCAGTGATGGCGATGACCATGCTGTAGAGTTCGCTGATGCCCACCACGGCAATGGCGCGCGAAACCGTGTCGATCTTGGCGCTGAAGTTGTAGAGGGCACTGTTGACGATCTTGAGCAGGCGCAGGGTCAGGTTGGGGTCGCGGCTGATGACGGCGCCGATGGCATGGGCGGAGGCATTGTGGGACTCGATGAGGTCGAAGACCTTGATGCAGACATCGGGGGGGGACACCAGTCCTGCAACTTCGTTGACCCACGAACTTGGGTTTTCGGCCTCGTGGTGTCTGCTGTCCGGGGCGCTATTGGGTGCTTTGGCTGAATTCATGATGGCCACCTTGAGTTATGTCTCCCTGAAGTGATCGCTGACTCTGTTCTCCAGACTCTATAACGACAGAGCCGGGAATTTTTTAAGCTTTTGCTGCCGGGATTTCTCCGCTGACGGCAACTGCCTGAAAAGATATGGCTTGCGGAGAGTGGGGGGCGGCAGGCTGGCGCCGCTGAGGGGGGATGATGGTATGATGCCCGGATGATGAGCAAGGGAGAAACATGATGGAGGCGCCGGCCACCTGGGAAAAAATCGTCGTGGGGGCCCTGGTCCTGTTGCTTCTGTTTGCTATGCGTCCGGGTATCAAGGCGATGCTGGAGCAGAGCCGGCGTGCTGAAAAAGACTGGATGGCCGTCTTGCTGCCCATCGCTGCGGTGGTGCTGTTTGTGATTTTCCTGATCGCCGTCAATCGCTGACGACCCAGTTGATTTCCCGGGCGCTCTGCGCCCCGACGATGGTGTCCTCCAGGCCCATGGGGATTACCGCCCGCTGCTCGCTAAGGGGGATGCGGCCGCCCATGATTTCCGCGCGGCGCTGGGGATAGAGGGGCCGTTGCTCGGGGTCGGCGTAGCCCTGGGGGTAGAGCGGTAGATTGGTGCGGGCATCGTATTTATCGCTGGCGCCCACAGTGTGCAGCAGTTCGTGGGCGATGACCACGTTGTTGCGTGCTGCCTGGCGGGTCTCCGCAAATGCCTTGACCACGCCCAGCAGCCCTTTTTTCAGCCCTACCGAATGGTCTAGCCGGGGATGCTGGCGGGGATCGTAATAAAGGACGAACATCCGTACCTCGGGTGTCGGCCCCTGATAGTTGTCGGCACTGAATGCCCAGTAGCGCAATTTCAGGCTCCACCACATGGTGCCGAGGACGCTGGGTTCGTGCGGCAGCGGCGGTGGAAGTGCCTTGACCTCGGGCGCCAGTCTGATGTCCACCGGACTGCGCAATGTCAGACCATAACGACGCCCTTCCCGTTTGAAGAACTGCTCGATGGGCAGCAGTGCATCCCGGGTCAGGGCCGCGATGTATTTCGCCGAGGTGTTGCTGCCGTCGCCGTTGATGGGATAGACAACCACCCGCAGGGCACGACTCCAGTCCTGGGAGCGGGTCTTGTCCAGCCAGCTGTCGAGGGCGACAAACAGCAGAATGAGGAGCAGGGCAGCAATGCGTATTTTTCTGAACATGGGCCTCGGAAGTGGGTGACGGCTGGCTGACCCTGCGGCCAGGGTCCGTTTTGTTGGTTATCGCTATGAGGACGGATTTGTTTAGTTAAAATGCTGGGTGAGGGGTGAGGGGTGAGGGGTGAGGGGTGAGGGGTGAGGGGGTAGTCTGTTGTAATACCCGGCCGTTCGCAAGCCGGGTGCAGGCGCCGTTGGCGGTGCTATACTGGCGGGAATGCGCGAATCGGAGGATGAGAGCGGGGCTGATGGTGAGCATGTCACGAGTGGCGCTGTTGCTTTGGTGTCTGGCTGCTGTTGTTTCTGAGGCGGCGGTGTTTCCCCTGCCGGGGCCCGGCAACGATCTGGTGGGCGAGGTGGCGACGGTGACGGTCCAGGGCGAGGATACCCTGCTGGACATCGCCCGGCGCCATGATCTGGGCTACAACGAAATCGTGGCGGCCAATCCGGATGTGGACCCCTGGTTGCCGCCTGTGGGCAGCCAGGTCCTCGTACCCGCCCGTTTCATCCTGCCCAATACACCCCGTGAGGGGATCGTGGTCAATCTTGCCGAAATGCGCCTCTATTATTTTCCGGCGCGCCAGCAGGACGGGCAGGGCGTGGTCATGACCTTTCCCATCGGGATCGGCCAGGAAGGCTGGTCCACTCCCTTGGGCAAGACCCGTGTCATTGCCAAGAAACGCAATCCAGCCTGGACCGTGCCCGAGTCGATCCGCCGGGAAAGCGCCGCTCAGGGTGATCCTTTGCCGGCCGTGGTCCCGCCGGGCCCCGACAATCCACTGGGACAGTATGCCATTCGCCTCGGCATGGTGGGTTATCTGATCCATGGCACCAACAAGCCCTTTGGTGTCGGGCGCCGTATCAGCCACGGTTGCATCCGTATGTACCCGGAGGATATCGAGGTGTTGTTCGGTGAAGTGAGCCTGGGTACGGCGGTGCGCATCGTGGACCAGCCTTACAAGGTGGGGCGCGAAAACGGGGCGCTCTACCTGGAGGCTCACGAACCCATCGCTGAGCAGGGTGTGCCGCTGGCCGGCAATCTCCCCCAGGCGATCCGGGCCATTGGCGCGGTAATACCCCTTGCGCAAAGGGATCGGGTCCAGACCAGGGCCATGGCGGTGGCCAGCCGGCACAGCGGCATTCCGCGTCAGGTCGCCATCATCGGCGCTGCCCAGCAGTCACGCCAGGAGGGCTGGATGCTGCAGGTGGGTGCTTTCAGCAGCATGGAGAATGCCATGCGTATGGCGGCCGCGGTGGCCTGGTTGGAGATGCCGGTTGCGGTGGAGGCGCGGGTCAACGATGGTTTTTGCCATGTCCTGGTAGGACCGTTTTCCCGCCAGGCGGCAGCTGAAGAAGCCTGGCTGAAGCTGTCGGCGCAGGACGACGGCGTGGAGGGGCACATCTTTCCCGCCGATCGGCATGGCAGCCTTTCGGCGTGCCTGCCCTAGCACATCCCGGCTTGGCGAACGTGAGCCGGGATGTGCTGGGGCACGGCGTCCCGACCGCTATTTGGCGATGGATTTCTCGAACATCCGCTCTGCCTTTTCTTCGGCGCGGGCGGCTGCGGCCTTGGCCTCGGCGGCATCGGACAGGGCCTGGGAGGCATCTGCCTGGGCTCGTTCGGCACTGTTCTGGGCGCTTTGCGCCGTAGTCGAAGCCTGTGCCGCTTCGGAGCGGGCCTGGTTGGCGATATCCAGGGCTTCCTGGGCCAGGGTCTTGGCTTCATCCGCAGTGGCCTGGGCCTGGCTGGTGGCGTCTGACAGTCGTTGAATCTCCTCGGTGCTGGCGCAGGCGCCCAGCAGCAAGCTGATGGCGATGAATGGCAGGATCTTGACGGCAGGTCTGATCATGGCGCTGGAGCCCTCCCTAATGTTATTTGGCGTTGGTAGCTGATCACATACACAGGCTACGGTAATCCATTGCTGTGCGTTTGTCACTATAGCGAAGATGCTGAGCAAAGGGTACAAGTTCGCTTAGCGCTTTTCCCGGAAGTGCAGGGCGGCGGAGTTGATGCAGTAGCGCAGTCCCTCTGGAGGCGGCCCGTCCTCGAAGACATGGCCAAGATGGGCATCGCAACGGGCGCAACGGATCTCCACACGCACCATGCCATGGCCGTGGTCGGGAAGGCGTTGCAGGCGTTGTTCGGCGATGGCGCGCCGGAAGCTGGGCCAGCCACTGCCGGAATCATATTTGTCCGTGGAGTCGAACAGTGGCTGCTCGCAGCAGGCACACAGATAGAGGCCCTCGTCCTTGTGGTCGTGGTATGCTCCGCTGAACGGTGGTTCGGTGCCGCCTTCGCGGGTAACATGATATTGGGGCGGCGTCAGTCGGGCGCGCCATTGAGCATCGGTCTTGCTGATTTTTTTGGACATGTCCATCCCCGCCAGAGGCATTGTGGTCATTGTATTTGCAGTATATATCCAAATTGCCATGTTGCCAGGGTATCGTTCAGGGATGCCGGTGGTGGCCGATAAGGGGTGGTGGGGCCCGGGGTGACGGATCCACATGAGCAGCACGGCTTTTTTGTTGAACTGAATGCCATTTGCAATGAAACGATTGATCGAAAAACTGGGCGGCAATACCCTTTATTTCACCGAGCAGGTGGGGCGTATGGGGGTGTTTCTGGTTGTCTGCCTGTTCAGCTTTTTGCGCCCGCCTTACCGCCTCTTCCCTATCATCAGGCAGATCCATTTCATTGGCGCCCGTTCCATGTTCGTCATCCTGGTGACCGGCGCCTTCACCGGCATGGTGCTGGGCCTGCAGGGTTATTACACCCTGGCCCGCTTCGGTTCCGAGGAACTGCTGGGCTCGGCGGTGGCGCTTGGCCTGATCCGGGAACTGGGGCCGGTGCTGACGGCGCTGATGGTCATCGGCCGGGCCGGTTCGGCCATCTGTGCCGAGATTGGCATCATGCGCAACAGCGAGCAGATCGACTCCCTGGAGTGCATGGCCATCGATCCCTACAAGTTCCTCATCGTGCCCAAGATCGTTGCCGGCATCGTCTCCCTGCCGCTGCTGACCTTTATTTTCGATGTGGTCGGCATCTTCGGCGGCTATCTGGTGGGGGTATTGCTGCTGGGTGTCAATGAAGGCGGTTATTTTCAGGGCATGTACGACAGCGTGTTGTGGCAGGATGTGGAGATGGGCATCGTGAAGTCCTTTGTCTTCGGCCTGTTGATCGTCTGGCTGACCGCCGCCAAGGGTTTCTATCTTCATCTGGAGCGGGATGGCGCCTATGGGCCAGAGGGCGTCAGTCGCATTACCACCAATGCCGTGGTGCTGGCCTCGGTGACCATCCTGGTGTGGGATTATCTGATCAGCGCCATCATGTTGTGAGTGGCGCCGCGAGGGAGTTGTTGGAATGAGAAAGCTGAACGTCGAATTGATCGTCGGCCTGTTCATGATCGTGGGTTTTCTGGGGTTTGCCTACCTATCCATCAAGCTGGGGGATGTGGATCTCTTTGGCGACAGCAGGAGTTATCCGCTGCAGGCACGTTTCAATTCGATTTCGGGGCTCAAGGAGGGGGCCTTCGTGGAGATTGCCGGTGTCAAGGTGGGCAAGGTGGCGCAGATCCGCCTCGACAAGGAAGACTATGAGGCCGTAGTGACCCTGGTCATCGACCGCGAAGTACCGGTTCAGGAAGACAGTATCGCCTCCATCAGGACGGCGGGTATCATCGGCGACCGTTATGTCAATATCACCCCCGGTGGTGCCGATGACTACCTGCAGCCCGGTGCCGAGATCGAGGAGACGGAATCCGCCATCAGTCTGGAGGAACTGGTCAGCAAATATATTTTCGAGGGCAAATGAGACACCTCCTGCCCTGTTCGGTAAGCTGGGGGCTGCTGCTGGGGCTGGCGCTGCTGCTGGGTGGCGGACCCTCGCGGGCGGCAGAGGGGCCCGAGGCTGCTGCCAGCGCCCCATCCAGCAGCGCCGCAGCCGACGAGTGGAATGATGAATTCGACGACCTGGAGGATGATTTCGAGGATGAAGCTGACAACACTGAACTCATACCCGATCCCCTGGAACCCCTCAACCGCCTCATATTCACCTTCAATGACCGGCTCTATTTCTATTTCCTGAAACCCGTGGCGCGCGGCTGGCGGGTGTTGCCGCGACCCATGCGCACCTCGCTGTCCCGTTTCTACAGCAATATCCAGACCCCCATCCGTTTCGTGAACTGCGGCCTGCAACTCAAGTTGCGCGACGCCGGCAGCGAGGCCCTGCGTTTTGGCATCAACAGCACCATCGGCATACTGGGCCTGTTCGATCCGGCACGGAAATTCTGGGGGCTGCGCAAGAAGGATGAGGATCTCGGCCAGAGTCTGGGATATTATGGGGTGGGGCCCGGTTTCTACGTAGTGCTGCCCTTCTTCGGCCCTTCCAGCCTGCGCGATGGTGTGGGACTGCTGTTGGATACCCTCTACTTGGACCCCATCTATGTCTTCATCAGCGATTTCCCCGTGCGGGTGGCGGTGCGTGGTGTGGATACCGTCAATTTCCTGTCCCTGGACAAGGACACCTATGAATCCATCAAGCGCGACGCCCTGGATCCGTACAGTTTTCTGAAGAACGCCTATGCCCAGCAGCGCCAAGGCAAGATCCGCCGCTGAAGGCGGTGGGGTAAGTTTTTTGCGCCGTTTGACGACACAAGAGGGTGAGAGCAGAATAAAACGCCGACAGGCAGAGAGGATGTAAAATGGCCATGATGCAGCGCTTGATGTTATTCCTGATGGCAGCGGTTTTCGTCACCGCTGCGGCAGCAGCCGTGACCGCCCCCACGATGCAGTTGCGCACCTCTTTAGATGCGGTGATCACGACCCTCAAGGACAGTGCCATGGCGCCCGCGGCGCGGCGCCAGCGCATCGCCGATCTTATCCAGCAGCGCTTCGATTTTCCCGCCATGTCCCAGCGCGCCCTGTCCACCAACTGGAAGAAGGCCAGTGCGGCACAACGCCGGCAGTTCATCGACAAGTTTTCCCAGCTGATTCTGGCCACTTACATGGGGCGCATCGAGGCCTATACCGACGAGAGCATCGAATTTGTCGCCGAGCGGGTGAAGGGCAACAAGGCTGAGGTTTCCACCATCATCGTCTCCGGCAATACGGAGATCCCCATCCGCTACAAGATGCGCCGCAAGGGCGACGACTGGCTGGTCTATGACGTGGTGATCGAAGAGGTGAGCCTGATTCGCAACTACCGCAGCAGCTATCGGGACATCGTCAAGAAAGAGGGTAT
Organism: uncultured Gammaproteobacteria bacterium; assembly: GCA_964425105.1. Taxonomy (GTDB): domain Bacteria; phylum Pseudomonadota; class Gammaproteobacteria; order SZUA-140; family SZUA-140; genus S012-109. The sequence goes on along the minus strand of CAYRLE010000028.1, from coordinate 2,259 downwards.
CGGCGGCCTGCTGGCGCGGATGGACGAAAAGCTGGCCATGCTGGAACACCGCTAGCGACTGCCATGGCTTGTCATCCCGCGGCCCGCAGAGGGGGCGGTGCCCACCCTGCGGGCTCCACCGTAGATTGTGATCTCGCGGCGCGCTAAGCCACGGCCTGTTTTCTGTTCTCCCATGAATGATCTCAGCGGCGCAGATGCGCCACCCTGGCGCATAATGGAGGAAGACGCATTACGCCGCCTGCTGGCGGGAACCCCCCTGGCCTCCTGGCAGGAGCCGCTGTGCCAGGCCGTGTCCGCCGCCTGGCAGGCCGGACACGGCAAGCTGGCGCGCTGGCAGGCGCTGCTGGCGGATCTGCCCCCCCTCGTGCCGTCCCGCTTCCAGCTGAACGCGGAGCAGGTGGTCATCGGTTGCGCCACTGACTGCAGCGCCGCGCAGCGGCGCCGGCTCGAGGAGATCCTGCAGCAGCTGCATCCCTGGCGCAAGGGGCCCTTTTCCCTGTTCGGCCTGGAACTGGACGCGGAATGGCGCTCGGACTGGAAATGGTCGCGCCTGCAGCCCCATATTCAGCCCCTGGCAGGGCGCCGCGTGCTGGATGTGGGCTGCGGCAATGGCTATTACTGTCTGCGCATGGCGGGGGCGGGGGCGGCCCTGGTGCTGGGCATCGACCCCACCCTGCTCTATGTCGTGCAGTTTCACGCCCTGCGCCGCTACCTGCCAGCGCTGCCCCTAGAGGTGCTGCCCCTGGCCCTGGCGGATCTGCCGGCGCAGCCGCTGCCCTTCGATACGGTGTTTTCCATGGGCGTGCTCTACCACCGGCGCTCGCCGCTGGATCACCTGCTGGCTCTGCACAAGCTGCTGAGCCCCGGCGGCGAGTTGGTGCTGGAGACCCTGGTGATCGAAGGCGCTGACGGTCAGGTGCTGGTGCCCGAGGGGCGCTATGCCAAGATGCGCAACGTCTGGTTCATTCCCTCTCCCGCCACCCTGCTCGGCTGGCTGCGGCGCTGCGGTTTCCGCGACTGCCGCCTGGTGGATGTCAGCGCCACCACCCCCGCCGAACAACGCGCCACTCCCTGGATGCGTTTCGAGTCTCTGCAGAATTTTCTCGACCCCCGCCGTCCCGGGCGCACTGTGGAAGGCTACCCTGCACCGCGCCGCGCCCTTTTCATCGCCAGCCGATGACAGCAGGGGCGCGGCCTTGTATGGTGGCCATATGATCAGCAACGAGGCAGACGGGCAACCCTATCGAGATCTGGGGCCGGAGGATATCCTGCGCGCGGTGGAGGGGGCCGGTTTTCCCTGCGATGGCCGCATTCTGGCTCTCAACAGCTATGAAAACCGGGTCTATCAACTGGGCATCGAGGAAGGGGCGCCGCTGGTGGCCAAGTTCTATCGTCCCGGGCGGTGGTCCGATGCGGCCATCCGTGAGGAGCACGCCTTTACCTGGGAACTCCAGGAGCGGGAGATCCCGGCGGTGGCGCCGCTGCGCGACGAGCAGGGCGAGACCCTGTTTCACCATGGCCGCTACCGCTTTGCCCTGTTTCCCTGCCGCGGCGGCCGTCCTCCGGAACTGGACGATCCGGAGCAGCTGGAAATCCTCGGGCGCTTCATCGGCCGGCTCCATGGAGTCGGCGAGGTGCGTCCCTTTCAGCACCGTCCCACCCTGGATGTGGAGCACTTCGCGGTGGATTCCTACCAGTATCTGTTGGAGCAGGGATTCATCCCCAGGGAACTGGCAGCGGAATACCGGGCCCTGGCCGAGACCCTGGTGGCAGGAATCCGCGAGCGTTACCGGCAGGCCGGCGATGTGGCCTATCTGCGTATCCACGGCGACTGCCATCCCGGTAACATCCTGTGGGCCGGGCAGGGACCTTTCATCGTGGACTTCGATGATGTGCGCATGGGCCCGGCGGTGCAGGACCTGTGGATGTTCCTCTCCGGCGAGCGCGACTACATGGCGGCCCGGCTCCATGATTTGCTGGCCGGTTACAGCGTCTTTCGCGGCTTCGACCGGCGCGAACTGCACCTGGTGGAGGCCCTGCGCACCATGCGCATGATGCATTATGCAGCGTGGCTGGCGCGGCGCTGGGACGATCCCGCCTTTCCCCAGGCCTTTCCCTGGTTCAACAGCCGGCGCTATTGGGAGGAGCACGTGGTGTCGCTGCGCGAGCAGGTGAGCGCCCTGGAGGCGCCGCCGCTCAGTTGTCTCTAGGAGTCTGTCGGGTTTAGGTGGTTGTAGCGAGGGAAAGCCATTTTGAGTC
>CAYRLE010000027.1:0-30982 GCA_964425105.1 uncultured Gammaproteobacteria bacterium | reverse complement strand
GTTCTATAATCTCCCCCCCATTCTAGACGAAGGAGGGGAGCTGAAGATGTGATTATCAGGCCTGTGTGGTTGTGGTAAATCGCCTTTTGCGGAATACGAGAAGCCCCAGCAATCCGGTGCTGAGCAGAAGCAGAATTCCAGGTTCGGGAACAGATGCGCCACCGCCGTTGCCTCCATTACCTCCATTTCCACCACTGTCAACGGTAGGAAAACCATTAAAGATTAATCCACCGCAGTTATTGCCGCAACCAATAGAGAAATTTAACGTACTTGCATCGACTATGTTCAAATCTAGAATATCGATAGTTGAATAATCAGTACTCCAGGTCGCAGTACCAAGTCCTGAATATGTGAAAGGACCCAACACAGCGCCAACAATGGCAGTAGTCTCTGTCATATGGAAATCTGTCCATGTTTGGCCGGTACTATTTGTTATAGTAAAATCAATTGAAGTACCATCAAAGATGGGATCCCACTCGATTGGGCTAAAGCCTATATCCATAGGATTAAGATCATTGAATGTAGAACTGATAGTATAGGCATGTGTAGTTGCAGGGAGGCCGAAGGCCATCAACGCTGCAACTAGTAATGTATTTAGCTTTTTCATCATCCACCCCCTTCTTAAGATTTTCTGTGTGAATCTGTGTGAAAAGGATAACGCAAATAAGATGCCATATTTTCGAAGCAAGCTAACTGATTGAATTTATAAGATAAATCTGAAAGCTGATCTGCATCGATGTTGGTAACTGTAAAATATTTGGACATCATGTTTTATTAAATTTGAGTGTTATTTTTAGTATATAACGATAAATCAATCAGTTATGCGAGAAATTATGTGTAAAAATATTTAGACTGAATGAATCAGGGGCCAATTGCCATTTGACCTATAAATTGTCATGAGTATTGCCCCCCGTGCCGGAGATCGAGCTATTACGCAGTACCACTTCTCCAGTGCCTTCGAGCCCAACCGTCGAGTCCAGACGGAAATCCTGAAATTCCAGGAAACCCGCCAGGATCTCAACGATCTGATGTCGCGGTCAGACTCATCGGGCATGTTCAATCCCTTTACCCTCCCGATGAGCGAACTGAACAGCCTGCTCCGCCAGGAGGTGGCCTGAAATATCTGGCATGCCCTTTGTCCCACGCGCACAAGCTGGGGAATCGCCGCTCAGCCTCCTGCGCCGGGCCGCCATTGGCAATGGGTATCGCTCCACCCTGAGCCTGGCACGCTCCATGAACCCGGAAGTCGACTACTCGGATAGCGGGTTGAGGGCCCTGCCTCTCAACCCGCTACGCTTCCGGCGGGTCTGTCAGGTGATGGGAATCCCGCCTCGGGAAGTCGAAGCTGTCCTGTAGCGGCGCGTGGGGCGCGGTCGCCATCTCTAGGTGCAAACCTACTCAGGAAAAATTTGTTGCAGCCCTATCGCACGCTGGGTGCCGGTTACAAAAAAGTCCATCTCTATCTTCGCAACGATCCGATCTTTGAACATTTCAGGCTGCAGATACCTGCATAAGCAGGCATAAGTCTGCACCCTGCCTTTCTTCGCAGCCTTATCCTTCATGGTTTCCATGATTGACTTGCAGAGCCCCTCATCTTCTCGTGGTGGCAAATCTCGCAATAGTAACCGGCACGGTGTTCGGCAAATCTGATAATACCAGGCAAAGTGTGATTCCGGCAGAAATGTAGCAAATCCAGGAATAGGTGGGTCAGTTGTACGGCAAATCCAGACATTGCCTGTCAATTCAGTCTAGATCCGAATGACTTTCAAATAACACGAATCTAGCTATAGCGTTGTCCCTACGTGGCGGGGCGCGCAAGCGCCCCTCAACCCCTTTTATCTTGTATCTTTTCTCTTGTATCTGACTTTTTCTCCGCCAACGCCAGCACATCCTCCCAGACCAGCATCCCTATCAATCTATCGCGTTCATCCACCACCGGCAGATGATGAATGCGCTGATTGGTGAACACCGGCACCAGCTCCACCAAGCACTGCTGGGGGCGAGTGGTGATCACTGGCCTGCTCATGATCTGTCCCGCCACTTCCGGCTTGTCCGACTCCAGAGTTCCGCTGGGGGTCAGCAAATGGCGCAGCCGCTCCGCCAGGGTTTCATGCTCCAGGGCGTTGGCGTGCTCCAGAAAGTCGCTGATGGTAACCATGCCCAGCACATGGCCTGCGGATGAAACCACCACCGCCCCGCGCTGTTTTTTTTGCTGCAGCGTCTGCCACAGCTCATCCAGAGGGGTGGCGAATTCCACGGCACAGGCCTCATGGCGCATGCCGTCACTGACCTGCAGTTCGCCCAGACCCCGCATGCGGGCGTGCAGCAGCGCCAGGTCATAGATGCGCTGCAGGTCCTCCCGGCTGACATCGATGTAGGTGTTGAGGTCGCGCAGCGCATCATCCAGGTCGGCAGGGCTGAAGGGCGCTGCCAGTGAGGAACTCATGCCACGCGGCCGCTGCAGTTCATCCTCCGCCATGGCCTGCCCCGCCCCCATGCCGTGCACCTGGCTCGTGCCGCGCAGCAGACGCTGCAGCAGGCCGGCCACAGCCAGCATGATGGCCACATCCAGAGCCACCGGGGCGAGAACGAACTGGTAACCCAATTGCTGAATCTGCTCCCCACCCACCACCGCCACCAGGGCGGCGGCACCGCCAGGCGGATGGAGGCAGCGCAGGAAGTGCATGGCCAGAATGGAGCCGGCTACGGCAAGGGCTGCTGCCCAAGCCTGATCCGGCAGGTACTGGGCACAACTCACCCCCACCAGGCTGGCGCTCAGATGGCCGCCCACCAGCGGCCAGGGGCGCGACATGGGACTGGCAGGCACGGCAAACAGCAATACCGACGACGCCCCCATGGACGCCACCAGCAGGGGGCCAGGCCAGCCTGGCAGAAAGATGCGGGTCACGAAGGCGATGAGCAGGATACAGACAAGGGCCGCCAGGGCCGCCATCCAGATCCTGACCCCTGCGCCGTCAGCGGCGAGCGCGGCGCCAGCACCCAGCCAGTCCCTCAACGCCATGGTGCTGTCAGCCGCAAAGACATCGAAGCCCCCAGGACGGCGCGCCGCCTCAATCCTGGGTCAACAGGCGCTGCAAGGCGTCCCGGTTGTGCCTGACCGCCTTCAGGCCCGCTGCAGCACAGTGCCGCTTGTAGCGGAAATCCAGGGCCTCGATGGCAAAGGGATAGGGCGGCCGCAACACGAAATCCGCCTTCTTGAAACGCAACTGGGAATGGCTGTGATGACAGATTTCCATGGCTCGTATCATGGCCTGCAGACCATTGCGGATGGCCAGTTGATGGTTGATCTGGGTGGTGTCCACGGCGATCACCAACTCGACGCCGAAGTCGCGCGCCACATCGATGGGGGCATTGTCCACATAAGTGCCATCGGACAGCAGACAGCCTTCATGTTTCAGCGGCGGTAAAATACCGGGCAGGGCGGCACTGGCATAGACCATCTGTGAGGCACGGCCAGTGCGCAGGATCATACGCCGTCCGCTGCGCAGGTCTGCCGCCACCGCCGCCACTGGAATCCGCCCCTCCTCCAGATTGCGCCCCAAGGTGAGAGCCGCCAGCAAGGCCTGCCCCTGCTTCAGGCTGCGGCTGCCCACGCCCCAGCCCAGCAGCATCTCGCGCAGGGCGCGCTCCGAAGCCAGCAGGGCGCGGATGCGCTCCCGCAGGTCGGCGCTGGAGGCAATGGGTGGGCCGGGGAAATAGCGAGTGTCCATATTGACCAGTGCCTGGTACCAGTCCGAATTCAGGGCATAGGTGGCGCCTACAATTGCCCCCATGGAGACGCCGACGATGGCGGACGGCCGCCAGCCGTAATATTCCAGTCCCTGCAGGACCCCTGCATGGGCCACTCCCCTGACGCCACCTCCCGATAGCACCAGAGCAAAAGAACGATGTTTCACCTGCTTCATAGGGCCGCATACTCCTTTCAACATTTCCTATCACATACCACTTCTTTTCATCCCTGCACCATATACCATGGCAGCGGTCACCCTCATCCGAGTGTACCGCCATTTACAGCGGCGGCTCAAAAGAACCACTGCAGTTCGCTGTAATAGAGGTTCTCCAACACCCCGTATTCACTGGCTGAGGCACCATCGAAATACTGTATGCCCAGGGACCAGTCGATATTGCCAGTCATCGAATACACCAGACGCGGCGCAAAAAAACGGCTGTCATCATCCAGGTTCAGAATCAGGTAATTGTCCCAGCGCAGGATAGGCGTCAGTTCATAGGCCATATAGAACCCCCCGTAATAACGCGCCAGGCTCTGCAACTCCCCGCTCAGCAGGCGGCTGAAGTCATAGTCCCTCGGGTCGCCGCGCCCCAGGCCATTGTAATACAGCTCCAGATTCAGGGTCAGGGTGTTGGCGAAACTGCGGTCCATGCCCAATACGACCCTGGCATAATCACCGCCCCCCTGGGGATCGGTGTAAGTCATTTCGCCGCGCAGGCCCACCAGCCCCAGCTGGCCGGCAAAATCGAACCCGGCCACTTCATCACCGCGGAAACGACCCGCCGTCAGCGCCAGATCGAAGCCTTGCCAATGGCTGCGCCAGCGTAGGGCGCTGTTGGCGCCGGCGCGCTGCTGGGCCTGCACCAGGCTGAGACGCGACAATACGCCGTAATCCCAGCTGAGGAGCACGGCATCGACGCCGGTGCGCTCCTCGCGCTCCAACTGAATGGGGTTGAAGGGATTGAGGATGTCCACCGGATTCCAGAACAGCGCCGTTCCCCAGGCGAGGCGCTGGCGGCCGATGCGCAGTTCGGTGCGCTCCCCGGCGAAGCTCAGATAGGCGCGGTACAGGCTGTGCCGTCCCTGGATGTCGCCCCGCTCCAGATAAGTGGCCTCCCAGTTGAAATAGGTAGCGCTGTCCAGGGCGTCCAGGGCCGCGAACTGGCGGGTATCCAGATAGCTGCCCAGCAGCACTTCGTTGTCATACTGGATATTGAAAGCAGCGTTGTCTCCCAACTCCCCCGTGACCCTGAGCCGCAGACGGTTGAGGTCCAGCACGTAGGATTCATCCGGCCCAAACAATGGCAGGGTACGGGAGGCGATGAGCAGATTCTTGTAATAGCCGCCCAGGCGCATGTTCTTCACCGGCGTGGCCGCCACAGAGGCCGCCGACAGGGAAATGCCCAGCAGCAGGCATCCCCACCTCCTGCGGGCTTCAGACATGGCGAATGGCGCGCACCGGTTCCAGGCGTGCCGCGCGGGCCGCCGGGTAGAGGGCCGCCAGCAGCCCGGTGAAAAACAACACCAGGGTCGGCAGCCACACGTGCTCCAGCATCAGCAGGGGATACACGGTTGCCGTCATGCCGGGAATGGTCTCCGTCACCCCGGCAAAGGCCGCCAGATTCATGCCCTGCTCTTGATAATAGGTCACCAGCAGCAGGCCCAGCAGCGCCCCCGCCAGGATGCCCGCCACACCCAGGATCACCGACTCATAGATCACCATGCGCAGAATCTGCCATGGCTGGGTCCCCAGCGCCATCATCACCCCGAACTCACGGGTACGCTCCAACACCGACATCAGCAGGGTATTCATCACCCCCATGGCCACCACGGCGAACACCACCCCCAGCACCACGTAGAAATCCAGTTTGGACAGATCGATCATCTGCACCACCACCGGCAGCAGTTGCTCCCAGCTCAGCACCTCATAGGGCGTGCCTGCCAGGGTGCGGCGCAGATCCGCCGCCACCTCCCCGACCATGCGCCGCTCGCGCAACGCCACCGCAATGGTGGACACCTCCCCCTGGGAAAACCCCATCAACTTCTGAGCCGGTCGCAGGCCGATGACACCCAGGGTGCCGTCGAACAATTCATTGCCAGTGCGGAAGACACCCACCACGCGATAGGCTGCCGAGCCCAGGCTGCCATCGGCCAGCTGCACGGTCACCACCAGTTTCTCCCCCAACGCCAGTCCCAGTTTATCCAACAGCTTGCTGCCCAGCACGATGCCCCGCGGCTCGTCCTCACTAAGATAATGCCCCGCCACCAGGGCCCGCTGCAAAACCGTGACCTGTTGTTCCAATTGCGGCACCACGCCGTGGAGCAGCAATGGCTCGGTGGTGGTGGGGCTGCTCACCATGGCCTGGACCTTGATGCGCGGTGCCGCGGCCCGCACCTCGGGGTGGGCGCGCACACGCGCCAACACAGCCGGCGGCTCCTCGATGACCAGCGCAGGCGACAGTTCGTCACGGAAGCCCTGGCGCTCCACCTGCAGGTCCCCCGTGAGATAGCCCGTGGAATTGCCGATCATCTGTTCGAAGAAACCGTCGGCGAAGGCATACAGGAAGAGAAAGGCCGCCAGGCCAAAGGCCGTGGCGCCGGTGGTCAGCAGCGCGCGGCGCGGATTGCGCAGGATGCTGCGGGCGGCGATTTTCCAGAACACCCGTCCACTGTTCGCTCCCTGTCGGAAGGGCCGGCGGCGCGGTGACCAGGGCGTCTCGCCCGCCAGGCCGCGGATGGCCTGCACCGGCTCCAGGCGGGCGGCGCGCCAGGCGGGATAGAGGGGGGGAAGCAGGCTGATCAGGAACACCAGCAGCGACAGCAAGGCCACATGATCCCAGCGCACCAGGGGAAAGACCATGCCGGACAAGCCCGGCATGGTCTCCATGGCCGCCGTGTATTGCCCCAGGTTAAGACCGCTTTCACCCAGTGACTCGGTCACGGCCACCCCCAGGACGTTGCCCAGCAACAGCCCGACCAGCCCCAGCAACAGCGACTCCGTCACCACCACCCCGATGATCTGGGCACGGCTGGTCCCCAGGGCCATCATCACCCCGAACTCCCGGGTGCGCTCCATCACCGCCATGAGCAGGGTATTGCCCACGCCGATGGCCACCACCACCAGGACGATGAGCAGCACCACATAGGTCACGGCCTCGTGAAAGCGCACCATCTGCACCATGGAGGGCAGCAGCCGGGGCCAGTCCAGCACCTCGTACTGCGGCCCCAGCAAAGTGGCCATGCGCCCGGCGACATCACCGGCCTGCGCCCGCTGGTCCAGGCGCACCACCCAGGCGGTGGCCCGCTCCTCCAGCGCGAACAATTCGCGGGCCGCCTCCAGGGGCAGGAAGACGTAACTGCCGTCCAGCACATCGATACCGCTGTCGAACAGCCCCACTACCCGGTAACGCCCGGCCCCCAGAGAGCCGTCCATAGCCTGGGTGATGAGCACCACCTGGTCGCCCACCCCAACGCCCAGGGCCGCCGCGGCCTTGTCGCCCAGCAGGATGCTGGCGCTGTCCCCAGGACGCAGAGAGCGTCCCGCTGCCACCGCCCGGTCGATGGTCGTCACCGCCACCTCCAGCGCCGGGTCCACACCCACCACCATGACGGCGCGCGACTTGTCGGTGCCGCTCAGCAGGGCCTTGCCCTCCACCCGGGGCGCCAGGGCCGCCACATGGGGCAGGGCTGCCAGGCGGGCGCGCAGTTCGGGATCATCGACCATGGCCTTGTAGAGGGCCTGATCCTCGTGGAAGCCCCGCTGGTGAATCTGCAGATGGCCGGAGATATAGCGGGTGCTGTTGTCGATCATCTGCTCGTTGATGCCGTCGATGAACCCCCAGATGAAGATCAGGGCCGCCAGGCTGAGGCTGATGGAGGCCAGGGTGATGAGGGAACGGCGCGCATTGCGCAGCACGTTGCGGGCGGCGAGATGCAGCAGTTTCATGTGCGCGGTCCTTGGCGGATGACCGCGCTGCGCGCCCTACCCATCCTGTGTTTTTGTCCGACCGTCATCAAACACCTGCGCCATTTCGTCGGCCACGATGTGGCCGTCGTGGAGCTTGATGATGCGCCTGGCGCGCGCCATGACCATGGGATCGTGGGTGGAGAAGAGAAAAGTCACGCCATGGCGCTCGTTGAGACCGCGCATCAGATCCAGCAGGGCGGCGCCGCTGGCCGAATCCAGGTTGGCGGTGGGCTCGTCGGCCAGCACGATGGCCGGCCGGGAGACGATGGCCCGCGCCACTGCCACCCGCTGCTGCTGACCACCCGACAACTGGGGCGGACGGCGCTGCGCCAGCCCCGCCAGGCCCACCTCCTCCAGCATGGCCAGGGCACGCTGGCGGCGCTCACGCCCGGGCACCCCCTGCAGGAGCATGACATACTCCACGTTCTCCAGGGCCGAGAGCACGGGAATCAGATTGTATTCCTGAAAGATGAAGCCGATGCGCCGCAGCCGCAGGCGCGACAGTGCGCCCCTGGAGAGACGGCCGATCTCCTGATCTCCGATCCAGATGCGCCCTGCCGTGGGCCTGTCCAGGCCGCCGATGAGATTCAGCAGGGTGGTCTTGCCGGAGCCGGAGGGCCCCACCAGGGATAGAAACTCGCCTTCCTCCACCTGCAGATCGATCCCGCTCAGGGCATCCACCGCGATGCTGTCCTGGCGGTAGCGCTTGGAGAGGCCCTCGACCCGCACCAGGCTCATGGGCCACCGCGGCGCAGATTGCGCAGGGTGAAGATCCCGGCGTCGATAGGAAGGTCGAAGCGCACCTGGCGCAGGCGGATCACCGTGGAATTCCTGGGTTTGGCGATGGGGCGCATCTCCCAGCGGGTGGGCAGGGTGCGACCACCCATTTCCCGCACTTCGCTGAAACTCAGCACCTTGATGAGACGCCCCCGTTCATCGTAGTAGGACAGCCGCAGGGGAATGAGATCTTCGCGGCGCACCTCGTAGACCAGCTTGCCCCACACCACGGCGGCCTCCGGCTTGGGGATGGACTCGATGCGGTAGACACCCACTCCGTCCTGTTGCTCCTCGGCCACCAGCTGGTGGGTATAGTCGTCGATGATGCTGCTCTCCTTCACCAGGTCGTCATTGGTGAAGTCCGATCCCATCCAGGGTTGCAGCATCATGGAAGGCGGGATCTTGATGATGCGCTCCACCTTGGGCAGGTAGTTCCACATCTCGTTGCCGATGCGCAAAGAGCCGATGCCAGCCTCCTTGGCCGGGGCGAGGATGCGGATGAAGGTCTTTTCAGGGCGTTCCATCCACACCTGCAGCTCCAGGGTGCGCTGCCAGTGAGGGGTGGTGATCCGCATCTGGTAATTGCCCTCGCTGGTCCTGCCCCAGAGGAGACTCTCCACCCGGCTCACGATGTCCCGGCCGCTCAAGGATGCGGCAGCCACAGGCAAGGACAGCAGCAAGGCCAGAAATCCGGCAAGAACCCTAGCCACTCTTGTCACCCCAAGCCCCTCCTATCGTTCACGATCGGAATACTGGATTGTCTATCCCCTCCTCCCACCATGATCCACAGAATTCACTCCCGCACAAGGGCAACGGCCATGGATGGCGTCTCTCGCTCTAGATGTCGTCTGCCTCTGCCACACTCCGGGTGCGGATCCGATAGAGCTTCTCCACCGGCAAAATGGCCACGATGCCGTCGCCCGCGCCGCCGGTATACGCCGCCCCCATGATGGCCTCGGCGATGACATCGGCCTGTTCCTCGCTGGTGAAGATCTCGATGCGGGCATGAGACACCAGCCAGTCCTTGGTATAGGTGTCCGCATATTCGCCGTAGCCTTTCACCTGGGTTACGCTGATGCCCGTCACCCCCATGTCCTGGAGCGTCTGCTCCACCGGCTTCAGGGCGTCCTTACGGATGATGGCGGTTACTTTTCTCAGTCCCATGTCTGCTCTCCTTGTTGCATTAGCCTAAGGCGGGCGATGCCACCAAAAACCATGGTGGCAAGCCCCTGCTGCCCGGTGGGCGGTGCCCACTCTACTTCACTGTCATCTACCAGCCCATCAGGCAGCCCCGCGGCGCCGTTCCTGCCACTGCAGGATCAGGCCGTAGATCACCGGCAGCACCACCAGGGACAGCAGGGTGGTGGTGAGCATGCCGCCCACCATGGGGGCGGCGATGCGCTGCATCACCTCGGAGCCGGTGCCGCTGCCGATCATGATGGGCACCAGGCCGGCAATCACCGCGGTGGCGGTCATGGTGATGGGACGCACGCGCTCCGAGGTACCCTGGAACACGGCCTCCTGGATGTCGGCACCGCTGAGGCGCACCCGGTCCGTGGACACCCCCTCGCTGCGCGCCCGTTCATGGCGCAGCGCCTGGACGGACTCGTTGATGAAGGTCAGCACCAGCACGCCGATCTCCGCCGCCACCCCAGCCAGGGCGATGAAGCCCACCGCCACGGCCACCGAGAGGTTGAAGCCATAACCGTACACCAGCCAGATGCCGCCGATAAGGGCGAAGGGGATGGACAGCATCACCACCACCGGCGCCGCGATATTGCGGAAGTTGAAGTAGAGCAGCAGGAAGATCATCAACAGGGTGGCGGGAATCACCACCTTGAGGCGCTTGGCCGCCCGCTCCATAAACTCGAACTGCCCCGACCAGGTCACGGTATAACCCGGAGGAATCTTCACCTGCTGGGCCAGCACCTCCTTGGCGCGGGCCACGAAGCCGCCGATATCGGAGGTCTTGATGTCCACGTAGATCCAGGCATTGGGGCGGGCATCCTCGCTCTTGATCACCGGCGCCCCGCGCCGCAGGTGCAGCTCCGCCACCTGGGACAGCGGGATCTGTACCCCGGTGGGCGTGGGGATCAGCACCCTGCGCAGCTGCTCGGGGCTGTCCCGCAGTTCACGCGGATAACGCAGGTTGACCGGATAGCGCTCCAGGCCCTCCACGGTGTAGGTGATGTTCATGCCGCCCACTGCGGACACGATCACGTCCTGCACGTCGCCCACGGTGAGGCCATAGCGGGCCGCCTCCACGCGGTCGATATCGAAGTCCAGGAAGTAGCCGCCCACCGCCCGGTCGCCGAAGGCCGACAGGGTATCGGGAATGGTCTTCATGGCCTGTTCGATGGACATGGCCACCTCCTGCAGGACATTGAGGTCGGGCCCGCTCACCTTGATGCCGATGGGCGTCTTGATGCCGGTGGAGAGCATGTCGATGCGGGTCTTGATGGGCATGGTCCAGGCATTGGCCAGGCCGGGAAAACGGATCGCCTGATCCATCTCCGCCATCAGCGCCTTGTTGGTCTTTTCCGGGTCGGGCCACTGCTCGCGGGGCTTGAGGCGGATCACCGTCTCCATCATGGACAGAGGCGCCGAGTCGGTGGCGGTCTCCGCCCGTCCCACCTTGCCGAACACCGTGGCCACCTCGGGAAAGGTGTGCAGGATCTTGTCGGTCTGCTGCAACAACTCCTTGGCCTTGGTGATGGACAGGCCGGGAAAGGTGGTGGGCATGTAGAGGATATCCCCCTCGTCCAGCGGCGGCATGAATTCGCTGCCCAGCTTGCCCAGGGGATAGGCCGTCACCGCCAGCAGCACCACGGCCACCAGCAGGGTGAGCTTGCGCCACTGCATGGTCAGGCGCAGGGCCGGGGAATGCAGGGTGTGCAGGATGCGGTTCACCGGGTTGCGCGCCTCGGGGAGGATCTTGCCGCGGATGAACAAGCCCATGAGCACCGGCACCAGGGTCACCGCCAGCAGGGCGGCGGCGGCCATGGAATAGGTGCTGGTGAAGGCCAGGGGGCTGAACAGCCGCCCCTCCTGTCCCTGCAGCGTGAAGATGGCCAGATAGGACACGGTGATGATGAGCAGCGAGAAGAACAGCGCCGGCCCCACTTCCTTGGCGGCATCGGCCACCGCAGCCCAGCGCTGCAGGACGGTCAACTCCCCCCCCTGGGCCTTGCCGGCCCGCTCCAGGTGTTTGTGGGCATTCTCGATGAGTACGATGGCCCCGTCCACCATGGCGCCGATAGTGATGGCGATTCCCCCCAGGGACATGATATTGGCATTGATACCCTGCCAGCGCATGCCAATGAAGGCCAGCAGGATGCCCACCGGCAGGGCGACGATGGCCACCAGCGCCGAGCGGGCATGGAGCAGGAACAGCATACAGATCAGGCTGACCACGATGAACTCCTCGATCAGCTTGTCCTTGAGGTTGTCCACCGCGCGCTCGATGAGATCGCCGCGGTCATAGACCGGGACGATCTCCACCCCCTCCGGCAGGCCCTCCGCCAGTTCTGCCAGCTTGGCGCGTACTCCGCGGATGGTGGCCAGGGCATTTTCCCCGAAGCGCATGATGACCACACCGGCAGCCACCTCACCATCACCGTTGAGTTCCACCACGCCGCGGCGCAACTCCGGCCCCAGCTTCACGGTGGCCACGTCCTTGAGGCGGATGGGCGTGCCCTGGCTGTCGACGCTCACCGGGATCTCTTTGAGATCCTCGATGGATTTGATATAGCCGCGGCCGCGCACCATGTATTCGGTCTCGGCCATCTCGATGAGGCGCCCGCCCACGTCGTTGTTGGAGCGCTTGATGGCGTGGCGCACCTTGGCCAGGGGGATGTTGTAGGCCATCAGGGCATTGGGGTCCACCGCCACCTGATACTGCTTGACGTAGCCGCCCACCGAGGCCACCTCGGCCACGCCGGGCACCGTCTGCAGCGGATAGCGCAGGTACCAGTCCTGAATGGAGCGCAGCTGGGACAGGTCGAGATTGCCGCTGTGGTCCACCAGGGCGTATTCATAGACCCAGCCCACCCCGGTGGCGTCCGGCCCCAGGGTGGGCGTCACCCCCCCCGGCAGGCGGCCGCTGACGTAATTGAGAGATTCCAGCACCCTGGAGCGCGCCCAGTACATATCGGTGCCATCCTCGAAGATGATGTAGACGAAGGACAGACCGAAGAAGGAATAGCCGCGCACCACCTTGGCGTAGGGCACCGCCAGCATGGCGGTGGTCAGAGGATAGGTCACCTGGTCCTCCACCACCTGGGGGGCCTGCCCCGGAAACTCGGTGAACACGATCACCTGGACATCCGAGAGGTCGGGAATGGCGTCCAGGGGCATGGTGCGCACCGCCCACAGGCCCACGGACACCACCAGCAGGGTGCCGATGAGCACCAGGAAGCGGTTGCGCAGCGAGGCGTCGATAATGGCCTTAATCATGCTGCATGCCTCCCTGCTTGCCGTTCATGGGCATGGCCATGCCCTGCTGCGGGGCATGTGCCGCGGCGCCATGGTCCATGTCCATGGCCTTGCCGCCGGTCTGATCACCCATGTTCATGCCTTCCATGGCGCCGTGGTCCGCAGCCGTGGCAGGTGCCTGCCGGTCATCACCCTTGCCTGCCGATTTCAGCATCTTGGCAGTGGCCTCGCGCAGCTTGGATTCGGAATCGATGAGGAACTGGGCCGAAGTGACCACCTCCTCGCCTGGCTGCACGCCGCTGAGAATCTGAGTCATGCCGCCACTGCTCACCCCCACCTCGACCACGCGGGGCTCGAACTTGCCGGGGGCGCGCACCACGAACACCAGCTCGCGGCTGCCGGAACGCACGATGGCCTCCTCCGGCACCACCACGGCATCGATCTGACGCCCGGCATGGATGGTCACGTCGGCGAACATCTCGGGCTTGAGCAGGCCGTGGCGGTTGTCGAACTCCATGCGTACCTTGACGGTGCGGGTCTTGGACTCGAAGTAGGGATAGATATAGGTGATCTTGCCACGGAAGGTGCGGCCGGGCACGGCGGCCACCGCCATCTCCGCCTCGTCACCTACCTGCACCCAGGGCAGTTCGTCCTCGAAGACATCCACATAGACCCAGACCTGCGACAGGTCGGCAATGCTATAGAGTTCCGTCCGCGGCGTGACGAACTGACCCTCGCGCGCACCCACCTTGATGATCACGCCGTCGAAGGGCGAGTGGATATGGACATACTTCTTGATCTTGCCGCTCTTCTCCAGTTCACGGATCTGATGCTCCGCCATATCCAGCAGTTCGAGGCGCTCCCGAGACGACTGCACCAGCTCCATGGCACCGCGGCGGATATCCTCGAAGGGACTGTTGGCCAGCACCTTGCGGTTCTGCAGGGCCAGCAAATATTCTTCCTGGCTGGACACCAGCTGGGGCGCATAGATACTCAGCAGGATCTCATTCTTCTTCACCTGCTCGCCAGTCTTGTCCACGCGCATCTTCTCAATCCAGCCCTCCACCTTGGGATGGAGGCGCGCCAAGTGCTCCTCATCGAAACCGACACGGCCCACGGTGCGCAGGCTGCGCGACAGGCTGCGGCGATCCACCCGCGCTGTGCGCACCCCGATGTTCTGCACCGTTACCGGGTCGATCTTCACCGTGCCTGCCGGCTCCATGGCGGCGCTGGCGCCATCGGCATAGACCGGCACATAGTCCATGCCCATCTCGTCCTTGGTCGGCACCGGCGAGGTGACGGAAGGATTCATGGGGTGGCGGTAATAGAGGGGCTTTTTGGCCTCTGCCTGCTGCGCTGCCCCCTCAGGCGCGACAGGCGCCGCGCCGCGCTGCGCCAGCCAGTAACCACCGCCCAGGCCTGCCGCCAGGGCAATGCCTGCCATCCACACTGCTGTCTTATTCATACACTGTCTCCTTGCCTACGGCAGCCGCAACCCGGGCGCGCGCCTGATTGGCCTCGCTCAAGGCCTTCCAGTACTGCACTTGATAATTGAAGAGCGTGATCTGGGCACGCACCAGATTCAAAAAATCCACCTTGTTCACCTGATAGCCGGCACGCATGGAGGCCACGGTCTGGGTGGCCTGGGGAATGATGCCTTCCCTGAACAGGGAGGCCTGCTGGCGCGCCCGCTTATAGTCCGCCAGCGCCGTGGCGATTTCCGCCGCCACCCGCGAACGCAGGTCGTCGAAGGCATAGCGCTCACGGCTCAGTTCACTGTTGCGCTGATCCAGCTTGCGGTCCTGGCGCGAACCGGTATAGATGGGCAGATTCATGCTGAACATGAATGTGGCAAAATCCGCCCGACTGCTGCCGTTGGGATTCTCACCACTGCGGAAGCCATATAGCGCGCCGACCCGGAAATCGGGGTAGTAATCCTTTTTCGCCAGATCCCGGCGCAGGCGCGCAGCATCGATCTGGCGGGCCTGCTGGCGCAACAGCGGACGGCCGTCCTCGGCGGCCTGATAGAGCGCGTCGGCCGGTGCCAGTTCGGGCAGCGACTCGTCCACTTGGCGCGCCAAGTGCACGGCTGTATCCACCTGGCGGTCCAGCAAGGCATTGAGGCGCGCCGCCATGGACTGACGCATGCCCTGCAGGGCGATCTCGCGATCCAGCAGCTTGGACAGTTCCACTTGGGCCAGCAACACATCCTGCTGCAGGCCCTTGCCCACCTTGTACTTGGTCTGGGCGATGGTCACGAACTGGCGCAGCAGTTCCTGGTTGCTGGCCACGATCTCCAGGGCCCGGTCCAGGTAGTACAGAGTCCACCACAGGGTGCGTACGTCACGCACCAGGCGCAGGCGCATCTCCGCCACCTTGTCCCCGGCGGCGCTGGCCTCCTGGGTTGCCACCTCTTCCTGCAGCGCCAGTTTGCCAGGATAGGGCAGCATCTGGCTGATGCCGATCTGCACCTGGGTCATGGCCTCCTGACTGAAGGAGAAACTGTCCACCGGCAGGTTCATGAGATTGAACAGCAGCTGGGGATCGGGCAGGGTACCCTTCTGTGCCGGCACCTCATCAAGGGCGCGGGCGCGGGCCTCGATGGCAGCCAGGCCGGGGTTGCCCGCCAGCGCTGTGGCCACTGCATCGTCCAGTGTCAGGTCGGCCTGCTGGGTACTGGCCACAGCGCCCCAAGACCATAGGAGCAGCGCCAGCAAAGTGCCCGGCAGCAGAGGGTTATGGTATTTCATGTGATTCACGCGTCGTTCTCTCCAGACTTCGCCGCCGCTGTCTGGCGGTGGCGTCCATGTCGCCACGGCCCGGCGGGGTTCATGCAACACGGAAGTTCATGGGATGCCACATACCACGGGGGACATGCAACACCAGTCACAGACAGGCTGTCGGCAAGACAGCCGGCCTCAAGCCTAGAGGAGTATGGGAGGTCGGAAGGAAGGGGAAATAAAGGGGGCGGCCAGTTGATAGACCGGCAGAGATTGCAGGGCACTGTCCACGGTATTGGCGGTGCTGGCCCCATTGTCGGCGGCGCAGCAGGAAACGCAGGAGATGCAATGATGGTGGGCGCCCTGCTGGCAAGTGGCCTCATCGTTCATCAGCGCCGCACTGCCGGCAAGCTCATCCAGAGAGGCCATGACGGCAGCATCGCCACTGGAACAAGCCACATGCAGGGCCGCAGCGGTAAACTGCACGGGTGCGGCCACCAGCAGTAACGCTATGATGAGATTGACGATTTTTCTTTTTGATGGCGTCATGATGAAAGGGATGCTGAGGTATCCTCTATTTTTTGTCAAGTTAATGCGCAATAAGTTCAAGAAATCGTGAAAAATTTCGGCCCCACCCACCGTTCTCAACCCCGGCCGATGCAGGCCATGGTCTGGCGCGCAATCTCTCCTTCTTCATCGGCACGCGCCACCAGGATCTTCAGTGGCGCTGCGGGGGCCTGTATGGCCATGATATCGTCCAGGGTCGCCTCATTCCGTTCGTCATCGACGACGATGCCCAGGCGCTCCAGGCCGGCACAGGCCTGGGCGCGCACCAAGGGGGCATTTTCCCCTACTCCGCCGGTGAACACCAGGGCGTCCACCCTCCCCAGCACCGCCAGGTAGGCACCGATGTATTTGCGGATGCGGTAACAGTAGATGTCCAGGGCCAGCTGCGCCGCAGGCTCACCGGCCGCGGCGTGGGTGATGACCTCGCGCATGTCGTTGGCGCCACACAGGCCCTTGAGGCCACTATCCCTGTTGAGGGCCGCCTCCAGGGCCGCTGGCGACAGGCCTGCGGCGCGCATGACATGGAAGGGCACGGCGGGATCCAGGTCGCCGCAGCGGCTGCCCATCACCAGCCCCTCCAGGGGCGTCATCCCCATAGAGGTGTCCACACTGCGCCCCCCCTCGATGGCGGCGGCGCTGGCGCCATTGCCCAGGTGCAGGGTGATGAGGTTCAGCGCCGCCAGCGGCCTGCCCAGGAAGTCCGCCGCACGCGCCGCCACGGAGCCATGGGAGATGCCGTGGAAACCGTAACGGCGCACCCCATGCTCCCGATACCAGGCCTGCGGCACGGCATAGCGGCTGGCATGGGGTGGCAGGCTCTGGTGAAAGGCGGTATCGAATACCGCCACCTGAGGCACCGAGGGGAAATGGACCAGGCAGACACGGATACCTTCCACATTGGGGGGATTGTGCAGCGGCGCCAGTGGCTCAAGCCCGTCCAGCGCCTCCAGCACCGGGGCGTCGATGCGCACCGCCTCATGGAATCGCTCGCCGCCATGGACCACGCGGTGACCGACGGCGTCCGGCATCCTGCCGGTGCCGCCTTCCTCCAGCAGGGCGGCCAGCAGTGCGAAGGCCTGGCGGTGATCCGCCCAGCTATGCGCCTCGTCACGGCGCTGCATGAGCGCGTCGGCGCCGCGCCAGCGATGCACCAGGCGCCCCGCCCCCTCGCCGATGCGCTCCATGCGCCCGGCTACCAACACGCAGCCATCATCCATATTGAATAGATGGTATTTGAGCGAAGAACTGCCCGAGTTGACCACCAGTATCCTCACAACCAAGGCCCGCCTCTCAAATATGTATGGGTGGGCACCGCCCACCAAGAGCTTGTTTTTCGTGAGGCGTAAGGTGTGAGGGGTGAGGCGCGGAATTAGCTCACGATCACACCTCACCCCTTACGCCTCACGCCTCACGAATAAGCGAAGGTTATGGTGGGCGGTGCCCACCCTACGAATCTCTGTCCTTACTCCCATGATAATCCCCCCACTTCCAGTTCCTGATCTCGGGCATGTCGATACCGAAGCGGGTGATGTATTCGCGATGCTCGATGAGCTTGTCCTGCAGCCACTGCCGGGTATAGGCGGCATGCCCCCCCAGCTTTGGCACGCGCTCGATGACGTCGCTCACCAGATGAAAGCGGTCCAGGTCGTTGCGCACCGCCATATCGAAGGGCGTAGTGGTGGTGCCCTCCTCCTTGTAGCCGCGCACATGGAGATTAGGATGGTTGGTACGCCGGTAGGTGAGGCGGTGGATCAACCAGGGATAGCCGTGATAGGCGAAGATGATGGGCTTGTCGCTGGTGAACAGGGCGTCGAAGTCCTGATCGGAGAGGCCATGGGGGTGTTCCCCGCGGGGCTGCAGGGTCATCAGGTCCACCACGTTGATGACGCGGATCCTGAGATCCGGCACATGGCGGCGCAACAGGTCCACCGCCGCCAGGGTCTCGATGGTGGGTACGTCGCCGGCACAGGCCATCACCACATCGGGTTCACCGTCGCGGTCGTTGCTGGCCCACTCCCAGATGCCGATGCCGCGGGTGCAGTGTTTGATGGCGGCCTCCATGTCCAGCCACTGGAGTTGGGGCTGTTTGCCGGCCACGATGACATTGATGAAGTTGCGGCTGCGCAGGCACTTGTCGCTGATGTAGAGCAGGCAGTTGGCGTCGGGCGGCAGATAGACGCGGATGATGTCCGCCTTCTTGTTCACCACGTGGTCGATGAAGCCCGGATCCTGATGGGAAAAACCGTTGTGGTCCTGGCGCCAGACATGAGAGGTGAGCAGGTAGTTGAGGGAGGCGATGGGGCGGCGCCAGGGGATCTCCCGGGAGGTCACCTTGAGCCACTTGGCATGCTGGTTGAACATGGAGTCGATGATGTGGATGAAGGCCTCGTAGCAGGAGAACAGGCCGTGGCGGCCGGTGAGCAGATAGCCCTCCAGCCAGCCCTGGCAGGTGTGCTCGCTCAAGATCTCCATAACCCGGCCGTCGGGCGACAGGTGATCGTCCTCTGGCAGGGTCTCGGCCATCCAGGCGCGGTCGGTCACTTCGAACAAGGCGCCGAGGCGGTTGGAGGCCGTCTCGTCGGGCCCCATGACCCGGAAGTTGCGGCTCTCCATGTTGAGCTTCATCACGTCACGCAGCAGGCGTCCCATCACCCGCGTGGCCTCAGCCAGGGTGCGCCCCGGCTCCAGCACCTCCACGGCATAGTCGCGGAATTCAGGCATCTTCAGGTCCCGTAGCAGCACGCCGCCGTTGGCGTGGGGATTGGCCCCCATACGCCGCTCGCCTTCAGGGGCCAGGGCGCGCAGTTCAGGACGTGGCGCGCCCTCGGTGTCGAACAACTCCTCGGGACGGTAGCTCTTCAACCACTCTTCCAGCAGGCGCACATGCTGGGGATTGTCCGCCAGTCCCGAGAGCGGCACTTGATGGGAGCGCCAGTAGCCTTCGGTTTTCAGGCCGTCCACCTCTTTGGGCCCGGTCCAGCCCTTGGGGGTGCGCAGGATGATCAGGGGCCAGCGCGGCCGCGCCGTCTCGCCCTGCTCGCGCGCCGCGCGCTGGATGGCCTGGATCTCCGCCAGCACCGCGTCCAGGGTGGCGGCCATGCACTGATGCATGAGTTGCGGGTCGTCGCCCTCCACGAACCAGGGCCGGTAGCCGTAGCCCACGAACAGGCTCTCCAGCTCCTCGTGGCTCATGCGCGCCAGCAGGGTGGGGTTGGCGATCTTGTAGCCATTGAGATGCAGTATGGGCAGCACCGCGCCGTCGCGGGCCGGATTGAGAAACTTGTTGGAATGCCAGGCCGTGGCCAGGGGCCCGGTCTCCGCCTCGCCATCCCCCACCACGCAGGCCACCACCAGGTCGGGGTTGTCGAAGGCGGCGCCATAGGCATGGGCCACGGCATAGCCCAGTTCGCCGCCCTCGTGGATGGAGCCCGGCGTTTCCGGCGCCACATGGCTGGGCACGCCCCCGGGAAAAGAAAACTGCTTGAACAGGCGCTTCATGCCCGCTTCATCCAGGGGCACATTGGGATAGAACTCGGAGTAGGTGCCCTCCAGCCAGGTGTTGGCCACCAACCCCGGGCCACCATGCCCGGGCCCGGCGATGTAGATCATGTCCAGGTCGTGGGCCCTGATGATACGGTTGAGATGGGCATAGATGAAATTCAGCCCCGGCGTGGTGCCCCAGTGCCCCAGCAGGCGCGGCTTGATGTGCTCCAGGGTCAGCGGTTCCTTGAGCAGGGGGTTGTCGTAGAGATAGATCTGCCCCACCGACAGGTAATTGGCCGCCCGCCAGTAGGCATGGATGCGGCTCAACTCGTCGGGGCTCAGAGGCTGTTGCTCATCGGGGCGTAGAATCGGCGCTGCATAGTCCGTCATGGCTCATTCTCTCCGTACAGTTACCACAGGGTTCTAACCCTTACAGTAATCAGCGGGGCAAATCAAGAACAGCGGGGATTTCAAACGGCCATTCCATGAAACAAAGCACTGACAATGTGATTGCCAAATGCAGGGGCTGGGTGATAATACTAGGGCTAATGCAATCATCTAAGGTGAGCGGGGATGAGCAAAGAAGATCACTGGGTACGAGTCTACTCGACCAAGCCAACCGAGAGGCTGGGCTGGTATAAACCCCATTTGCAGACTTCCCTGACCTGGATCAGGGAACTCGGCCTGGCCATGGATGCCCCGATCATCGACGTCGGCGGAGGGGCCTCCACACTGGTCGACGACCTCCTGGAGGCTGGCTACCGCTCGATCACCGTCCTCGATATATCGGCGCAGGCGCTGTCCCTGGTGCAAGCGCGGCTGGGCGAAAAGGCGGAACTGGTGAAGTGGCTGCATGGCGACATAACTGAACTCGAGCTAGCGCCTCATTACTACCAGTTGTGGCATGACCGGGCAGTGTTTCACTTTCTCACCACCCCAGAACAGCAGCGCAAATACCGCGACGCCCTTCTAAAAAGTTTGCAGCCGGCTGGCCACCTGATCATCGGCACATTTGCGCCTGAGGCGCCGCCCAGATGCAGCGGCCTGCCCGTACAACGCTATACGCCAGAGCAGTTGCAGAGCACACTGGGGGAGGAGTTTGAACTGAGGCGCCATCATAAAGAGCTGCATGTTACACCGGGCGGGGTGGAGCAAATGTACCTCTACTGCCATTTCCACAGAACGGCCTGACGCAAAGCCATCCATCCAACCGCCCAAGCACTTCCAGGCGGAGCAGATTCGTAGGGTGGATGAGCGCAGCGTAATCCACCTTGACTGGTAATGAGTGATGGGTGATGGGTGATGAGAAAGGGCAATGAAGGATAGTTTTTTTCATCACTCATTACGCATCACTCATCACCCAGATAAGTGGTCCATGGCGCTGCGCACGATGGTGTTTATCGTTTAATCGGGGTAGGCACTGCCCAGCATTTTGTTTCGCTTTACAAACCTGTCAATGGGAGTGAACAGGCGACTTTGTCCGCGGCTTGTCCTTGCCTTTCCCCCCGCTCTTCTTGCGATCCGTAGTGCTGCGGGAAGCCATCCGCTCCATCCCCAGCTGGCGGCCGCAGACACGGGCCTTTTTCAGATGCTGGAAGATCTCCTTGGGCATGCCGGCCGGCAGGTCCACGGTGCAATAATCCTCGAAGATGCCGATGTGGCCGATGTAGTCGCTCTCGATGCCGGCCTCGTTGGCGATGGCGCCCACGATGTTGCCGGCCTTGACGCCGTGGCTGCGGCCCACATTGAGGCGGAAACGCTCCATCTCGATCTCGGGGTGGGTCTTCAGCGGCAGCGCCCTGGCGCCGCCCGACTCGGCGCGCCGGCCGGGTTTTTCCGCTCGCTCGGGCTTGTCACGCTTGTCGTATTTTTCACGCTTATCACGCTTATCAC
Organism: uncultured Gammaproteobacteria bacterium; assembly: GCA_964425105.1. Taxonomy (GTDB): domain Bacteria; phylum Pseudomonadota; class Gammaproteobacteria; order SZUA-140; family SZUA-140; genus S012-109. The sequence continues at coordinate 9,390 of CAYRLE010000027.1, read as the reverse complement.
GTTTCTCTGCCGCAGGACGGCGCGCAGCGGCCTCTCGTTCCGGCAGCAGCAAGGGCTCGTCGCCCTGGGCCATGCAGGCCAGGGCGGCGGCGATCTGCAGGGGATCGACAGCCTGTTCCTGCTGAAACTCCGTCACCAGCTGCTGGAACAACTCCAGATCCTCTCCGGCCAGGGTATCGATGATGCGCTGCTTGAAGCGGGTGATGCGCTGGCGGTTGATGACGCCGGTACTGGGCATCTCCATGGCCTCGATGGGCTGGCGGGTGGCCTGCTCGATGGCCCGCAGCAGGCGCCGCTCGCGGTGGGCCACAAACAGGATGGCCTCACCGCTGCGCCCCGCCCGCCCGGTGCGGCCGATGCGGTGGACATAGGATTCGGTGTCCAGGGGGATGTCATAGTTGAGCACATGGCTGATGCGCTCCACGTCCAGGCCGCGCGCGGCCACGTCGGTGGCCACCAGGATGTCCAGGCCGCCGTTCTTGAGACGGGCCACGGTCTTTTCGCGCTGCGCCTGGGGGATGTCGCCGCTCAGGGGGGCGCAGGCATAGCCGCGCGCTGCCAGCTTCTCCGTCAGATCCACGGTGGCGGTGCGGGTGCGCACGAAGATGAGCATGGCATCGAAGCTCTCGGTCTCCAGTATCCGGGTCAGGGCATCCAGCTTGTGCAGGCCGCTCACCAGCCAGTAGCGCTGGCGGATGGTGGCCGCGGTGCTGGTGCGCGACGCGATCTTCACTTCCTGGGGGTCGCGCAGATGGCGTTGTGCCACGCGCCGGATGACGGCAGGCATGGTGGCGGAAAAGAGGGCGATCTGGCGGCTCTCCGGCATCTGTTCCAGGATCCATTCCACGTCGTCGATGAAACCCATGCGCAGCATCTCGTCGGCCTCGTCCAGCACCAGGGTGCGCAGGCTGTCCATCTTCAGGGTGCCGCGGCGCATGTGATCCATGACCCGCCCCGGCGTGCCCACCACCACCTGCACACCGCGCCGCAACTGGCGCAGCTGGCTGTCATAGGCCTGGCCGCCGTAGATGGGCAGGACGTGAAAATCCGGCAGGTAGCGGGCATAGCTCTGGAAGGCCTCCGCCACCTGAATGGCCAGTTCGCGGGTGGGGGTCAGCACCAGCAACTGGGGCTGCCCGCGCTGGGCAGGGCCGATGCGCGACAGCAGCGGCAGGGCAAAGGCGGCGGTCTTGCCGGTGCCGGTCTGGGCCTGGCCCAGCAGGTCACGGCCAGCCAGGAGATGGGGAATGCTGGCGGCCTGGATGGGAGACGGGGTTTCATAACCCACATCGCTGAGCGCCTTGAGGACGTGTTCTGACAATCCCAGCGACTGGAATGTGGGCGTGGTATCGGTAGACATTGAATTCACCTTGCAGGATGGGGGGCAACGGCAACGCGCCGCATGCGACGCCGGGCGGATGCCGGATCATAGAAAGGCCGACAGTATACCGGAAGCAGCGGCCCTTTGCCAGGACAGCAATGCGCGCCGCCTTTGTCAAAGCCAAGCATTATCTGGATAATGGCGGCTTTTAGCGGGCCCCGTTCAGTTGCCTCCCATGCGGCGGGAACTGCGCATGCGACGAAACGGCCGTGGCGCCATCCATGAGGCATTATGCATATCGCCGACATCACCATTTTCTGGACACCGTCGAGCGGCGGCGTGCGCACCTATCTCGAAGCAAAGCGTGACTGGCTGACAAGGCGTGCGGGGCTGCGCCATCACCTGCTGATACCGGGGCGGCGCCGGGAGTACCGCCAGGGGCTCTGTACCCTGCCTGCCCCACCCCTCCCCTTCGGCCACGGTTATCGCTTTCCCCTGCGCCGCCAGCCGTGGGTGGAACAACTCATGGCCCTGGCGCCCGACCTCATCGAGGCCGGCGATCCCTACGTACTCCCCTGGGCGGCGCTGGAGGCGGGACGGCGCCTGGACATCCCGGTAGTGGGCTTCTATCACTCCGATTTGCCGCGCCTGGTGGCGAACCGCCTGGGCAAGTGGGCCAACCACGGCCTGGATGCCTATGTGGCGCGTCTCTACCAGCGCTTCGACCGGGTCCTGGCCCCCTCCGAGGTCATGGCCCGGAAATTGCGCCGGCTGGGTGTGGAGCGCACCTTCGTCCAGCCTCTAGGCGTAGACGTGGAGCGTTTTCATCCGCGCCTGCGGGATCCGGCGCTGCGCGAGACACTGGGGCTCGCCCCCGGCACCCGGCTGCTGATCTTTGCCGGACGCGGCTCACGGGAGAAGAACCTGCCGCTCCTGCTGCGCACCCTGCAGCGCCTCGGCCGCGGCTATCATCTTCACCTGGTGGGTTCCAGCCTGCCCCGCAGGCTGCCGGCCAATGTGAGCCGCAGCAGCGGCTTCCTGAATCCGGAAGCGGTCGCCCGCCTGCTGGCCAGCAGCGATGCCCTGTTGCACGGCGGAGCCAGTGAAACCTTCGGTTTGGTGGTACTGGAGGCCATGGCCTGCGGCCTGCCGGTGGTGGGCATCCGCGCCGGTGCCGTCGCGGAACTGGTGGTGCCGGGCACCGGCCTGCTGGCCGCATCGCCCGCCGGGGCGGATCTCTCCGCCACCGTGCGCGCCCTGTTTGCCGACGGCTACCGCGAGATGGGACGCATCGCCCGCCGCCATGTGGTCAGCCACTATGCCTGGGACAAGGTCCTGCCACAACTCCTGGGGCACTATCGGGACCTCTGTGGCACCACCATCGAGCAAGAGCAGCGGAGCGCTGCCCATGGCTGAGCGCACCACAACCGGCGCCGCCTTCTGCGTCGTCCTGCACGACGTGGCGCCCGCCACCTGGCCCTGCTATGCGGGCTTCGTCGCCGAGATCGAAAGCCTGGGAAACATTCCCCTCACCTTGCTGGTGGTGCCGGACTATCACCGCCAAGGCATGCTCGACCGGCAGCCGGCCTTTCTCACCGCCATGGAACAGCGTCTGGCCCAAGATGACGAACTGGTGCTGCACGGTTACCACCATGACGACCCCGGGCCCCTTCCACCCGGCCCGCGCAGCTGGCTGGTGCGCCGTGTCTACACCCACGAGGGCGAGTTCTATGCCATCGGTGAACACGAGGCGCAGCGGCGCCTGGAACAAGGCATGGCGCTGTTCGCCCGCCTCGGCTGGCCGCTGCAGGGCTTCGTGCCTCCCGCCTGGCTGCTGGGTGCAGGGGCGCGCACGGCCCTGTCCCGCTGCGCCCTGTCCTATACCAGCGATGCCCGCCACCTGCTGCGCCTGCCGGACTTCGCGCCCCTGTTCGCGCCCACCCTGGTCTGGAGCGCGCGCAGCGCCTGGCGCAGGACACTGTCACGGCGCTGGAACGACCATCTGCTGCAGCGCCATGCCACGGCGCCCCTGCTGCGCCTGGGCCTGCATCCCGTGGATCTGCGCCACAAGGGAGTGCGGCGTTACTGGCTGGAAACCATCAGGAAATTACTTTCTCACCGCACCCCGCTGACCAAATCCCGCTGGCTGGGCCTCTGCCCATGAGGCTGCGCTATGGCCTCCTCATCGCCCTGGGGCTGGGACTGGGGATCGGGATCCCCCTGTTCCTGGGCGGACGCGATCTGCTGCCGTTGCTGAACAGGGTCTCGGCAGGCGAACTCCTGACGCTGCTGGGTATGATCTTCCTCGGCTGGAATCTCAATGCCGGACGCCTGCGCCTCCTTGCCGGCGGCGCCAGCCTGCGCCTCAGCCAGGGGCAGGCCCTGGCCACCGTGATGGCCACCGAGTTCGCCATCTGCGCCACCCCGGCAGGCAGCGGCGGCCCCCTCACCTACGCCTGGCTGCTGCGGCGCCACGGCCTGGGCACTCCGCGCGCCCTGGCCCTGTACGCCGCCGATCAGCTGATGGATGTGCTCTTCTTCCTGACTGCCCTCGGCGCCGTACTGCTGCACTGGCTGATCGTCCCCGAAGACGTGCATCTGGCCTGGCAGCTGGCGCTCATGCTCAGCTTCCTGCTGAGCACCCTCGGCCTGGTGTGGTTCTCCATTCGCCACTACCGGCCGTTGTTCCTGGCTCTGGGCCGCTTGCTGCGCCGCCTGCAGGTAGGGCCCAAAGTGCGCCGTCGCCTGGTTCGCCGCGCCCTGGAGTTCCGGCGCAGCCTGCGCTTGGTGCAAGGCTATCCGCGGGCGCGGCTGGCAGCGGTCTACGTGCTTTGCACCGGCCACTGGCTGCTGCGCTACAGCATCCTCTACCTGGCGGTCAGGGCCCTGGGCGGCGGCATCAGCTGGAGCTATGCCTTCCTGGTCCAGATGCTCTCCCTCACCGCGGGACAGGCCACCCTCCTGCCCGGGGGCAGCGGCGGCGCCGAGGCCAGCAGCAGCCTGCTGCTGGCGCCCTACCTGGACAGCGCCACCACTGCAGCCGCCATCCTGGTATGGCGCTTCGTCACCTTCTACTGGTACCTCATCGCCGGCGCGCCGGTATTCGCCGCCGTTGCCGGGCGCGCGCTGTGGAAACGGCTGTGGGCACGACCTGCCTCAGCCGGAGAATGACTCCACCGCGCCAGGCTTGCGCAACATCTTATCGACCTCGCCCTGATGCAATTCCTCCTCACTGATCATGCGACGGGCATATTCCTCTAGCAGAACGGATTTGTCCTTGACCAGAGACAGCAGATCCTTGTAGGTCTCGAGCGCGGCGCGTTCGAGTTCCAGTGATTCACGCAGAATGTCGCCGATGTCATGTTTGTGAGTTTCCAGGAGGGGGCCGATGGCAAGCGAGGGATGGCCGCCCAGATGGGTGATCATCTCACCCGCCTGCTGGGCGTGAACCAGGCCCTCCTCGGCCTGCGCGCGCATCCATGAAACGATGGGGATACGGTTATAGCCAAATACCATCAGGGCATAGTGTGTATAACGCACCACACCGGCCAACTCCAATTCCAGGATCTTGTTGAGGTGGGTGATAGCGGTTGCTCGGTCCAGTTCATTCGTCATGGCATTCTCCTTGCTTCAGGTTATGGGGCTGCGAAGACGACAGACACCTAGGGAACCTAGTCTTCGTTTTCCATCCCCGCGTGATACTGGCCCAGTTGCGCAACGCCATTGAGACGGGCGCGCTTGAGCAGGGCCTTTTGGGCCTGCGGAATATTCTCCGTCTTGCCTTGCCAGGCCTCGAGCACCGGTTGCTGCAGGGCGCGCCCGTAGGAAAAGGAGAGCAGCCAGGGCTCGTCGGGAAAGCCGGCATTGATGGCATTGAGATTGGCCGTCGCCTCTTCGGGCCCCTGCCCCCCCGAGAGGAAATTGATGCTGGGCACGGCGGCGGGCACTACGCGGCGGAAGACCCGGATGGTCGCCGCGGCAATCTCCTCGGGCGCTGCGCGCCGGCAGTCCTTGCCCGGCAGCACCATGTTGGGCTTGAGGATCATGTGTTCCAGGGAGACATGGTGCAGATGCAGGGCATGGAACACGCTGTGCAGTACCTGTTCGGTAACCTCTGCGCAACGCTCGATGTCATGATCACCATCCATCAGCACCTCGGGCTCGACGATGGGCACCACCCCCAACTCCTGGCAGACGGCGGCGTAGCGGGCCAGCATCTCGGCATTGGCGCGCAACCCAAGGGAGGTGGGATTGATGGATGAGATGGCATAGACCTCACGCCATTTGGCAAAACGGGCGCCCCGCTCCTTGTAGTGCGCCAGCCGCGTGGCCAGGCCATCCAGGCCACAGGTGATGAGATCTCCCGGCGCCCCGGACAAGGGCCCCTTGCCCTTGTCCACCTTCACCCCCGGGGTGATGCCGCGTCGTGCCAGTGCGAGCGGCAGTGGCTCCCCCTCGTCCGTGGCCTGCTCCAGGGTCTCCTCGAACTCGATGACGGCGCTGAGATAGTCCTCGATACCAGGGGCGGTGAACAACAGCGCGCGATAGGCGCGCCGGGTCTCAGGGGTGGACTCCACTCCGATGGGGGCGAAGCGCTTGGCGATGGTGGGCAGGCTTTCGTCGGCGGCAAGGATACCCTTGCCGCGCTGCACCATCTGCCCAATGGTATCCTGCAGATCGTCCTGGATGTTCATATTGTCCTCCTTTGCTGATACCGGCATCTGCACCAGTCATGCCGGTAGGCAAACCCGATAGTTGCATAACAATACAATATTGCGGCATGAAAAGGCCATGAATTGCAACAGCAAACAGCCTCCCCTGCCCTGGGTGCTGGCTCTTTCGGCGCCCTTTTTTCAAGGGGGGTGGAGGGGATTGAGAGGGGGGGCGTCTCGGGCCTGCTGCTGCCTCCGGATATTTTCAATCCCCCCTCCCCGCCGATCCTGATAAGATACCTCAGATAGTGCCACAAAAAATCAGTCCTGACAGCACAGAGAATGGCAGAACCGCAAACGATGCTGTATTCAGCCTGGCCCCTGCTATTCCATATTGCCACTATCCTCAGCGTCTTGCTGGCACTCCTGCTGGCCTCCCAGATCCTGCGCAGCCCGCGCACACCGGCGGCCACCATGAGCTGGCTCATTGTCATCATCTTTGTGCCTTTTCGGGGCATCGTAGTGGAATGATATTGCCGGAGAAATCGAATCACCGCCTTGCCGATATTGCCCGCAGCCGCCATCTCAGGGAACTGGCCAAAGCAGGTGCGCGCATCTGGCTCCTACCCGATGTCATGGTGCACGCCAAGGCCTTGCTGGTCGACAGGTCGCTTGCAATCACCGGCAGTGCCAACCTGGATATCCGCAGCCTGTTTCTCAATTACGAGGTGGTGAGCAGCTTCTACAGCGAACAAGATATCGACTGGCTGGCCCAGTGGATGGAAACACTGCGCACGCGCGCGGGCCGCCATCATCCGCGCCCGGCAGGCATCGTCAAGGAAATGTTGGAGGGACTGATACTGCTGGGTGCTTATGAAATCTGACAGCGGCCGGCGATGCATGCCAGCACATGCATCATTTCTTCCGGCTGCGGCCCGAAGTTCCCGGTGTCTTGCCAGCGCCGGCGGCATCAGCAGCAGGCAGCAACTCTATCCCCAGGCGGTGCGCCAAGGCAAACAGGGCCGGTAAGGTGATGAAGGACAGCGGCAACAGCCCGACTACTGCCACACCCAGGCTCTTCAAGAGCCGCCGCAGCGCCTCATTGGCCCGGGCCAATTCCTCCCGCTCTATTTCGTGGCGCAGAAGACGGCGATAAGCAGACAAGATCAGTCGGACATCGGCACTATCGCGTTGCAGGGCAAGTTTGACTGCCTGCAGGACGTTGACGATCCGCCGTTGCAGTTCTTGTGCGCTATATCGTGATCGCCAGCGCCGCTCAATACGTCCCAGCAGTTCACTGGCATCCTTTTCCCAAGCCTGGTGCATACTTCCTCCTTTGGAGCATTCAGAGCCCTTTCTTTCCTGACAGCGCTACACAGGACGATGGCCCTGCCCTCATGGGGGGCGCTATTCGATCCATATACTTTATTAACCCGGCCATCAATGTTGGCGTGACACACTTCTGATTGTATAGCGACAGCCTAGCACTCAGGCTTGCCAGGCAGAATATTTGCCGGCAGAGCAAGTTGCCGCCCTATTGCAACAGGCCTACAATCGATTCTGTCACCTTTTCCAGGAATGAAGCAGGCACCCGACATGACAAGCCCCACGGACGATTATGCCGGCAAACCTGTGGCCGACACCCTCAAGCATCTGGAAACCAGCCTCGAACAAGGGCTCAATGCTCAAGAGGCGGCGAAGCGGCAACAGCAATACGGCCCCAACGAAACCGAAGAAAAGGAAGAACCCCTCTGGCACCGCATCTTGCGCCGCTTCTGGGGCCCCATCCCGTGGATGATCGAGGTGGCCGCGCTGCTCTCGGCCATGGTGCAGAAATGGGAGGATTTCATCATCATCCTCATCATGTTGCTGGTGAATGCCTTCCTCGACTTCATCCAGGAACACCGCGCCCTCAACGCCCTGAAGGCACTCAAACAGCGTCTGACCAACGAGGTCATCGTGCTGCGCGACGGCGGCTTCCTCACACTACCCGCCCGCGAGTTGGTGCCGGGCGACATCATCAAGCTCAAGATCGGCGATATCATACCAGCGGACGTACAGCTGGTCAGCGGCGACTATCTGCTCATCGACCAGTCGGCACTCACCGGCGAGTCCCTGCCAGTGAGCAAGAAAACAGGCGATGTCGCCTACGCCAATACCGTCGTCAAACAGGGCGAGATGCTGGCAGTGACGGTCAATACCGGGATGCAGACCAATTTCCATACTGTGGTTGCGCTGGTAGCCCAGGCCGAGTTGCAACAAACCAGCCAGTTCCAGAAGATGGTAATCCGCATCGGCAATTTCCTGATCCTGATCACCGTCGTCCTGGTGGGGCTGATCCTGGCCGTGGCCCTGTCACGTCATGAGAACTTTCTTGAAATCGCGCGTTTCTCCCTGGTACTGACTGTGGCGGCCATCCCCGTGGCCCTGCCGGCAGTCTTGTCGGTGACCATGGCCATCGGCGCCCTCAATCTTGCCCGCCGCCAGGCCATTGTCTCGCGTCTGGTGGCCATCGAAGAGCTGGCCGGCGTGGATGTGTTCTGCTCCGACAAGACCGGCACCCTAACCAAGAATGAGATGCAGGTGGCCGACCCACTGCCTTTCCCCGGCCATGACGAAGCTGAACTGTTCCTGGTGGCCGCCCTGGCCTCCAGGCCGGAGAACCACGACCCCATCGAGCTGCCCATCTTCCGATATATCGAAGAGCAGCAACTGGCAGCCCGCTGGCAGGACTGGCATCAGGGACAGTTCACGCCCTTCGACCCCATCCGCAAGCGCACCGAGGCCGTGGTGAGCAAGGGTGATGAGTGCTTCACCGCCATCAAGGGTGCCGCCCAGGTGCTGCTGGATCTGGCCCAGCCAGCCGATGAGCAACGACAGCGCATCGAACAGGAGGTGGAACGCCTGGCCAGCAAGGGCTACCGCACCCTCGCCGTGGCACGCCAGGATGGTGAGAACATCACCCTGCTGGGCCTGATCCCTCTCTACGATCCGCCACGCGACGACTCCAAGGCGGTGATCGACGACATGCGCCGCCATGGTGTGCGGGTCAAGATGGTGACGGGGGACAACCTGGCCATCGCCCGGGAGATCGGTCACATCCTGGGCCTGGAAGGACGCGCCATACGCGCCGCGGACCTCAAGAGCGGCGGCAGCGAGGAGCTGCTGACCTTGACGGAGATCATGGCGGCCGCCATTTACCGCAGGCTCCAGAAAGCCGAGGTCTCGGATGAGGAAGCAGAACGGTTCGCGCAGCAGGTGGCTGATGAGGTCCACAAGGCCTTCGATACCCGCAAGCTGAGCCGCGGCCTGATCCAGGCCCACGAATCCGAGATCATCGAGATGGTGGAGGCGGTGGACATCTTCGCCGAGGTGGTGCCGGAGGACAAGTACCGCATCGTGGACGTGCTGCAGAAG
>CAYRLE010000026.1:29711-31653 GCA_964425105.1 uncultured Gammaproteobacteria bacterium | reverse complement strand
AAAGTAAGTGGTGGCGGATAATCTGTTGATTATAAGGAACATGGTATAATCAAAAGCAGTTTGTTCTTTGGCGGTCATCATTGTTTTGCAACAAGGTCTTGCCGATGCGAGGAGAAGCTGCCGTCGTCCATCGGCGCATGCCCGGCCCTTGTTCCTCGCAGTTCACGCAGTTGAATTTTGCATCTCCCATCCCTGGTTGATTTGGTATCCATGAATTCCGCACAAGCCCCTTCTGACAAGCGTTTGCTGCAATGGCTCCGCCCCGGCCTGTTGCTGGTGGCATTGCTGCTGTCCCAGGCCGGCGTGGGCGCGGTACGCGATGGGCTGTGGGTGGCCGACGGGCCGGTCTATGCCAGCGCCGTGTTCGGCACCCATACCGGCGGGGCCACCGGCGGCGGGGTGGTCATCGATACGGCGACGGTGTTGCTGGACAGCAGTTATCCCGTGATCGGTGGCCAGGTCCATGCGGTGGTGGCCGATGGCGCCGGGGGCTGGTTCGTGGGCGGTCAGTTCAGCAGCGCAGGCCCATTCGCACGCAGCAATCTGCTGCATATCAGGCCGGACCGCAGTGTGGACGCCCTGTGGGATCCCGCTCCCGATGGTATCGTGCGTGCCCTGGTGTTGTCCGCTGATGGCCAGACCCTCTATGTGGGCGGGGATTTCACCACTATCGCTGGTGTGAATCGCGGCCGCCTGGCGGCCTTGGATGCCGCCAGCGGGGTTGCCGCGGCCTGGAATCCAGACGCCGATGCCACGGTGCGCGCCCTGGTCCTGTCCGCCGATGGTTCCACACTCTACATCGGTGGGGATTTTACTACGCTTGCTGCTGCAGGCCGCAGCCGCCTGGCCGCTGTGAGTGTCGCTGACGGGGCGCCGCTGAGCGGCTGGCAGGCCGACGCCGACGCCGCGGTCCATGCCCTGGCTCTGGGCGGGGGGCGGCTCTATGTCGGCGGCGCCTTCACCAGCCTTGGCGGCCTGGGCCGCGGCCGGCTGGCCGCCGTGGACGCCGCCAGCGGCGCCGTGGCCAGCTGGGATGCCGCCGCCGACGGTGTGGTGCGGGCCCTGGCCTTCTCCGCCAGTGATGGCCTGCTCTATGCGGGGGGCGATTTCACCGTCATCGGCGGCGCAGCACGCAGCCATATCGCCGCCCTGGATACCGATGCCATCAACCCTGACCGCGCCACTGCCTGGGATCCAGCCGCCGATGGGGTGGTGCAGACCCTGTTGCTGGCAGACGGCCTGCTCTACGTGGGCGGTGATTTCGTCAATATCGGAGGCGCTGCCCGCAGCCGCATCGCCGCTCTGGATACCACCCTGGATACCAATAATGCCGATGTCTGGGATCCGGGGCTGGATGGGATGGCCTTGGCCCTGGCCATCAACAGCGGACGTCTCTATGTCGGCGGGACCTTCAACAGCGTGTCGGATCACGCCACGCTGTTCGTCGGTGGCGATTTCGCCTATGTGGGGCCCGTCACCGGCGGCGGCGTCGCTCTGCCTGCCGATCCCGCCGTGCCCGGCGACGACCGGCCCTTGTCGGGCTATCCCGCGGTCAACGGCACAGTCCATGTGGCGTTGCCCGATGGCACCGGTGGCTGGTATCTCGGCGGCTACTTCAGCAGCGTGGGTGGTGTGGCACGCAGCAATATCGCCCATATCAACAGCGATCTTTCCGTGGACGGCAGCTGGGATCCCGCCGCTGATGGGCCGGTCCATGCCCTGGCATTGGCAGGCGCGACGCTTTATGCCGGCGGTGATTTCACCGCCATCGGCGGCCAGGCCCGCAACCGCATTGCGGCCCTGGATGCCACTGGCGCGGCCACTGCCTGGAATCCCGATGCCGACGGCACGGTGCGCGCCCTACTGGCCAGCGGCGCCACGATCTACGCCGGCGGTGATTTCACCGCCATCGGCGGCCAGGCCCGCAACCGCATTGCGGCCC
>CAYRLE010000026.1:14062-29611 GCA_964425105.1 uncultured Gammaproteobacteria bacterium | reverse complement strand
GCCGGCGGTGATTTCACCGCCATCGGCGGCCAGGCCCGCAACCGCATTGCGGCCCTGGATGCCACTGGCGCGGCCACTGCCTGGAATCCCGATGCCGACGGTACGGTGCGTGCCCTGGTGCCGGGGAGCGATGGCACGACTTTCTATGTGGGCGGGGATTTCACTTCCTTCAACGGCGGCCTCATCAGCCGCAGCCATCTGGCGGCCCTGGACAGCACCACCATGGTGGCTGCCAATATCCCCACTGCCTGGAATCCCGGTGCCGACGGTGCCGTGCGCAGCCTGCAGATGAGCGGCACCACCCTCTATGCCGGCGGTGATTTCACGGCCATCGGTGGTTTGTCCCGCCACCATTTGGCGGCCCTCGATGCCGATCCGGCGCTGCCTGGCGACGCCGCGGTCAGCGTCTGGAATCCCCGCGCCGGCGGCAGCGTCCACAGCCTGGCATCGAATGGCACGACGCTCTATGCCGGCGGTGCCTTTGCCTCCGCCGGGGGCGTGCTGCGCAACCGGCTGGCGGCTCTGAACCTCAATGACGGCACTGTCAACAGCTGGAATCCCGGCGCCGATGGCGCGGTGCGCGCCATGAGCTTTTCCCCCGCTGGCGCCACGCTCTATGTGGGCGGCGAGTTCAGCGTCATCGGCGGCCAGCAGCGCAAGGGTGTGGCGGAACTGGACCGAAACACCGGGCTGGCCAACTTCTGGAATCCCAATGCCGACGGGGCGGTGTTTGCCCTGGAGGTGGCTGCCGATGGCACGGCCATCTATGCCGGCGGTGATTTCACCGTCATCGGCGGACAGCAGCGCCCGCTGCTGGCAGAACTGCGCACCAACGGCAGCGCCACCCAATGGCAGCCGGCCATCAGCGGCTCCAGTGTGACCCCCGCCACCGGCGGTGCAATCTACAGCCTGTGGCTGGATGGCGAGACCCTCTATGCGGGCGGCGACTTCGCCCGCGTGGCGGACGTGGACCACAAGGCCGTCGTCGCCCTGGACATCACCAGCGCCGCGCCGCGGGATTGGGCGCCGCAGGTGGAGGGCGTAGTGCGTACCCTGGCCCTCTATAAAGAACGGGAGACCCTCTATATCGGTGGGACATTCACGGCCGTGAACAGTGACAGCCGCCTCAATCTCGCCGCCCTGGATACCACCGATGCCCTGGCCACCACCTGGAATCCCCAGGCCGATGGTACGGTGCGGGGTCTGGTGCTGGCGCGGGATCGCGCCAGCGTCTATGCCGGCGGCGATTTCACCCAGGCTGGCGGCGCCGCCCGCAGCCGCCTGGTTGCCCTGGACATCGCCGATGCCTCGGCCTTGGCGGCCTGGGCGCATGGCACCGACGCCACGGTCTTTTTCATGCAATTGGCCGCCGACGGCAGGGTGCTCTACAGCGGTGGGGCCTTTGCCCGCCTCGACGATGCGCCGCGGCCGGGGCTGGCGGCCCTGGACGCCATTCCTCTGGAACGTGATCCGCCTTTTACTACCCTGACCCCGCCTCCCGGCGCCTACAATGGCGACAGTAACCAGCCAGTGGTGCTGAGTTGTGACGATGGCAAGGGTGCGGGCTGCGCTGCCACCTATTACACCCTGGATGGTTCGATGCCCACCACCAGTTCCCTGCGCTACAGCGATCCCATAGAACTGCAGGCAGACACTGTCATCCGCTATTTTTCCGTGGACCGCCTGGGCAATACCGAGACGCCTGCCAGCGCCGCCTATACTTTGGAGTTGCTGGCACCCCAGACCACGGCCTCGCCGCCGTCCACGGTGTTCAGCAAACGCCATATTTCGGTCACTCTGAGTTGCAGCGACAGCCAGTCGGGCTGTGCCGGCACCTTTTATTCCAAGAATGAAAACGATCCTGAGTCTGCCTTTGTCCCCTACCAGGGGCCCATCCGCATCAGCGACAATACCGTGCTGCGCTTCTTTTCCGTGGATCAGGCCGGCAACCGTGAAGTGGTGCAGCGCGAGGACTACATCAGTAACTACGGCGGCCCCGGCAGTCTGCATCCCCTGGGGCTGCTGCTCCTGCTAGTGTGGCTGGGGCGCCGCCTGCGGGGTTCCCGCTCATGAACGCGGTGACGCGCTGTTTGCTGGGGAGCCTGTTGTGGCTGCTGGCGCTGACAGTCCAGGCCTCGGCCGTGCCCGATCCCGCCCTGGGGGATACCGACGGCACGGTCAATGCCCTGTTGGTCCACAACGGTGTGCTCTACCTGGGGGGCAGCTTCAGCGGCGTGTTCGGCAAGAACGGCGTGCAGATCGCCCGCAACAATCTGGCCGCCATCAATCTCACCACAGGCGACGTCACGGCCTGGAATCCCGATGTCACCGGCACCGTCCATGCCCTGGCCATTTCACCCGACGGCCGGACCCTCTATACCGGCGGTAATTTCAGCGCCGTGGGGGGCGCTGCGCGCCGCCATCTGGCGGCCATCGACACCACCAACGATGTCAACAACCTGCTGGACTGGGATCCCGATCCCGACGGCGTGGTGCACGCCCTGGCCTTGGCGGCGGACGGCCTGACGCTCTATGCCGGTGGCAGCTTCACCAGCTTCGCCGCCGGCACGGTGGCGCGCAGCAATCTCGCTGCTCTCGATACCACCACGGCGGCAGCGACTCCCTGGGCGCCCGAGCCCGACGGCAGCGTGGAGGCGCTGTTGCTGGGCAGTGATGGGGCGACGCTCTTTGTGGGCGGCGCCTTTCAGGTGATCGGCGCTCAGCCGCGCAGCTTTCTGGCCCGCCTCAGCTTGGCCAGCGGCCAGGCCAGCGATTGGGATCCGGTGCCGGACAATGTGGTGCGGGCCATGGTGCAGGCAGGCGACCTGTTGTATATCGGCGGCGATTTCAGCGCCGTCGACGGCGGCGCGGCGGGCAGCCGCAACTTCGCCGCCGCGCTGGACACCACGGTATCCAGCGCGGGGGCCATTGCCACGGCCTGGAATCCAGACTTCAACGGCGTGGTGCGCGCCTTGGCCCTGTCCAGCGGTGACGCCATTCTCTATGCCGGCGGCGATTTCACGGCGGTGAACGGCGGCACGCCGCGCAACCGGCTGGCGGCGCTGCAGACCTCGGTGGCCAGCGCCAATGCCACCGCCTGGGACCCGGGCGCCGACCAGGGGGTGCAGGTCTTGCTGAGCAGCGCCGACCGCAGCCGGCTCTATGTGGGCGGCGCCTTTAGCGCCATCGGCGGCGAGCCGGCACGCGGCGGCCTGGCCGCCTTCGCCATCGGCTTGCCGCTGACCACAGCCAGCCCCGCTGGCGGTGGTTTCCAGACGCCGCAGACGGTCAGCCTCAGTTGTCTCGACAACGCCGGTGGTGCCTGCACGGCCATCTATTTCACCAGCGACGGCAGCCAGCCCCAGGCCATCCCTGCCCACCTGTACAGTGCGCCCATTGCAGTGCTCGCCAATACCAGCCTGCGCTTCTTCGGTGTGGACGGCGAGGGCAATGTGGAGATGGTGCGTACGGAGAACTATTTCATAGACAATACGCCCCCCACGGTGAGCGCCTCCCTGCCCGGTGGCGCCTATGGCGGTGTGACCCTGAGGCCGGTGGTACTGCAGTGTGACGACGGTACTAATGGTTCCGGTTGCGCGAACATCTTTTACACCAGCGACGGTTCGGCCCCCACCACGGCATCCACCGTTTATACCGTGCCCATCGAGTTGGACCGTCTGCTGCCCAGCGGGGCGGGCCAGGTGATCCTGCGTTTTTTCTCCGTGGATGGCGCCGGCAACCAGAGCGCCGAGGGGACGGAAACCTATGACATCGATGTGCAGCCGCCGGTGGTCACGGCCTCCTTGCCCGATGGCACCTATGATCCGCCCCAGACCGTGGTGCTGACTTGCGACGACGGCGGCGGGACCGGCTGCGCCGCGGTCTATTACACCGTCGACGGCACTGTGCCCTCCGACGGCACCATCGAGGACAACGACGGCAATCTCCTCCCGCCTTCCCCGCTCTATACGGGGCCGCTGACCTTCGACAGCGCCACCATGCTCAATGTCCTGGCGGTGGACAAGGCGGGCAACAAGGACACCTCTCTGGCAGGCATCTACGCCTTCACTGTGCAGCGCGGGCGCGACAATACGGCGGGGGCGCTGCAGCCCCTGGCAGGGCTGGCGCTGCTGGTGTGCTTGGTCCTGCGCCGCCTCAGTGGCGGAAGTGGCGCATGGCGGTGAAGACCATGGCGATGCCGTGTTCGTCGGCAGCGGCGATGACCTCCTCGTCGCGCATGGAGCCGCCCGGCTGGATCACTGCGGTGATGCCCACCTCGGCGGCGCTGTCCAGGCCGTCGCGGAAGGGAAAGAAGGCATCGGAGGCCATCACCGAACCGGCCACTTCCAGGCCCGCATCGGCGGCCTTGATGGCGGCGATGCGGGCGCTGTAGACGCGGCTCATCTGGCCGGCGCCCACGCCGATGGTCATGCCGTCGCGGCAATAGACGATGGCGTTGGACTTCACGTACTTGGCCACCTTCCAGGCAAACAGCAGATCCTCCAGTTCCTGGGGGGTGGGCGCGCGCTGGGTCACCACCTGCAACTCGCTGCTGGTCACCATGCCGCTGTCGCGGTCCTGGACCAGCAGGCCGCCGCCGACCCGTTTGTAGTCCAGGCCGCCCCAACTGGGTCCTTGCCAGGGCGCGCAGAGCAGCAGGCGCACATTGGGTTTGGCGGCCACGGCGGCGCAGGCGGCCTCCTCCGCGCCAGGGGCGACGATCACCTCCACGAACTGCTGCGCCAGGATGGCCTGGGCGGTGACGGCGTCCAGGGGCTGATTGAAGGCGATGATGCCGCCGAAGGCCGAGGTGGGATCGGTCTGGTAGGCGCGCCGGTAGGCCGTCTCCAGGCTGTCTCCCAAGGCCACGCCGCAGGGGTTGGCGTGCTTGACGATGACGCAGGCCGGCTGCCCGGCGAAGTGCTTGACGCATTCCAGGGCAGTGTCGGCATCGGCGATGTTGTTGAAGGACAAGGCCTTGCCCTGCACCTGGCGCGCTCCGCTGATGCTGGCCTGTTCGGGGTCGTGCTCCCGGTAGAAGGCGGCCTGCTGGTGGGGGTTCTCCCCATAGCGCAGGTCCATGACCTTGAGATACTGGCTGTTGTAGGTGTGCGGGAAGGTCTGGCGCTCGCCCCTGGGCGTCAGGCTGCCCAGATAGTTGGCGATGGCGCCGTCGTAGCGGGCGGTGTGCTCGAAGGCCTTCACCGCCAGCTGGAAGCGGGTGTCGTCGCCCAGCATCCCGCCGTTGGCGGCCATCTCCTCCAGCACCTTGTCATAATCGTCGCTGTCCACCACGATGGCCACTGCGGCGTGATTCTTGGCGGCGGCGCGCACCATGGTGGGGCCGCCGATGTCGATGTTCTCGATGGCGTTGTCCAGGCTGCAGTTGGGGTCGGCGACGGTGCGCTCGAAGGGGTAGAGGTTCACCACCACCAGGTCGATGGGACCGATGTCGTTGGCAGCCATCACCTTGTCGTCGGTGCCGCGCCGCCCCAGGATGCCGCCGTGGATCTTGGGATGCAGCGTCTTGACCCGCCCTTCCATCATTTCCGGGAAACCGGTGTAGTCCGAGACTTCGGTGACGGGGACGCCCTCTTCGCGCAACAGGCGGGCGGTGCCGCCGGTGGAGAGGATCTCCA
This sequence comes from uncultured Gammaproteobacteria bacterium, assembly GCA_964425105.1. Taxonomy (GTDB): domain Bacteria; phylum Pseudomonadota; class Gammaproteobacteria; order SZUA-140; family SZUA-140; genus S012-109. The sequence continues at coordinate 23,972 of CAYRLE010000026.1, read as the reverse complement.
CGTCCATGGCCGCCAGGCGGCGGGCGAAGTCCACGATGCCGGTCTTGTCCGACACGCTGATGAGGGCGCGTTTGATGGTGCTCATGTCATGAATTCCTGTGAATCTTGGATTGTCTGCAGCGGCAGCTCACAGCAGGCCATGTTTTTCCAGGCGCTTGCGCAGGGTGCCGCGGTTGATGCCCAGGACCTCGGCGGCCTTGCTCTGGTTGCCGCGGGCGTACTGCATCACCATCTTCAGAAGGGGTTGTTCCACTTCGTCCATGACCAGTTCATAGAGATGGCTGGGCGGGGGGTGGCCGTCGAGATCCTGGAAGTAGCGTTCCAAGGCCGTGCTGATGCAGGCGCACAGGGGCTGTTTGCGCCGTTCGTGGGCGGGACCGGCGGCTTCGTCGCCTGATTGGGAATCGGTTGACATCATGCCGCCATGCCTGGGTGGGAAATCAGCCGGTCGAAGAAGTCGCGGGTCAGCATCAGCTGTTCCCGGACATCGTCCACACGGTTCACGGCCTGGCGGAAGGCAGCCCCGCCAGGCTGGCCCTTGCTGTACCAGGAGATATGTTTGCGCGCCACCCGCACCCCGATGTGTTCGCCGTAGAATGCGTAGAGCGCCTCCAGATGTTCCAGCATGAGGCTGCGGATCACCGTCAGCGGCGGATCCTCTTTGAGTTCGCCGGTCTGCAGATAGTGCCCGACAAGGTCGAAGATCCAGGGCCGGCCTTGGGCGGCGCGGCCGATCATGACGCCGTCGGCGCCGGTATAGTCCAGCACCTGTTTGGCCTGCTCAGGCGTGCGGATGTCGCCGTTGGCGATCACCGGAATGTTCACCGCGGCCTTGATGGCGGCGATGGTGTCGTATTCGGCCGCGCCGCGGTAGGCGCAGGCCCGGGTGCGGCCATGCACCGCCAGGGCCTGGATGCCGGCCTGTTCCGCGATGCGCGCAATGGTCTCTCCGTTGCGCTGTTCGGTGTCCCAGCCGGTGCGGATCTTGAGGGTGACGGGCACATCTACCGCGGCCACCACCGCCTCCAGGATGCGCACCACCAGGGCCTCGTCCTTGAGCAGAGCCGACCCGGCCATGACATTGCAGACCTTCTTTGCCGGACAGCCCATATTGATGTCGATGATCTGGGCGCCGTTGTCCACATTGTGGCGCGCCGCCTCGGCCATCATGGCCGGATCGGCGCCTGCGATCTGCACCGCGCGCGGTTCGGGTTCACCCGCGTGGTCGGCTCGGCGCCGGGTCTTTTCGCTGCCCCACAGCAGGGAGTTGGAAGACACCATTTCCGAGACGGCCAGGCCTGCGCCGAGGCGCCTGCACAGCTGGCGGAAGGGACGGTCGGTGACTCCCGCCATGGGCGCCAACAGCAGATTGTTCTTCAGTCGATAGGGGCCGATTTGCATTGTTTGTTGTCAGGCAGGTGGCGTTGTTTCGGGCAGCGCTGCTGCGCTTCTTGTTCCGGCGCAGCGAGCGGAAACCCGCGAGCCGGATATGATACCTCCTCCGGGTCCCGGGATAAAGCGGCTCAGAGAAACTGGAATTCGAAATTGACGGCCGCCTTGCCCGGATCCACCAGTTCCAGGGTGATGGGCAGGGGCGTGTCGGGCTGCAGGCCGCGGCTCATATCCACCCCGGGAGGCAGATAGAGCCGGGGAGGAAAGATGCGCCGCGCCAGGGGATGGTGTTCCAAGTCGTAGAAGCTCAGGTCCAGGCTGGGGAAAGGCTGAGGAAAGGGCGCTTCGTTGAGGATGGTGATGGTGATCACCAGACCGTCGGCCACTGTCGGGTGGGGCCGCAGATCGCGGGCCACCACCTTGATGCGCTGCAGATCCCGCTGCAGGGGGATGCGGCACTGGGCGTACTGGCACAGGGTTTCCAGCCAGGGACGCAGGGGCTGGTAACGCGCCAAGTCATTGCGCATGAAATAGGCGTACTGCAGCACCAGCAGCAGAATCAGCCCCAGATTGGCAAAGGCCCAGGGCAGGGTGCCGCGCGGACGCGCGGCGGCGGCCGGCTGCGGCTGCGCGGCCAGTTCTGCCAGTTGTTCACGGGAGACATTGATGCGGAAGGCCGCTTCGCTGGCGGGCTCCTCGGCCGCGGGCAGGCTGGCACTGAGTTTGATGCCGATCTCCATGCGGCATTGCGCGCAGCACAGCAGTTCTTCCCCGGTCAGGGTCTGGCCGTCAAGGGCGATGAGGGAGCGGCACTGAGGGCATTGGATCTGCATCGGTGCAAGATACAAGATTAAGAGGTAAAAGAGAAAAGATACAAGATACAAGAGCAAAGGAATGTGTCGGCAGATGCCGACAATTTATAAATGAGGATGGATGCGCGCTGTAGGCGCACACATTCCCTTTTATCTTGTATCTTGTATCTTTTCTCTGAATTTAAGCGCCGTGATGCGCACCCATTCTTCCTGGCGGGTTACCTGGAAGTTCCCAAACCAGGGCCGGTAGGCGGCCATGACCTCCTCCGCCTGTTCTGCGAGGATGCCCGACAGCACCAGGGGGGCGCCGGCGCCCAGGTAGGTGGCGAGGCGCGGCGCCAGTTCCTGGAGGGGCCTGGCGAGGATGTTGGCCACGACACAGTCCACCTCCATGGTGGGCAGGGCCTGGGGCAGGGCGCCGCGGATAGCGGCGGCCACGCCATTCTTGGCGGCGTTGGCGGCGCTGGCCTCCAGGGCCTGGGGGTCGATGTCCACGGCCCATACCCGGCGGGCGCCCAGGCGCGCGGCGGCCACCGCCAGGATGCCGGAACCGCAGCCGTAGTCCAGTACTGTGGCGCCTGTCAGGGCAGCGCCCTCCAGCCACTCCAGGCACAGGGCGGTGGTGGGGTGGGTGCCGGTGCCGAAGGCCAGGCCGGGGTCGAGGAAGATGTTGATGCCCGCGGGATCCGGCGGCGGATGATCGCCGGGGCAGATCCACAGGCGGCGGCCGAAGCGCATGGGCCGGAAGCGTTCCAGCCAGACCCGTTCCCAGTCCTGGTCGGGCAGCTGGCTGATGCGGTGAGGGGGTGGGGTCTCCCGGCCCAGGGCCTGCTGGAGGCTGGCGAGGACGCTCTCCAGATCGCTGCCGGCAGGGAACAGGCCCACCACCCGGGTACTGGTCCACAGGGTGGCGCTGCCCGGCTGGGTTTCGAAACGGGCCTCGTCCTGTTCGTCTTCCAGGGAGACCGCCATGGCGCCGGCCGCCAGGAGAATAGCCTCTATTTGCTCCGCGTCCGTGGGAGTGGCGATGACGGCCAACTGCAGCCAGGGGGCAGGGGGAGAAGGCTCAGTGGAGGAGGTGTTCATGAGTGCTGTTCTGCGTGGGCGGGAAAATGTGATGCTGGTCACGAAATGGCGCGCGCTGATGAGTTAACATTTTGATTTGTCAGAATCTCTCCATTATAGAAGCCCTGCCCATGAAAGCACAGTCTGCTCTGATTCCTTCCCTCCCGGCCCTGCTGATGGCGGTCCTGCCGGTGGCAGCTGCAGAGCCATACTTGGTTCAACTCCCCCATGATTTCAGTTCCACGGCCACTCAGGCCGTCATCATGGAGCAGAGGCCGCTACGGCTTTCGTCGTGGGAACATGTTGACGGCACCCATGGAATGGCAACGGCCGGCGGGTGGCGCCAGGATCCGCTGTTCACGCTGGGGGGGATCCGCTTCAATGCCATGGGCACTGCTTCGGACGGCATATCAATGGCGGTGGATGGCTCCGCTGAGGCGGGGCTCCATGTCAGTCTCTTTCATCTCCTCAACGCCTTCAGCGACCAGAATCCCCTCATGTTGGATCAGGACTACGTGCTGCGTCTCAATCTGCCTTTCTGAGCACCCCCTTCCTTCTTTTTGAATGCCACCACCTTTTTCAGTGGTGACAGGTTGATCTCGTCCAGTACCATTCCCGGGCGGGCGCCTGCCAGCAGGGCCACTGCCTCCGCCACGTCTTCAGGCAGGAGATAATTGGCCTCGTCATCGCCGGGGCCGAAATCCAGGTTCGCGAAGAAATCCGTCTTCACCATGCCGGGGTTGACGATGGACACCTGTACGCCGCTGCGGGCGCATTCCTCGCGCAGGGCCTGGGCCAGGCCACGCAGGGCGAACTTGCTGGCGCAATAGACCGCGCCCTTCTGCCGGCCGGCCAGTGCCGCCTCGGAACCGATGAACAGGATCAGGCCGCGCCCCTTGCGTTTCAGGACCGGCAGGAAGGCGCGCGCCGCAAAGGCATGGCTGAGGAAGTTCAGTTCCATGAGTTCGCGCATCTGGGCGTAGGAGAATTCCTCCAGGCAGCCGAACTGGCCGCGCCCGGCGCAGCAGATCAGAGTGTCGATACAAGGGTGTGCAGCCTGCAGTTCGTGGAGCCGGGTGGGCAGCCTGTCGAGATCGGCCAGGTCCAGATGAACGGGGTGGAAGTGCGCCAGGTTCTGGTCCTCCTTGGCAAAGCGGCGCGCCACACCGATCACCTGGTAGCCCTCTTTCAATAGGCGCATGGAGACGGCGCGTCCGATGCCGCGGCTGGCACCCAGTACCAGGACGCTGCGCTGCTTGCAGGGTTCGTTTGTCATGGGTCTGCCTGTCTGCTTGGGTGGGTTGCACGGTGACGCAGTCCCTGGGCGCCTCTCAATGACATAAAAAGAGTTTGGCAGCTGGCAGATATTCCTGCAACCGCTGTTTGCAGGTGGCGAGCATTTCCTCTTCCAGTTCCTCACGATATGCCACCATGCCCCGGCGGGCTGCGAAGGGGCCGGCGAGGAAGGGGTCGTCGGGGTAGAGGCGCACGATGTTGCGCTGGAAATCCTCCGGCAGGCGGAAGGCCCCCAGGCTCACCGAGTGCAGGGCGTCTTCCGGCAGGCGCGCGAAGAGGGTGGCGAAGAGTTCCTCGTAGAGGGCCGCATAGTCGCGGCGGTAGATGAGGGGGTCGAAGCGCAGGCCCAGGGGCCAGCCGCGTTGCGCCAGCTTCTCCATGGCCGCCAGGCGCCGCTCCAGGGGGGGCACGCCTGTTTCCAGCTGCCGGCGCAGGGCTTCCGGGGTGAAACTGAAGGCCACCACGCAGTTGGGCAGCGGCTCCATCTCCAGCAGGGCGCGGATCTGGGTGCTCTTGGTGCGCAGTTCCAGGACGCAGTGGGGCAGGCGCCGGAACAGGGGCAGGAAGGTCCGGCAAAAACCGCTGAGCGGCTCCAGGGCCAGGCTGTCGCAGTCGTAGCCGGAATAGAAATACTGGGTCTCCGCCAGCGCGCCGGCCTGCGCCCGGATGGCGTCCTGGAAATCCTCGTAATTGACGAACAGCACATAGTGGGCGGAGCGGTACATGCCCTGCAGGAAGCAGTAGCGGCAGTCGTAGAGACAGTTGAGCATGTGGGAGAAGTAGAAATTGTGATTGCCGCCGATGCCGTACTGGGGCGGCGCAGGCAGCAGGTGCTTGTCGTGCTTGCGGGCCAGGATCAGAGCGGGGCGGCGCTTCTGGAGGCGGAAATTCTGGCCCTTGCGGTTGAAGATCTCGCCGTAGTGGCGGCAGGCCACCACCGGGACCCGCGGGAAGCGCGCCCGCAGTTCGCGGCTACGGGGATGGTCCAGCACCGCCTCCTCGATGTAGAGCGTGGAAATCATGGCGCGGGGAGAGTATGGAGGGCCGCCGCCTCCACCCGTTGCTGCAGGCAGGCCAGGGCTGCCTTGGCCGTGGCGCTGAAGCGCAAGGCCTCCTGCAGCGCCTGGGCGTCCTGGCGCAATGCCTCATGGCGCTGCAGCAGCCTGTGCAGTTGGCGCTGCTGAGTCTGGCTGAAGCGCCAGCGTTCCAGCATCCACGCCAGCAGCGGCGGCTGTGCCTCCAGGGCGGCCAGTTCGTCCGCCAGGGTGCGGAGTTCCGCCACTACTGCGGTAATGGCCGTCAGGTTCTCCGTCATCAGTTCGCGCACCAGGTCTTCGCTGATCTGGTGCGCCGGACTGTGGCGGTTGTCCGAGATCACCTTGTAGCAGTGGATCAGTTCCCAGGGGGCGAAGCGTCCCGCAGCGCTGCAGAAGCCCGCCGCCTCCATCTCGTAGGCGGCGGGTTGCAGATACTCCAGTTCCGGGCGCTCCACCGTCAGCAGGGTTTCGCCTTCCACCGCTGCCGTGAACAGCCGGCTGGGATACCAGTTGACGCCGCTGGCGGCATCGCTCACCTTGTGGGCCAGCAGTCCCTGGCCCAGGGGCCGCAGGGCATGGCCAGCGGTGCCCACATTGAGCCAGGCGCAGGGTGCCGCCGCGGGGTGGCGGCCGGCCAGCCAGGCCACGGCCGCCGCCGCATTGGCCTTGCCCACGCCGCTGACGATCAGCCTCACCCTCTCCCCCTGGTAGACCCGGAAGGGGCCGCGGGGCAGGCCGCGCAGGGCGAAGTGCTCCAGCAGGGGGCGTGCCTCACAGGGGATGGCCACCACCAGATTGATCATGGCCGGCAAGTCTCCCCATGGTGCCGCAACAGGGCCTGGTAGCGGGCAACCTCGCCATGGCGTCCGCGCCTGGCTGCGCCCTGCAGGTAGATGGCGGTCTTGTGGCGCAGCATGGCCAGTGCCGTGGCACGCTGTTCCGTATCCAGGGGCCCCTCCCGCAGCAGCTTGTCCAAGGCCTGGATGCGGAAGCGGTCCATGCCCCAGTGGCGTCGCGAGAGCTGATCGGCGTGACCGCCGTGTTTTACCGTCAGGGCTTCGTCGACATAGGCCACCGGATAGCGGCAGCAGATGCGCAACCACAACTCGTAGTCCTCGCAGGCGGGCAGGCTCTCGTCGAACAGGCCCACGCTTGCGAAGACGCTGCGCCGGATCATCACGGCCGAGGGGGAGATGACGCACAGGGGCAGGCAGCGCGCGAAGATCCAGCCGCCCTGCTTGGCGTGTTTCTTCATGGGGTTCACCCGCCGCCCCCGGCGGATCCAGATCTCGTCGTTGTGGATGATGTGCCACTGGGGTTCGGCCGCCAGCAGCGCCAATTGGCGTTCCAGCTTGCGGGGCAGCCACTCGTCGTCGGAGTCCAGGAAGGCCAGCCACTGGGAAGAGGCTTGGCGGATGCCGCGATTGCGGGCGGCGCTCACGCCGCGGTTCTCCTGGCGCAGGTAGAGCACTCCAGGAAAGCGCTGCGCCATGAGTGCCGGCGTCTCGTCGCTGGAGCCGTCGTCCACCACGATCACCTCGTCCGGCGGGCGGCTTTGCCCCAGGACGCTGGCCAGGGCGCGCCCCAGCAGGGGGGCGCGGTTGCAGGTGGGGATGATGACGGAGACCGAGTTCATGCTTGCATGGCAGGATGATTTTTCCTGCGCCGGGCGGGGCGCATTGTTATAATCGCCGGAATTTGATTGTCAGCCATTATATCCCGACACGGACCATGAGCAGAAACATACCCATCAAGGCGGTGGACATCACCCCGGAGAACAAGTGCAGCTTCTGCACCAATTCCAAGTGCTGCACCTATCTCACCCAACAGATCCCCACGCCGCGCTCCAAGCATGATTTCGATCATCTGCTGTGGCAGATCTCCCACGGCAATATACAGATCTACAAGGACGAGGACGGCTGGTACCTGCTGATCAACAACCCCTGCCTCCATCTCCATGCCGACGGCCGCTGCGGCATCTACGACACCCGTCCCCAGGTGTGCCGCGAACATTCCAACGACTACTGCGAGTACGATGCCCCAGCGGAGGAGGGTTTCGAGCTGTTCTTCGATGGCTACGAAAGCCTGCTCAAATACTGCAAGAAGCGTTTCAAGCGCTGGGGGCGCTGAGTTCCCGGAAGTCGTGGATGGCGGGAAACTCCGCCACCGCGCGCGATGGGCGCCGGCTGTCCGGCGCCTGCACCGCCAGCAGGAAACCGATGCCGTAATCACGGGCCGAGCGCAGCACCGCCAGGTTGTCGTCGATCAGCAGGGTGGTGGCGGGGTCGAAAGTCTCCATGCGCTGCAGGCGCTGCCAGAATTCTGGTTCTTCCTTGGGCAGTTCCAGGTCGTGGGCGCAGATCACTGCATCCAGGTGTTCGCCGAGGCGGGTGCGCTTCATCTTCAGGGCCAGGCTCTGGTGATGGGCATTGGTCACCAGCACCGTACGGCGGCCGCTGCGGCGCAGGGCATGCAGGAATTGCGGCACATGGGGGTGGATGGCGATGAGATGGGCTACTTCTTCCTTGAGCATCACGATGTCCATGTCCAGGGTGCGGGACCAGTAGTCGAGGCAGTACCAGTCCATGGTGCCTTCGGTGGCGCGGAAGCGGGGCGCCAACTGCGCCCTGGCCTGTTCCAGGCTGAGACCGTGTTTCTCGGCATAGCGCAGCGGCAGGTGTTCCTGCCAGAAGTGGTTGTCGAAATGCAGGTCCAGCAGGGTGCCGTCCATGTCGAGGAAGACGGTCTCGATGTGCTGCCAGGGCTGGTCGTTGAGATACATGATGATCAGAAATAGAGGGCTTTTCCCCGCCGCCACGGCGAAGCGGCTATAATCGATATTGTATCATGCGCAAGAAACCGGAAATCCTCAATGCGGAGACCCTCGCCCGGACCCGCCTGTTTCACATCGAGCAACTGGATCTGCAGTTCTCCAACGGTGTGCAAGTGCGCTATGAGCGGTTGCACAGCAGCTCCCGGGGGGCGGTGCTGGTGGTGCCACTACTGGACCGGGACACCGTGTTGCTGATCCGCGAATATGCCGCCGGGGTGCATCGTTATGAATTGGCCCTGCCCAAGGGGCGCATCGAGGCCGACGAGGGCATGTTGGAGGCCGCCAACCGGGAGTTGATGGAAGAGGTGGGCTACGGCGCCCGCGATTTGCGTCACCTCACCTCACTGACCCTGGCGCCGGGCTATATCGGCCATGTCACCCATGTGGTGCTGGCGCGGGGCCTCTATCCCCAGCGCGCCCAGGGCGACGAGCCCGAGGAGATCGAGGTGGTGCCCTGGCCTCTGGAGGGTCTCCATGAATTGCTGCAGGAGGAAGAGTGCACCGAGGCGCGCAGCATCGCCGCCCTCTATCTGGCCCGGGAACTCATACAACAGGAAGAAAAAGGAAACACACCATGACCCAGAACATAGAGCAGGGCCCGCTGGCCGCCGAACTGCTGCCGGCGGTGATCGACATCGCCCGCCAGGCGGGGGAGCGCATCCTGGAGATCTACCACAGCGAATTCGCCGTAGAGGCCAAGGACGACAAGTCCCCCCTCACCGAGGCCGACATGGCCGCCCACCACGTCATCGTCGCGGGTCTGGGGCGCCTGACGCCGGATATCCCGGTGCTCTCCGAGGAATCGGCCAAGATCCCCTTCAGCGAGCGCAGCACCTGGCGGCGCTACTGGCTGGTGGACCCCCTGGACGGCACCAAGGAGTTCATCAAGCGCAACGGCGAGTTCACCGTCAACATCGCCCTCATCGAGGATCATCAGCCGGTGCTGGGGGTGATCGTGGTGCCGGTGAGCGGCCTGTGCTATTACGCCGTCCGCGGCCAGGGTGCCTTCCGCCAGGCGGCGGACGGGGCGCCCGAGCCCATCCATGTGCGCCCCCTGGACCTGAACCACCTGGTGGTGGCGGGCAGCCGTTCCCATGCCGGCCCGGCGTTGGCGGGCTTCCTGGCACGCCTCGGCTCCCCGCAACTCATCAGCATGGGCAGTTCCCTCAAGTTCTGCCTGGTGGCGGAAGGCAAGGCGGACCTCTATCCGCGCCTCGGCCCCACCTCGGAATGGGATACCGGCGCCGCCCAGTGCATCGTGGAAGAGGCCGGCGGCATCGTCACCGACACCGCCATGCGACCGCTGCGCTACAACACCAAGGAATCCCTGCTCAACCCCTTCTTCTTCGTCTCCGCCGACCGCGAGCACGACTGGTCACAATATTTGGGTGAAGAGTGATGTGTAATGAGTGATGGGAAACCATGCCACAGGCATCTCTCCCGCGCATCACTCATCACCCATCACCCATCACCCA
>CAYRLE010000026.1:0-13962 GCA_964425105.1 uncultured Gammaproteobacteria bacterium | reverse complement strand
CCATGCCACAGGCATCTCTCCCGCGCATCACTCATCACCCATCACCCATCACCCAATGAACTGCACGATTAACTGCCCCCCCATGGCCAGCCCCAACACGGCCAGGCCCATGCTGAAGGCGCGCTGCAGGGGGGCGCGCGGTAGGCGGTGCAGGAGGCGGCTGCCCACAAGGCTGCCCAGGCCCGCCAGCAGCGCGATGCCGAGCACCAGGCGTGGCGACTGGGGGATCTTGTCCAGATAGACCAGGCCGCCGGCGGTGGCATGGAAGGCGATGAGCACCAGTGAGTGGGTGACGGCGGTGGGCAGGTGGGAGATGCCCAGGAACAATAAGGCGGGGACGATGAGAAAGCCGCCGCCCACGCCCAGCAGCCCGGTGGCCAGCCCCAGGGCCATGCCGGTAACGAGGGCGAGGCCGCAAGGGCAAGGGGTTTCCACATGGGTTTCCGAGAGCTTGGCGTGGCGCATCCACCAGGCCACTGCCAGCAGCAGTACTGCGAACAGGGCCTGCTGGATCCAGGATGCGATCCAGGTGCCGATCCAGGCGCCCACCATACCGCCCACTACGCCGCCACCGCCGAAGAACAGTAGCAGATTGAGGCGCACCACTTGCCAGGCACGCTGCTGGGTGGCGGCGATCAGGCTCACCACGGCCACGATCCACAGGCTGGTGGCGATGGCCTCCTTGATGGGCATGCCCACGCCATAGGTGAGCAGGGGCACGGTGAGCATGCCGCCGCCGGCGCCGAACAGCCCCAGCATGAGGCCGATGAAGGGCGCCGCCAGCCACAGCCAGAGGCTCATGGGCGGCAGCCCTCCGTCGCCTGGAATCGTTCAGATGTCATCGCCGCACTCGCACTTGAAGCCCAGGGCCTTGAGGATCTTCTCCATCAGGCACCAGCGGGTGAAGCCCGACTGCAGCAGGTTGGCCCCCACGAAGGCGGTGAACCACAGCCAGGTGGGACCGCTGAACAGTTCCACGCCGTTGTAGGCCCAGGCCAGCAGCAGGGAAATGAGAATAAAACTGCCGGCGATGATGCGGATGAGTCGTTCGATGGTCATGTGTTGCTCCTTCAGATGTTGCAGGGTGGCTCAGAGGCGGATTCCGGCCGCTTGCGTTGCCACAGGTAATAGATCAGGGGGATCACGAACAGGGTCAGCAGGGTGGAGGCGAAGGTGCCGAAGGCCATGGAGACGCCGAGGCCGCCGAACACGGGGTCGCTGATCATGATGGAAGTGCCGGCGATCACCGCCAGGGCGGTGAGCAGGATGGGCCGGGTGCGTACCGCGCCGGCCTCCAGTACCGCAGCCTCCAGGTCCACGCCCCGCGCCCGGTTGTCGAGAATGAAATCGATGAGCAGCACCGAATTGCGCACCACGATGCCCGCCAGGGCGATCATGCCGATCATGGAGGTGGCGGTGAAGGGCTGCTGGGTGACGAGGTGACCGGGGAAAATGCCGATCATGGTCAGGGGGATGGCGCCCATGACAATGAGCGGCAGGGCGAAGCTGCGGTAATAGGCCACCAGCAGCAGATAGATGAGCACGATGGCCACCATGAAGGCGGCGCCCAGGTCGCGGAACACGTCCAGGGTGAGGCGCATCTCGCCCTCCCACAGCATCTGATAGTCGAAGGCCGGTTCCGGCGTGGTGCGGGTGAAACCCATGCCGCCGGTGCTAAGCGTGGTGCCCGGCAACAGTTCGGCTCCGTCCAGGCGCCGGTCCAGGTCCAGCAGGGGGTAGACCTGGGAGCCGGTGGCCGGTTCACCGCTTACATAGACCACGGGAAAGCCGTCCTTGGTATAGATGGGCTTGGGTGCCACCACTTCCTCCACCTTGGCGATGGCCGCTACCGGAATCTGGGTGCCGTCAGCAGTGGTGACGAACAGGCGGTCCAGATCGCGAGGGGCGATGCGGAAGCGGCGCGGCAACTGGACGCGAATGGCCACCGGTTGGCGTTCGTGCTCGGCATGCAGCTTGCCGATGTCGAAGCCGGCCACGAAATCACGCAACAAGGTCGCCACCGCTTCGGTGTCCACGCCGGCGGCGGCGGCCTTCTCCTTATCCACCGTGACCCGGTACTGGATCTGGTCGTCGCCCACGGAATCGTCGATATCCACCAAGTCCCAGGTCTGTTCGAAGGCGCCGCGCACTTTCTTGGCCAGGCGGCGTGCCGTCTGGTAGTCGGGGCCGTAGATCTCGCCCAGCAGGGTGGCGCGCACCGGTGGGCCGGGGGGGTCCTCCACCAGCTTGATGTTGGCACCGGGGTGGTGTTCCTGGACCGGGCTCAGCCAGTCGCGCAACTGCAGCACGATCTCCGCCGACTCGATGTGACGCTCGCGTTTGTCCACCAGGTTGACGCGGATCTCCGCCACATGGGGGCCCTGCTTGACGGTGGCGCCGCGCAGCATGCCGTTGAAGTCCACCGGCCCGGCCATGCCCACGTAGGTTTCATAGTCGGTGACCATGGGGTGGCGGCGCAGAATGTCGCCGATCTCGCGGGTGACGGTATCGGTGACCTCCAGCGGCGTGCCCTCGGGCATGTCGATGGTGATGTTGAAGGTGTTCTTGTTGCCCTTGGGCAGCATCTTCAGTTCCACGGTGCCGGGGGTGGGCGGTCCGCCGATGCCCTGGGGGCGGAAGAATTGCCAGGCGGGTTGCCACATTACCACCACGAAGAGGCTGCCGATCACCGACCAGAAGGCGAGGCGCGCGGCGCGCCGTTCCAGCAGGGGCCGGGCGAGGCGGGTATAGAGGCGGTGTAGCCAGTCCTTGGGGCGTTCACCCTCCTCCTCCAGGGTGGGCCCCGGGACGCGGCAGGGCAGCCAGCGCTGGGCGATCCAGGGGGTGAACATATAGGCGATCACCAGAGAGGCCAGCATGGCCACCGGGGTGTTGAAGGGGATGGGACCCATGTAGGGGCCCATCATGCCGGTGACAAAGGCCATGGGGATGAAGGCCAGGATCACTGCGAAAGTGGCGATGATGGTGGGACGGCCAGTCTCATTGGTGGCGCTGATGATGGCGGCGGCCTTGTCCTTCATGGTGGCGGCGCCCTTCTCCAGGTGGCGGTGGATATTCTCGATCACCACGATGGCGTCGTCCACCAGCAGGCCCAGGGCCAGGATCAGGGCGAACAGGGTAATACGGTTGATGGTCTGGCCGGCCACCAGGCCGATGGCTAGGACGATGAATAGGATCAGGGGGATGTTGAGGGTGACGATGGCCGCCTCACGCCAGCCCAGGAACAGCAGCAGGATCAGCACCACCGAGCCGATGGCGATGGCCAGGTGTTCGATGAGGAGGTTGACGGCGGCGTCGGCGCGCTCCCCCGAGTCGCGGCTCACGGTGACCCGGATGTCGTCGGGGATGAAGTCGCCCTGCAGGCTGGCCAGCTTGTCCAGGGCACGCTGCGAGACCACCACGGCATTGCTGCCGCGCTTCTTTGCCAGGGTGAGGGTGACGGCCACCTGCTCAGGCTCGGCGCCGGGCACCGTGCCGCCGGCAGCGGGGCCGAAGCCCACCCGGTGCACACGCTGGATCTCGCCGCCGTCGTCACGGATGTCCGCCACGTCGCGCAGATAGATGGGGCGCTCGCCACGCACCGCGATGACGATGCGCCCCACTTCTGCGGCACTGCGCAGGGCGCCGTCGAGGCGGATCAGCTTGACGCGGTTGTCGTCCACGGCACTGCCCACCGGGGCCTCGAAGTTAGCGGCGCTCAGGCTGCGGTGCAGCTGGCCCAGGGGGACGCCGTAACTGGCCAGGCGCTCCGGGTCGATGTCGATGGTGATGCGCCGGTCGCGGCCGCCGATGATGTCCACCACCGAGATGTTCGGCAGGGGGCTGAGTTGTTCCTTGACCCGCTCCACCAGGCGTTTCAGTTCCAGGTCGCTGTATTGGTCGCTGGAGAAGGTGAGGGTGAGGATGGGTACGTCGTCCACGTCGGTGGGTTTCACCAGGGGCTGGGAGGCGCCAGGGGGGATGCGGTCCAGGTTGTGCATCAAACGGTCGTAGAGCTTGACCAGGCTGGCCTCCTTGTCCTCCCCCACATCGAACTGCACCGTGACCATGCCCAGAGAGTCGCTGGCCAGGCCGTAGCTGTGGTCCACGCCGGGCATCTCCTGGAGCACCATCTCCAGGGGGCGCACCACCAGGTTGAGGATTTCCTCGGGCGTGGCCCCCGGCATGCGCACGAAGACATTGGCGGCGGGGACGTCGATCTGGGGGTTTTCCTCGCGGGGCGTGATGAACAGCGCCACCAGGCCGAACAGCGAGATCAGCAGGCAGGCGGTGGGCGTGACGTAGGATTGCATGGCTGCCTTGCCCACGCGGCCGGCGATGTTGAGGCGCTGGTTCATGATGGTGCGCTGGCCTCCTTGCCGTGGGCGGCAATGATCCGGTCACCGCTGTGCACCGGGGCTTCGGCACGCAGCACGATGCGCTCGCCACCCTTGAGGCCGGCGAGGATTTCCACGCGCCCGTCCAGCTGCCGGCCGGTGCGCAGCATGCGGAAATGGGCGATGCCGTCCTCGTCCACGATGTAGATCCCGGGCAGATCGGCACGGCGCACGATGGCCTCTGCCGGGATCAGGATGCCCCATTTGCTGCCGATGAGAAACTCGGCACGGGCGAACATACCGATGCGCACGCCGCGGGTCTCTTCCAGCGTTGCCTTGACCAGGTAGCTGTGGGTGGCGGGGTCACCGGCTGGCACCACCTGGGTAACGGTGCCCACGGTCCTGAGCTTGGCGGCGTCCACGATGATCGCCAGGCGGTCGCCTACCTGAACATTGCGCACATGATCCTCGCGGATGAAGGTCTTGAGGACGATGTTGGCGGGGTTCTCGATGGTCAGGATGGGTGCCCCGGGGTTGGCGATGTCGCCGGCCTGCTTGAGTTTTTCCACCACCACGCCGTCCACCGGGGAGCGGATCTCCGCATATTGCAGCTGCACCTCCACCCGCCGCAGGTTGGCCTGGGCGACACGCAGGTCCTCACGCGCCACCTGCAGCGCCAGTTCGGACTTCTGAAACTGGCTGGCGGGAATAAGATGCTGTTCGAAGAGCTTCTTGTAACGCTTGTAATCCGCCTCTATCTCGTTGAAACGTGCCTGGGCCTGGGCCAGGCGCGCACGGGCCTCGGAGAGTTGGGCCTCGATCTCGGTGGGGTCGATGGTCAGCAGCAGCTGGCCTTTCTTCACCTTGCTGCCCTCCCTGACGCGCAGGTTGCGAATGAAGCCCATGAGCCGCGAGGCGATTTCCACCCGGTCGTCGGCGATCAGGGTGCCGGTGGTGGTATAGGTCTCGGGGATCTCCTCGGGGGCGACAGTGAGCAGTTCGGCGCTCAGCTGTTCACCGTCCGTGGCCTGCGGGGAGATGTCCTCCCGGGCGCAGGCGCCGGCGAGCAGGAGCACAAAAGCGGTCATCAACAGCTGGCGGCGGGTCATGCTTGGGTCTCCTTGCGGGTTTGGGTTCCTTGCTGGGGACAATATACGGATTTTAGGGCGTTGACGATCCCCATGAAGGCTGGATCGGCCAGACGGTAATAGATGTGCTGACTGCGCCGCTCGCATTGCAGGATGCCCAGCATACGCAGTTTGGCGAGGTGTTGGGAGAGGTTGGGCTGGGTCACCCCGGTGAGGGCGAGCAGTTCGCTGACATTGAGCGGCCCTTCCGAAAGTTCGCAGAGGATGGCCAGGCGCAGGGGGTGGGCGATGGCCCGCAGGCCCTCGGCGGCCGCCAGCAGGTTTTCTTTTTCGAAGTTCTGCATATCATAATATAACGATGTATGAATATATTGATTATACGGATCTATCCGGGCATGGCAAGGGGGTGTCTTTACCGGCTCCCTGGTCGGGGAAATCAGCATGGTTTGGTGGGCGGCGCCTACAAGGAGGTGAGTTGGGTGGGCGCCGCCCACCAAGATCCAGTTCAAGACCCGGTGTGCAGCCCCTCAGCTGCGGGCTACCAACTGGACCACCGCACCGCTGCCCCGGTCGCTGCCCTCCATCATCACCCGGGTGGTGGTCTTCTCCAGGGTCAGGATTTCCAGTCCCGCGAAGTCCTGGCGCAGGATGTCCAGGGTGTAGAGCACCTCAGGGTTGGAGGGGCCGCCGCTGGCGCACTGCAGCTGGTCTTGGTGATAGGCCTCGATGAAAATCAGCCCGCCGGGGCGCAGGGCCTGTTGCATGAGGCGGTGGAGGTGGTGGCGCTGGGGGGGCGGCAGGTGGACGAAAATCAGGGTGACGACGTCGAAGGTCTGGCATGGCCACTCCCATTGCAGGGCATCACAGCACAGGGTGTCGATGGCCAGCCCCTGTTGCTGAGCGCGCGCCGCGGCGCGCCGCAGGGCAGTGGCGGAGATGTCGAGAGACAGTACGCGCAGACCCTGGGCCGCCAGCCAGACGCCGTTGCGGCCCTCGCCGTCGCCTATGGCCAGGGCCTCCATGCCGGCTTGCAGCAACTGGCGGTAGGCGGTGAGCAGGGGGCTGGGGTCGTTGCCGAAGAGGCAGGCGCAGCCGGCATAGCGGCTTTCCCAGTCACCCCCTTGCTTCATGCCGCGGCGACGGCTAGCGGCGGGCCTGTCGCCTGCGGGTGGCGGCGCCCAGTGCCAGGGCCAGCAGCAGGGTGGCGGGCAGGGGATATTCGACGCCATAGACCAGCGGGGTGAGGGCCCAGCGGGTCAGGGTGCGCAGGCTGTCGTGACGGCGGATGAAATCGGCCAGCGGCGGGGAATGACGGTAGTAGAAGGCCACCAGGGCGCGGCCGGGTGCATTGGTGAGCAGGTAGTCGTCACGGAAGCGGCGCAGCACCATGACGTGGGGGTCCAGGTAGCTGCCGTAGGCTGCGGTGGCGATGAAACAGGCGCCGCTGCCCTTGGAAAGCCCGCTATTACTGTCGTTGACGCCCGTAGGTCGAGTCTGAACCGTACTGTCCTCGGTCGTCGTATTGTTGCTGCTGTCGGGATCGTTGCCGCCGGTCACCACTGCCCGCGCGGTGATGGTGCCGACGACATCGGGCCGCACGTCGATGTTGACGCTGGCGCTGGTGTTCTTGATCAGAGCGCCAAGGTTGCAGTCCACGGTGTTGTTGCTGGAGGCCGTGCAGCCAGCGTTGGCGTCGAGAAAGGCGGCACTGCTGGGCAGGGTGGCGGTAACGGTGACATTGGCGGCGTCATCGGGGCCGTTGTTGGTGACGGTGACGGTGTAGCGCAGGCGGTCGCCGACAAAGACCGGGTCGGGCGTGTCACTCATGGTCAGCAGCAGATCGGAAACGGGAACCGGCTGGGCTGTGACCGTAGTGCTGGCGCTGGTGTCATTGTTGCTGCCGTCGGGGTCGCTGTCATCGCCACTGACATTGGCCGTGGCGGTGAGCGTGGCGCCGGCACTGCCCGTTTGCGGTGTGACGAAGACGACCACGGATTGATCGACACCGGCCGCCAGGGTGGCCAGGGTGCAGGTGATGGTGGCGGTCCCGCTGCAACTCCATTCTGGCGCTGCGGAGATGTTCTTCAGACTGGTGTTGCCATCCAGCGTGATTGTCAGCACCACGTTGCTGGCCGGAGACGGCCCGCCGTTGGTGACCTGGGCGGTATAGGCCAGGTCCGCCCCTTCATCGACCTGGGCGGGAGAGCCGGAGAGGGTGACGGAAAGGTCCGCCTGGGTGATCACCGTGATGGGAAAACTGTCACTGGCCGGGGTGGCGTCGACGCCGGTGAAGTTGACATAGGCCACATTGGCCACCGCGCCCGTGGCCTGGGGGACGACCACGAAGGTAATGGTGGCCGCGCCGCCGCTGGCGAGGTTGCCCAGCTTGCAGGTGAAACGGCTGCTGTTGAGAATAGTGCAGTTGCTGGAGTTGAGGGACTGCAGCACCACATTGGCGGGCAGGTCGTTGGTGAGCAGGGCATTGTCCGCCACGGCGCCATTGTTGCTGATGGTGAGCGTGTAGGTGACGGGAAAACCCGCCACCACGGTATCCCCGGGGAGCACGGGGGACGTAGTGTTGTTGATGGTGGTGGTGGCGGTGGTGGCGACCATCAGGTCGGTGTTGTTCACCACGCGGGTGACCACCGTGGCATTGTTGTTGGCGCTGACCTGGTCGGTTTCACTGGCGGCGACGCTGATGGTGTTGGTGAGGGGGCCACTGCTGGCCGGGGCCGTGGTGGCGACGCTGAGGCTGGTGCTGGCGCCGGCGGCCAGGGGGCCGAGGTTGACGCCATCGATGCCCGCTGTCAGCAGGCTGTCGCTGAGGGTGACATTGGTGGCATTGGCGGGACCATGGTTGGTCACCGTGATGAGATAGCTGAAGCTGCCATTTGTCAGCACCGGGTCCGGGGTGTCTTCTACCGAGATCTCGAGGTCGGCCCAGGTGGCCTCCAGGCTGGTGAATTCATAGGCGCCGATGTCGCAGGCGCTGCCGCTGGTGGTGCCATTGGCGCGCTGGACGCCGCGCTGATCCTTGAAGGTGTTGTCGCAGCCGCTGGTGACGGCGTCGATGGCGGGGCTGCTGGCCAGCAGTGCATGGGTGGCCGTGGCGCCACCGTTGGCCGCCAGCATGGCCTCCATGTTGGCGGCTGTTCCCGGCAGGTCGGTGGCTGCGCCCAGATTGCAGCTGCTGTCGCTGTCCAGGTTGAAGCCCAGGGAGCTGATGTTGGCGCTGCCGCTGCAGTCGCCGCCAGCACTTTGTTCGGCGACGATGGAGTTCTGCAGGTCGAGAAAACCCTGGTTCTGGGGGTTGCCGGCGGCGTCCATGGCGATGCCGCCGCCGCTGAGGGCCGCTGTATTGCGGGTGATGGTGGTGTTGTTGAAGGCGGCGATGTTGCTGATGAAGACGCCGCCCCCGCCATCGGTGGCGGTGGCGGTGGCGCTGTTGCCGCTGATGGTGGAGTTATTGATGGTCAGGGTGGTGCCGCCGGTAGGGCCGGATTGACCACCCTCGTCATAGATGGCGCCGCCAAAGAGGGCGCTGTTGCCGCTCAAGGTGCTGCCGTTGATGGTCAATTCCGCAAAATTGAAGATGGCGCCGCCCAGGCCGTTGATGCCACCGCTGCCGGTGGCGCTGTTGCCGTTCAAGGTGCTGTTGTTGATGGCGGCGCTGACGCCGCCGTTGAAATTCAGGGCGCCACCGTTGAGCAGTGCGGTATTGCCGCTGAAGACGCTGTTATCGATGGTGATGCTGCCGTTGGCCACGTTGATGGCGCCGCCGCTGGCTTGCGTGCTGTTGTTCTCCAGGGTGACCCGGTCGAGGACGAGGGCGCCATTGGGCCCGCTGCTGAAGATGGCGCCGCCCCCCTGGCTGAGAAACAAGGTGTTGCTGTTGTTGCGCAGCAGCACCTTGCGCAGGGTCAAACTGCCTTCATTGAAGATGGCGCCGCCGTTGCCGTCGCTGAGCCCGTTCTGCAGGGTCAGGCCCTCGAAGGTGACCGTAGTGCCGCCGAAGACCTGGAACAGGCGGTCCTGCGCGGCGCCGTCGATGATGGTGCTGGCAGTTCCGCTGCCGGTGATGATCAGGCTTTCCAGGATATCCAGATCGCCGCTGGCAGCGACATCGTCATTGCCGTTGAGGGTGAGGGTGAAGGTGCCGGCAGGCAGCACGATGTAATCGCTGCCGGGCCAGGCATTGGCCTGCTGGACTGCGGCGCGCAGGGTGCAGTTTCCTGCGGCATCGGCACACAGGCCATCTGCGGCATCGGCATCCACGGCATCCACGGTGCTGTTGACGGTATAGCTGAAGGCAAAAGCCAGCGCAGGCAGAAAGAGGGCGGCGACCAGGATCGCCGCCCGTAGCAACCCGCTATTTCTGATGAGCTTTTTGCTGGCTTGCATGGGGTTCGGTTGCGGGGGTTTGTGAGCATATAACGCCTGCTGTTTCGCAGGCGCAAGCTCGATTATAACACAAAGCGTTACCGATTCTTGTCTTGTTATTGTTTTCAGATCAGGGGCTTATCGCCATCTTGTGTTTGCCGGCGGGGTCAGTGCAGGACTCTTTGCCAGCGCGGGTCGCCGGCGAGCATGCGTCCTGCCTGCAGGGCATCCACGGGCGGAGAAAAATAATATCCCTGGGCATATTCGCAATGCAGCTGGAGCAGGCGGCGCAGGAAAGATTCGTCTTCCACGCCTTCGGCGATAACAGGGATGCCCTGCTGGTGGGCCAGGGCGATGAGTTGGCGCAGGGCTTCATCGCCCAGGGCCGTGGCGGCACCGCCGATTTTCAGGATGTCGACGGGCAGGCGGGTCAGTCCATGCATCGTCGTGGCCTCCTGGCCGAAATCGTCTACGGAGCACACCACCCCCAGGGCATGCAGCTGGGCCAGTGGGGCGTCGGCGATGTCAGCCTCGCCGAGGGCGGCGCTGCTGGCGATTTCCAGATGCAGATTGCGGCCTGCCAGCCCGTTGTCGGAGAGGATGCCCTGGATGCGGCGGGTAAAGTCGGCTTCCTGCAGTTCCCGGCCCGACAGGTTGACACTGACGAAATGCTCGGGGGACACCAGTCCTGCCAGTTGCCAGCGCCGCAGTTGCCGGCAGGCGCTGCGCAGAATGAGATCGTCCACGCTGATGATCAGCCCGCTTTGTTCGGCAAGTTGAATGAAGCGGCTGGGAGGGATTTCCCGCCCCTCATGGCGCCAGCGGGCAAGGGCCTCGAAGCCTGTGATGCTGCCATTGCGCAGGGAGATGATGGGCTGGTAATGGACCTGGAGGGCCTGCTGGCGGACAGCATTCTGCAGCGCTTCGTCCAAATCTCTCTGGCTCACCTCGTTCCCCCCTGCGGCTGTTATGAATTAGCAGGACCCTAAACAGAACGCCGCGAAAGGTCAAGCGAGGCAGGCAGTTAGATGGTTCTCAGGTAAGTGGCGGTCCAATGAGGCCGATGGTGTCGAAACGCGCCCAGTTGTTGTCGCTCGCCGCCCCCTCTATGCCCAGGCGCAGGGTGCCGATGGCATAGGCGGAGTCGGCGCAGTCGAGATCGGCAAAGATGTTGTGGCGGAAGAAATTGCCGATCTTACCCAGTTCCACGATCTTGAGCCCTGCCTCTGGCGGGATGCTGGCGACCGCCTGGTCGCTGCCGGTGGCGAGGATATAGCGCACCTTCCTGCCCAGGCAGGTATTGCCACTGACGAAGGTGGTGGGTGCGATTTCGATATAGGTGTAGGCCAGGCTGTCGGTGAGGACGGTCTCGTGGGCGCGAATGAACAGATCTGAGAAGGCAGTGACGGGGATATTGAGGTCGCGGACTTCCACGAACGCCGGCTGGAGATTCTCCACCCTCATATTGAGACCGTTGCTGCCTCCCATGGTATAGGTGGTGTCGCCGACGGTCATGTCAAAGTTCTTGAAAAGTTTGAGATAAGTGAGCGGCTGCTCGAGGGCGGCATTGAGCTTGGGACCGCTGTGCCAGCGGCTGGTGTACCAGTTGTTGGGGGTCTCGGAGATCATCAGGCACTGATCGGTGGCGCCGTCCTCCTTGCAGAGGGGGAAGTTGCCTCCCGTTACCACCACGGTCCATGGCTCCTGCCAGGTGAAGACCACGGGCATCGCGGACAGCGGAGGGGTGCGCGGGCTTTCCCCGACGCTGTTGCGGGCCACCAGCTGGTAGGTGTAGAGCACGCCATTGGTCAGCCCCTGGTGGATGTAAGGGTTGGTGATGTTCTCGATGATGTCTTCTTCGCCACCCTCGGGGGTGAAGTAGAGGTCATGGGCTACGTTGATTGCAGGGGCATCCCAGGATATCCGGACCGCTCCGTCCACGCCCAGCACTTCCAGTCCCTGCGGCTGAGGGGGAGGCGCGCCTTTCAGCTTGTCCAGTTCATGCATGCAGCCGCTGCTCAGGGTGAGCAGCAACAGGGCGCTGGCGAGAAGGGGAGTGCGAAGAAATTTTCTCATGGGGTCAACTGGTTCACGCTATCTGGGGATGCCGTGCCGGGGATGGCCGCAGCATGTGACCTGCCGGAATGGGACTCAGGATGATCATATAGATCAGCAAATGCCGACATTGTTCCCCTCGGCTGCCGGAGCAATTTCCATGGCATGCTGCCCATGTGGACGGTCATGGAAAGTAACGAACTGATTATGATACCAATTCCTGATTGGAATGTCACTTGCCTGCATGGCCATGGAAGAAAAATCTCGCCTGCCGATAAAATGATATGTGCTGTCATGGCGCCGGGGAAATTGATGAAAGGAAGGATAAGATGCTGATCCGTGATGCCCATAACAATAATAACAAGCCCAGAATAGACGCCCCTATGCTGGCCGCTTTTCACCCCCTGGGCGGCCTCGACGAGGACGAGTTGTTCGTACTGGAGGCCAATGCCGGTATCCAGGAGGTGGCGAAGAAGCATTGCCTGTTTAGTTGTGGCGGCCGTGATGAATGGGCCTATTACCTGATGGAGGGCCGTGTCAGGCTGACGGCCGACGATGGCAGTCAGCTGATCGTGGAGGGTGGGAGTGAGGCGGCGCGCAATCCGCTCTCCAACCTGCGCCCCCGGAAATATACCGCCACCACCCTGACAGCGGCAAAACTGTTGGTGATTCGCAACGAACTGTTGTCAGGTGTCGTGTCGGGAGGCAGCCGGGATCATGCCTACTCCATCAATGAGATCGCTCCCCTGGATGGGTGCCGTGATGACGAACTGCTCTATGATATCTTTCATGAGTTGGCTGAACGTAAGCTGGGGTTGCCGACCTTGCCCGATGTGGCCTCCCGGATCAGTGCCATGATGGAAGACGACGCACTCGATATCGGGGAAATAGTCCGGCTCATCAAATCAGACCCTGCCATTGCTGCCAAGGTGGTCAAGGTGGCCAACAGCGCCCTGTTTCAGGTTCAGAAGCCGGTTGTATCGTGCAAGGAGGCCGTCCTGCGCATCGGTCTCGATGTCACCCGTCTGCTGGTGATGCGTCTGGCCATGAAAGACCTTTTTACCTGCCGCAGGAGCCATTACCAGGAGCGCATGGAGGCATTGTGGCAGCATAGTCTGGAGATCGCGGCCATCAGCAACGTACTGAGCCATCTGACGCCCGGCCTCAATCCAGAAAAGGCCTTTCTGATCGGCCTGCTGCACGACGCCGGCTCGCTGGTAGTGATCAGTTATGCCAACAAATATCCCAACCGCCTGCCGGAAGCAGCAGATCTGGAACGTGCCATCCGCAGCCTGCGCGCCCGCGTGGGTGAAGAAGTACTGAAAATGTGGGGTTTTGGCGCCGACTATATCGATGCGGCCCGCGAGGCGGAATGCTGGGAGCGCAATCCCGCTGCGCAACCCGATTACTGCGATGTGGTGCTGGCAGCCCAACTGCACAGCTTTATCGGTACGCCGGCCATGCTCCAGGCGCCGAACCTCTATGAGGTGGCGGCATTCGGCAAGCTGGCGGGAGGCAATCTGACAGCGGAACTCAGCATCACCATTCTCAAGAAGGCGCGGGAACAGATCACCAGCACCCAGCATTTGCTGGCCTCCTGACCCGCGATGCTGTCTATGCCAGCGGTTTCTGATGCGGCATAATGGCGCTGTTCCGCAGAGACTGAGAGAATATCCTATGCAAAGAACCGCAGGCACGCTCCTGTTGACCCTGGCGCTGCTGGTGCTCGCTGCCTGCAGCGACCCGGCAAGCAATGACAATGCCTGGCTGCTGGGCCGCTGGGAACTGGCCTACAATCCGGACGCCGACGATGAAGACGTGCTGTTGTTCCGTGAAGACGGCAGTGTCCTGGTGCAGACTGTGGATGGCAGGGAGGTCCCCGGCAAGTATCATATTCGTGGAGAGCGCCTGGATCTCGAACTGGCCCTGTCCACCCGGCTGTTGCAGGTCAGTTTTGACATCAGCCCCGATCATTCCCGTCTGATCTTCCCCAAGAACGGCGCCTATTACCAGCGTCAGTGATGTGGTGGTGCGGCGTCCTGCATACGGGCCCTGCCTTCAGGACTCCTGCGCCTCGCCATGGGCGCAGATCTCCTCCAGGA
>CAYRLE010000025.1:0-32079 GCA_964425105.1 uncultured Gammaproteobacteria bacterium | reverse complement strand
AACAGGGCGCCTGGTGGCGTCCGCAAACAAGGGAGGGTGAGTATGTCCATCAATCAGCATTTCTTTTCCCGTCTTATCCAGTGGCTCTCCATCACACTGCTGAGTGCCCTGATATTGTTGCCGGCCTTCACTGCGCAGGCGGCCAAAAAGCCGTCCCAGTCCTTGCAGAGCAGCCCCGACCGGGAGTTCATCTATTCGGCAAATCAGGCGGCGGACGATCTCACTGTCTATCGCGTGGATCGCAGCAGTGGCGAATTGCAGCCGGTGCCCGGTTCCCCTTACAAGACCGGCGCCTTTCCCGTCTCCGTGGCGGTATCCCCCGACGGCCGTTTCGTCTATGTCACCAACCAGGGGGCGGACAGCGTCTCGGCGTTCCGGGTAGCGGCGGACAGCGGGCGCCTGGAGGAGATCCCCGGCTCGCCCTTCGCTGCCGGCCACTATCCCGATGCCATCATCGTCAGTCCCGATGGCCGCTTCGTCTATGTGACCAACGAGGATGACAATACGGTCAGTGCCTACCGCGTGGATCCCGCCAGCGGTGCCCTGGCGGACAGCGGCAAGGCCGCGCCCACCGGAGCCCATCCCATCGCGGTGATCGTCGCGCCCAACGGCCGTTTTGCCTATGTCTCCAATTTCAATTCCAATACCGTCAGCAGTTACCGGGTGGATCAGGAAAGCGGTGCCCTGACGCCGGTAGGCATAGCGGCGGCCACCGATGAGCATCCCATCTATGTGACCATTTCCCCGGACAGCCGCTACGCCTATGCGGCCAACTATGGCGCCACCACCGTCTCCGCCTTCCGTATCGCTGCCGACGGCGCCCTGCAGAAAGTGCCCGGTTCGCCCTTCGCCGCCGGCATCCAGCCCTATTCCGTCACCGTCGATGGCAGCGGCCGTTTTGTCTATGTCGCCAACTGGGGCAGTCATGATGTCTCGGCCTTCCGGCTCGACGGCGGCAGCGGCCGCTTGAGCAAGATCTCCGGTTCCCCCTTCAGCGCTGAGTTGTATCCCTACGCCGTGGTGGTGGACCGCGAGTCGCGCTATCTTTACGTGGCCAACAACGCCAGCGGTAACATCTCCGCCTACACCATCGATCCCCGCAGCGGCGGCCTGCAGCGCGTGGCGGGCTCGCCCTTCGTCGCCGATCTCGGGCCCTATGCCCTGGCCATCAGCGAGTTGAGGTAGGAGTCTTCTTGAGGACAGAGG
Organism: uncultured Gammaproteobacteria bacterium; assembly: GCA_964425105.1. Taxonomy (GTDB): domain Bacteria; phylum Pseudomonadota; class Gammaproteobacteria; order SZUA-140; family SZUA-140; genus S012-109. Next base: position 30,873 of record CAYRLE010000025.1, on the reverse strand, counting down.
GTTATTTGGTGGGCACCGCCCACCAGAGGCTCTAGCGTGTGGCGTAATCCACCATCAGGCTGGTTATAATCGGCCCATGAAGGGGCCGGATGCGATGATCTTCTCCAGCACCGCCAGTGGCGGGCATCCGCCCCTGCGCGAGGACATCAGCGCTGCCTGGCTGGCGGACGAGGCAGCGACCATCCAGCGTCTGCTGCCGCTTGCCGAACTCGATGCCGGTGCCAAAGGGCGCGTGGCGCAACGTGCCGGGCAACTGGTGGAGGCAGTGCGCGCCAGGCGCCTGGCGCGGGGCGGGCTGGATGGCTTCATGCACGAGTACGACCTGTCCTCTGAGGAAGGCGTGGTGCTGATGTGCCTGGCGGAGGCCCTGCTGCGCATTCCCGACAGCGCCACCGCCGACCGCCTGATCCGCGACAAATTGACCCACGGCGACTGGCGCCGCCACCTGGGACATGGCCGCCCCCTGCTGGTGAATGCCGGCACCTGGGGGCTGATGCTGACCGGGCGCATGGTGGAGTTGGAGGAGGGCGCCCGCAAGGATCCCCTGGCCTTGCTCGGCCGCCTGGCCGCACGCAGCGGCGAGCCCTTCATTCGCATGGCACTGCGCCAGGCCATGCGCATCATTGCCCATCAGTTCGTCATGGGGCGCACCATGGAGGAGGCGCTGGCGCGCAGCCGCGAGGCGGACAACCGTCGCTGGCGCTATTCCTTCGACATGCTGGGGGAGGCGGCCCTCACCATGGCGGATGCCGAGCGCTATTTTCAGTCCTATGTCCGGGCCATAGAGGCCTTGGCAGGGCAGGGCGGGGAGGATGTCTTTGCCGCACCGGGCGTCTCGGTGAAGCTGTCCGCCCTCCATCCCCGTTTTGAATCCTTCCAGCACCAGCGCCTCATGGAGGAACTGGCGCCGCGACTCTTGACCCTGGCGCGTCTGGCGCAGGAGGCGGGCATCGGTCTTACCATCGATGCCGAGGAGGCGGAGCGCCTGGATATCACGCTGGACCTGTTCGAGTTCGTCCATGGCCGCGAGGAACTGGCGAGTTGGGAGGGGCTGGGGCTGGCGGTGCAGGCCTATCAGAAGCGCGCCCTGCCGGTGATTGAGTGGCTGGCACGGTTGGCAGCGCAACGGCGTCGCCGCATCCCTCTGCGCCTGGTGAAGGGGGCCTACTGGGATGCCGAGATCAAGCGTGCCCAGGAGCGAGGCCTGGACGGCTATCCGGTGTTTACCCGCAAGGCGGCCACCGACGTCTCCTATCTCGCTTGTGCCCGCCGCGTCCTCGATCTGGGGGAGGCCTTCTATCCCCAGTTCGCCACCCACAATGCCCACACCGTGGCATGGCTGCTGGAGATGGCAGGCAGCGGGCGGCGCTACGAGTTTCAGCGCCTCCATGGCATGGGGGAAGCGCTCTACGAGACCCTCGCCGAGATGCCGGAGGCCCAATCCATCCCCTGTCGCGTCTATGCGCCGGTGGGTGGTTATGAAGTGCTGCTGCCCTATCTGGTGCGGCGCCTGCTGGAAAACGGCGCCAACACCTCTTTTGTGAACCGCATCGTCGATGAGGCCGTGCCGGTGGCGGAGATCATCAAAGATCCCGTGGAGCGCATCAGGGGGCTGGCGCTGATTCCCCATCCGCACATTCCCCTGCCGGCGGATCTCTATGGCAGCGAACGGCGCAATTCACGGGGTCGCAATCTCCACGACAGGACGGCACTGGAGGCGCTGGGTCGGGAGATGGCGGCCGCCCTGGAGGCACCCTGGCATGCCCGCCCCCTGGTGGCGGGGGCCGCCCTGGGCGGCGCGGCCCGGGAGATCCGCGATCCTGCCTGCCGGGAGCGCATCGTCGGCATGGTGGAGGAGGCGGACGAGGCCCTGGTGGAGCAGGCCCTGGCGGTGGCCCTGGAGGCCTTTCCCCAGTGGTGCGCCACTGCGGCCGAGGAGCGGGCCGCCTGCCTGGAACGGGCTGCCGATCTCATGGAGGTCCGCGGCGCCGCCCTGATGGCGCTGTGCGTGCGCGAGGGGGGGCGCACCGTGCCCGATGCCGTAGCGGAACTGCGCGAGGCGGTGGATTACTGCCGTTATTATGCCGGCCTGGCGCGCTGCCAGTTCGCCCGCCCCGTGGTGCTGCCGGGGCCGGCGGGTGAGGACAACCGCCTGACGATGCGCGGGCGCGGCGTGTTCGCCTGCATCAGTCCCTGGAATTTTCCCCTGGCCATTTTTAGCGGCCAGGTGGCGGCCGCCCTGGCGGCCGGCAATACCGTGCTCGCCAAGCCCGCCCACCAGACGCCCCTGGTGGCGGCGCACGCCGTGGCCTTGTTCCACGAGGCGGGGGTGCCCGGCGAGGTGCTGCAGCTGTTGCCGGGCGGCGGCGCCACTGTGGGCGCCCGGCTGGTGGCGGATGGGCGCCTGGCCGGTGTCGCCTTCACCGGTTCCACGGAAACGGCCTGGCATATCAACCGCGCCCTGGCCGCGCGCGCGGCGCCCATCGCCGCCCTCATCGCCGAGACCGGGGGCCAGAATTGCATGATCGTGGACAGTTCGGCCCTTCCCGAACAGGTGGTGACGGATGTCCTGCAGTCCGCCTTCAACAGCGCCGGCCAGCGTTGTTCCGCCCTGCGGGTGTTGTTCCTGCAGGATGAGATCGCGCCGCGGGTGCTGGAGTTGTTGGCTGGCGCCCTGGCAGAGTTGCGGGTGGGGGATCCGGCCCTGCTGGCCAGTGACGTGGGGCCCTTGATCGACGAGCAGGCGCGCCGCGCCCTCGACAGCCATGTGGCGCGCATGGCGCGGGAGGGGCGCCTGATCGGGGAGGCGCCCTTGCCGAAGGCGGCGACGTCAGGCTGTTTCTTCGCCCCGCGGGCCTATGAGATCGACAGCCTCGGGCAGCTGCGGGGCGAGGTGTTCGGCCCCGTTCTCCATGTGATCCGCTATGGGGCCGGGCACCTGGATGCGGTGATTGATGCCGTCAACGGCACAAGCTACGGCCTGACCCTGGGCATTCACAGCCGCATCGATGAGACTGCGAACCACATCTGCGCGCGGGTGCGGGCCGGCAATGTCTATGTCAACAGGAATATGATCGGGGCGGTGGTGGGCGTGCAGCCCTTTGGCGGCGAGGGGCTTTCCGGCACCGGTCCCAAGGCGGGCGGTCCCCACTACCTGTTGCGCTTCGCCAGCGAGCAGAGTAGAGCAGTGAATACGGCGGCGCTGGGGGGCAATGCAGAGCTGCTGGAGTTGGACAACGGGCCCTAGTCGATGGGGCGCAGTTCCTCTTCCAGGCGGCCCTCACCCCATTCGTCGTCGCCTTCCTCCTGCTCTTCTGTCTCAGTGCTGGGTATCGGCAGGGGCGGCTCGTTTCTGATTTCCTGCAGGGGTTCGCTCCAGTCCTGCTCACTCATGGCATCGTCAGACAGCCCCAGTTCATCGGGCTCGATGCGGTCCATGGGTCCGGTCCAGTCTTCGGGGGGCTCCACGGGCTCCACCTCCAGCTGGCGCCACTCATCCATGCCCAGTTCTTCCACGTCGCCGTCATAGTGCTGCATTTCGATGACGCCGCTGGCCTCGTCCACGGCCACGACCTGAAACTCCTGGCCTTTGTCCAGGGGCTGATACCACTGTCCTGGGATGGGATCGATGTCTGCTGGCATGGGCAGGTCCTCTGCGGGTGCGCTAGAGATGCCAGTATAACCGATCGTCGGGGCGCCGGTGAAAAGCACTGCAAGTGGCGGTTGTCACCGATCCCCGGTCTCTCCCTTGGCCTGGAATTCGCTCACCAACTCATCGAGGGCCTGGTGAGCCGCTGCCTTGTCGGGGAAGGGGCCGTGGACTTCTCCGCCGCGTACCGTGAAATACCAGCCATCATCCTTGCCCGCCAGTGCGGAGTGATAGAACAGGCGGTCGCTGCCGAAATGAGGATTGCCCTGATAGCTCTCCACCATGGTGTCCATGTCCAGGGGGGAATCCGTGTTGAATTCCACGATCTCCCGGATTTCATCGATGACATCCTTGCGTCCCATGGCCTGGGCCAGGGCCAGCGTGCACTGCAGCATGCCGTCGGCAAACAGAGACGTCGTCTGCGGATCCATATTGTCGCTATTGAGCAGCCTGCCGGTCTCCGGGGTGGGCAGGCGGCCAAACCTGTGGCGGTAGCGGGCGAGATTGATGGCCAGCAGGCGGGCGCAATCGGCCAGCTGTTCCTTGCTGCAATTGTCGATATTTTCCTGGAAGACCTCGTCCAGGCGGGCCAGCTGGACCATTTTGTCGATGGCGTTCATCATCACCTCTTGCGGCAGATTGAATAGTAGAAAAATCTGGGGATCGCCGCGCCACCACGTCGCAGCACGCCGTGATGTTCAGACAATCCATGAAACTGACGATAAATAGTGTGGGGGGTCGAATACCGATGACGACGAGAACCTTTACCTTTTGCGATGTCTGTAATCCGCACTGTGTTCAGCAACTGGACCGGCGCAGCAAGCCGCGTGACGGACAGAGTGGGCGCCGTGCCGGCGATCACTGTGCCTGGGTGGAGGGCGGGCCGGAGGAAATCGCGGAACATGGCTGGATCGTTACCTCGAAAAACAAGCATATCTGCCCCAAGTGCTACAGCCACCATAAGGAAGCCGTCTTCTCCCTGTAGCGGGGCTCACCGTTCCACCACGCATTCGTAGCTGCGCTGCACCCTGCCTTCCTGGTCGATACTCTCCAGGCGCACCGTGAATCCCCACAACCGAGCCATGTGTTTCAGCACCTCGTCGGCTGTCTTGTGCAGGGGGCGGCGGTGGTACTGACTGTGGCGCAGGGTGAGGGAGCGGTCGCCGCGGATATTGACCTCATGGACCTGGATATTGGGTTCGTTGCTGCCCAGATTGTATTGATCCGCCAGCGCCTGGCGGATATAGCGGTAGCCGGCGTCGTCATGGATGGCGGTGACCTCCAGCTTGCGCTTGCGGTCGTCGTCCAATACCGCGAACAGGCGCAATTCGCGGATCAGTCGCGGCGACAGATACTGGGCGATGAAGCTTTCATCCTTGAAGTTGCGCATGGCGAAATCTAGGGTCTGGCACCAGTCGCTGCCGGCGATGTCGGGGAACCAGCTGCGGTCTTCTTCGTCGGGCCGTTCGCAGATACGCCGGATATCGCTCATCATGGCAAAGCCCAGGGCATAGGGATTGATGCCGCTGTAATATTCACTGTCGAAGGGGGGCTGGTAGATGACGTTGGTGTGGGCCTGGAGAAACTCCATCATGAAGCCGTCGCTCACCAGTCCTTCGTCATAGAGTCGGTTGAGAATGGTGTAGTGCCAGAAGGTGGCCCAGCCCTCGTTCATGACCTGGGTCTGACGCTGGGGATAGAAATACTGGGCGATCTTGCGCACGATGCGCACGATCTCGCGCTGCCAGGGTTCCAGCAGCGGGGCGTTTTTTTCGATGAAATAGAGCAGGTTTTCCTGGGGCTCGGCGGGTAAGCGCTGTGCCGCCCTGTCGTCCCGGCTCTTCTCACGGAAGGGGATGGTGCGCCACAGGTCATTGACCTGCGACTGCAAATAGGACTCACGTTCCTTCTGGCGAGCCTGTTCCTCACGGGCCGACAGCCGTGGTGGGCGCTTATAGCGGTCCACCCCGTAGTTCATCAGGGCATGGCAGGAGTCGAGCATCAGTTCCACCGCTTCCTCGCCATAGCGCTGCTCGCAGTCGGCGACATAGTTTCTGGCGAAGATCAGGTAGTCGATGATGGCGTCGGCATTGGTCCAGGTGCGGAACAGATAGTTGTTCTTGAAGAAGGAGTTATGGCCGTAGGCGGCATGGGCCAGCACCAGGGCCTGCATCATCATGGTATTTTCCTCCATGAGATAGGCGATGCAGGGGTTGGAGTTGATGACGATCTCATAGGCCAGCCCCATCTGACCGCGTTTGTAGCGCTGCTCTACCCCCAGGAATTGTTTGCCATAGGACCAGTGGTGGTAGCCCACCGGCATGCCCACCGAGGAATAGGCATCCATCATCTGCTCGGAACTGATGACCTCGATCTGGTTGGGGTAGGTGTCGAGGCCGAAACCGGCAGCGACGCGGGCGATCTCTGCATCGTAGCGTTCGATCAGTTCGAAGGTCCACTCCGAGCTGTCGGAGATGTGTTGTTTCTTCATGCCTCTTTCTTCCGGAATAGTTTGCGGAATACTGGGTAGATGTCCTCCAGGCCGTCGATGCGCTGCATGGCGAAGTTGCGGCACTGCTGTTTGACGGTCAGATATTCATGCCACAGGCGCTGGTGCTCATCGGGGGTGATCTCCACATAGGCATAGTACTGCAGCAGCGGCATGATCTTTTCAGCAAGCAACTCGCGGCACTTGGGGGAGTCGTCGTTCCAGTTGTCGCCGTCCGAGGCCTGGGCGGCATAGATGTTCCAGTCGCCGGTGGGATAGCGTTCGCGGATGACATCGTGCATCAGGTCCAGGGCGCTGGACACCACGGTGCCCCCGGTTTCCCGGGAATGGAAGAATTCGTCCTCGTCCACTTCCTTGGCGGTGGTGTGATGGCGAATGTAGACCACATCGATGCGTTCATAGCTGCGGGTCAGGAACAGATAGAGCAGGATGAAGAAGCGCTTGGCGATGTCCTTGCGTTCCTCGTCCATGGAGCCCGAGACGTCCATCAGGCAGAACATCACCGCCTGGGCCGTGGGCTTGGGGATGTTGATCCTGTTGTTGTAGCGCAGGTCGAAGGTGTCGATGAAGGGTACAGCCTTGATGCGGCGCCGCAACTCGCGGATCTCTTCTTCGAGCATGGCAGCGCGGCTGTGGGCGGCCTCGTCATCGCGGCCCTCCCTGAGCAGTGCGTCCAGTTCCTCCTGCGCCTCCCGCAGGCGGCCGAGATGGGGGCCGCGCAGGGCGATGCGCCGTGCCAGGGCGCCGCGCAGCGAGCGCACCACATTGATGTTGGTAGGGACGCCGTCGCGGCTGTAGCCGGCGCGCACCTTCTGAAACTCCACGTTGGTGGCCAGTTGGGTCTTGACCAGGTCGGGCAGGGCCAGGTCCTCGAAGAAGAATTCCAAGAATTCCTCGCGTGACAGATTGAAGACGAAGTCATCCTCGCCTTCGCCGCTGTTGCTGGCCTGGCCGCCCGAGCCGCCCCCACCACTGGGTGGGCGCTTGATCTTGTCGCCGGCGATGAAGTCGGTGTTGCCGGGGTGAATGTGTTCCTTTTCTCCGCCTGCACCATGGCGGAAGGCCGGTTCCGAGATGTCGCGCGCGGGAATATTGATCTGCTCGCCACTGTCGATGTCGGTGATGCTGCGCTCCGAGATGGAATCGGCCACTGCCTTTTTGATCTGGGCCTTGAAACGGCGGATGAAGCGCTGGCGGTTGACGGCGCTCTTGTTCTTGCCGTTGAGCCTTCTGTCGACGATGCGGTTCACGTCACTGTGCCATCGTCAGGAGGACTTGCGTACCCGCAGATACCATTCGGTGAGCAGCCGCACCTGCTTCTCCGTGTAGCCCTTGTCCACCATGCGCTGCACGAAGTCCTGGTGCTTCTTCTGGTCTTCGGCGGAGGCCTTGGCATTGAAGGAGATCACCGGCAGCAGGTCCTCGGTGTTGGAGAACATCTTCTTCTCGATCACCTCGCGCAGCTTTTCGTAGCTGGTCCAAGACGGGTTTTTGCCGTCGTTCTGGGCACGGGCGCGCAGCACGAAATTGACGATCTCGTTGCGGAAGTCCTTGGGGTTGCTGATGCCCGCCGGCTTTTCGATCTTCTCCAGTTCCTCGTTGAGGGCGGCGCGGTCGAAGTTCTCACCGGTATCCTGGTCGTGGTATTCCTCGTCCTGAATCCAGTAGTCGGCATAGGTGACATAGCGGTCGAAGATGTTTTGACCGTATTCAGAATAGGATTCCAGATAGGAGGTCTGCACCTCCTTGCCGATGAAGTCCACGTAGTGGGGTGCCAGAAAACCCTTGATGTAGGAGAGGTACTTCTCCTCCAGTTCCGGTGGGAACTGTTCCTGTTCGATCTGCTGTTCCAGCACATAGAGCAGATGCACGGGATTGGCGGCCACCTCGCTGTGGTCGAAGTTGAAGACCCGGGAGAGGATCTTGAAGGCGAAGCGGGTGGAGAGTCCCGCCATGCCCTCGTCGACGCCGGCGTAGTCGCGGTATTCCTGATAGGACTTGGCCTTGGGGTCGACATCCTTGAGATTCTCGCCATCATAGACCCGCATCTTGGAGAAGATGTTGGAGTTTTCCGGCTCCTTGAGGCGCGACAGCACGGCGAACTGGGCCATCATCGTCAGGGTGTCGGGGGCGCAGGGGGCCTGGGACAGGGAACTGTGCTGCAGCAGTTTCTCGTAGATCTTGACCTCTTCCGAGACGCGCAGGCAGTAGGGCACCTTGACGATATAGATGCGATCGAGGAAGGCCTCGTTGTTGCGGTTGTTCTTGAAGCTCAGCCATTCCGATTCGTTGGAGTGGGCCAGGATGATGCCATCGAAGGGAATGGCGGAGAGCCCTTCGGTGCCCATGTAGTTGCCCTCCTGGGTGGCGGTGAGCAGGGGGTGCAGCACTTTGATGGGCGCCTTGAACATTTCCACGAACTCCAGCAGCCCCTGGTTGGCCAGGCACAGACCACCGGAGTAGGAGTAGGCGTCGGTGTCGTCCTGGGAGAACTGTTCCAGCTTGCGGATGTCCACCTTGCCCACCAGCGAGGAGATGTCCTGGTTGTTTTCGTCGCCCGGCTCGGTCTTGGCGATGGCGATCTGTTTGAGGATCGAGGGCCGCAGCTTGACTACCTTGAAACGGCTGATGTCGCCGTTGAATTCATGGAGGCGCTTCACTGCCCAGGGCGACATGATGCCTTTGATATAGCGGCGCGGGATGCCGTAGTCGTCTTCCAGGATGGCGGCATCCTCGCTGGCTGAGAAAAGATTGAGCGGTGATTCGTTGATGGGGGAGTCTTTGATGGCGTAGATGGGCTGCTTTTCCATCAGGGCCTTGAGTTTTTCCGCCAGCGAAGACTTGCCGCCGCCCACCGGTCCCAGCAGGTAGAGGATCTGCTTTCTTTCCTCCAGTCCCTGGGCGGCATGACGGAAGTAGGAGACGATCTGCTCGATGGTTTCCTCCATGCCATAGAATTCCTTGAAGGCCGGGTAGATCTTGATGAGCTTGTTGGAAAAGAGGCGGCTCAGGCGCACGTCCTTGCGGGTATCGACCAGTTCGGGTTCGCCGATTGCAAGCAGCATGCGTTCCGCTGCGGATGCATAGGCCGAAGGGTCGTTCTTGCACAGATCCAAATATTCCTGGAGTGTGTACTCCTCCTCCTTGGCCTCTTCGAAACGGGACTGGTAGTGATCGAATATAGTCATGATAACGCCCTCTTGAAAGTACTGCCTGCTCCGTGGGTGAGTGCCCGTGACCGCTGCCCCACGCTGTACTTGTTGTTGTTTTTTTAGCGAGGACGTTTCCTCGGGCGTCTCGTATTAGCAGAGTTTTTGCAATGACCGTGCCAGGCGGTCCGATGGAAAGTAAAGTCCGCGTAGAATCGTGTCTGCCTTCGTATAAATCGTGGCTGAAGGTGTCCGGGGTCAGGGAATGGCCCTGCTGGGGCGGAATTCCTGCCCTCTCTCATCGCTTTGGGCGACATTTTCATGACGCTTTCCGCGGCGCTGAGTGATTTGCGTCACGTTACTGCCATACTGCCATAAATGCAGATGTAACTATTTTGACAGAGGTCACGTTTGCAAGTTCCCCACCGCCGTCGGCAAGGGAAAGTGTTGCCAGGGCAAGGTGAAATAGTGTATATCAGAAAAGGCCATGGCTGCGATGATTTCAGGGACAGGGAAGAAGGTCGTGGAACAGGATAGCGAAAATAAATATAAAAGCCCCCCGGCAGATGGCGGCCGGGCCGACAGGTCGGAGAACATTCTGGCCGGGCATAACAATGGATTTGCTGCGATGCCTGATTTGAACAAGACCGTAATCAAGCTTTCCAAGCGCGCTTATTATCTGATGGGGAAGAGGCGCTACAATGAAGCCGAGAAAGTTTTCAAGGAAGCCTATGCCCTGAACAATGAGAATGCCTATATTCTCGTCGGCCTCGGTGATGTCTATCGCAAGCTCAAGAATTTCCCGCGCGCCGTCAAGTACTACGAGGAGGTTCTCGAACTCGACCCCCACAATGTCTTCGCGCTGCGTGGCATGGGCAATGCCTTTCGCGGTATGCAGCAGCCGGAGAAGTCCCTGGTCTATTGGGACCGTTATCTGCAATGCAACCGTTACGACAGCCATGTCATGGTACGCATGGCAGACTCCTACAAAAAGCTGGGCAAGTTCGAGAGAGCGCTGAAGCTCTACGACAAGGCTATCGAGATCGGTGGCAACGAGAAGTATGCCCGCCTGGGACTGGGCACCTTGAAGTACAAACTGGGGGACGACGATGCGGCCCTGGCCTGTTTCGAGGACTATCTGGCGTTCGATGACGGCAATGTCGCCGTGCTCACCATGATGGGCAACATCTGCCAGCGGCGCAAACAGTTTCAACGCGCCGCCGAGTATTTCAAGAAGACCATCGAACTGGACCCCGACAATGCCTTTGCCCTCTATGGCATGGGCAACTGCGAGCGCGGTCTGCGCAATTTTTCCGAGGCCATCCGCTATTGGTCGCGGGTGCTGGAACTGGAGCCGGAGAATCAGAACCTCTACACACGGGTCGGCGATGCGCTGTTCGCCATGGGGGATGTGGAGCAGGCGCGCAGTAATTACGAGAAGAGTCTGTCCCTTGGTTTCGATCCCTATGCCCTGCTGGGCCTGGCCAATATTTATTCCAGCCAGCATTGCTACGATGAGGCGGAGGCATGTTGCCGCCGGATTCTGGAGAAACTGCCTGACAATGCCCGCGCCCTCAAGGAGTTATCCAGAATCTACGAAGGCAAGGGGGAGTACGAGAAAGCGGATTCCGTCCGCGCCCAACTCTCCGTATAAGCCTGCCTGCTTCATTCCTGTTTTGCAGCGGCACCAGCGCCGTTCCCTTGCAAGATCCCGTTTGCCAGTCGTTTTAGGCTTGGTCATGGGGTGCCGATGGGCGTATGATTCTGTTGGCACCGATTTTGCCTTTTATTAACCCGGCCACCCAATATATCGGGTTCAGAGCTTCAGGCAAGTACCCTATCGAGGCGCGCGCCGCCGGCAAGGGTGATTCCCTTGGAAGGTGCACAGCGCGGCTGAACCCGATATATTGGGTGGACGGGTTAATATTATCTTGGAACCCCTGTGGGTCGGCACAACAGAACAAGAATCAAATGAAAATCAATGGATGACCTGACGGCAGATAACTTTCTGCATCGCCTGTGGAAGACTTCGCATCTGGCGGGTTTCAATGCGGCCTATCTGGAGGAGCTCTACGAGCGTTACCTGCAGGATCCGCAGGCAGTCGATGAGGCCTGGAGGCGCTTTTTTGACAGCCTGCCACGCATGGAGGAGGAGCAGCGTGTCCTGACCCATCATCAGGTCCGTGAGCTTTTCCGCCATGCACCGGGGGTGCAAGCACCACCTGCCGCGGCAGCACCGGCCCTTGTCATGCCGCCGCCCGAGACCGGTGGCGTGGCGCAGCTGGAACAGGCCGTCAAGCAGTGCCGTGTCGGCCAGCTGGTGGATGCCTATCGTGCCGATGGTCATCTGATTGCGGATTTCGACCCACTGACTATGCGCGAGCTGCCACCAGCTCCCCGTCTCGAGCCCGCCTATCACGGTCTCGACGAGCAGGATCTCGATACGCCTTTTGAGTCCAATATCCTGGGGGCGGAGGGCAGGCGGCCACTGCGGGAAATCATCGCCATCCTGCGCCGCATCTATTGCGGCCACATCGGCGTCGAGTATATGCACATCCCCGACGAGGTGGAACGCACCTGGCTCCGGGAACGCATCGAGCCCTATCACAGCCTGGAGCAGCCGGCGGATGTCAAGTGCCGCCTGTTGCAGCGGCTCACTGCCGCAGAGGGTCTGGAACGCTATCTCCATACTAAATACATGGGGCAGAAGCGCTTCTCACTCGAAGGTGCGGAGAGCCTCATTCCTCTGCTGGAGGAACTGATCCAGCGCGGCGGCGGCCAGGGGCTCAAGGAAGTCGTCATCGGCATGGCTCACCGGGGGCGGCTCAATGTCCTGGTCAACATCATGGGCAAGTCGCCCATGGAACTGTTCGAGGAGTTCGAAGGCAAGGTGGTGAGCAACGATGAGCGCTCCGGCGACGTGAAATATCACCTGGGCTTCTCCTCCAATATCGACACGCCCGCTGGCGCCCTGCATGTCTCGCTGGCCTTCAATCCCTCGCATCTGGAAATCGTCGATCCGGTGGTGGAAGGCTCCGCCCGGGCGCGCCAGGAACGGCGCAAGGACGGGGAGGGCGCGCGCGTTGTGTCCATTCTGATCCACGGCGATGCCGCCTTCTCCGGTCAGGGGGTGGTGATGGAGACCTTCAATATGTCTCAGTCGCGGGGCTATTCCACCAAGGGTACCATCCACATCATCGTCAACAACCAGATCGGTTTCACCACCAGCAACCAGAAGGATGCCCGTTCCACGCTCTATTGCTCCGACGTGGCCAAGATGGTCAACGCCCCCATCTTTCACGTCAACAGCGACGATCCCGAGGCGGTGTTCTTCGTCAGCCAGCTGGCCCTGGATTACCGCATGCGTTTCCGCAAGGACGTGGTCATCGATCTGGTCTGCTACCGCCGTCAGGGCCACAGCGAAGTGGACGAGCCCGCCGTCACCCAGCCCTTGATGGTGAAACGTATCAAGTCGCTGCCGACGGTCCGGGAGCTCTATGCCCGGCGTCTCCTGGAGCAGGGGCTGATCGCACCCGAGCAGGAAGGGGAGATGGTGGAGACATACCGCGCCATGCTCGATGCCGGCCAGTGCACCGTGCCTTATATCTCGCGCCACGACGATGTCCAGGACTTTGGCCTCGAGGACTGGACGCCCTATCTGGGCAAGGATTGCACCTTGCCCGTGCCCACCTGCGTCGAGTTGCAGGTCATCCGTGATTTGACTGCGCGCATGACCGCCCTGCCGCAAGGCTTCGAACTCCACCCCAGCGTGGCCAAGATCTTCGACAACCGGCGCAAGATGGCGGCCGGTGCCCTGCCCATCGACTGGGGCTTCGCCGAGAACCTGGCCTATGCCACCCTGGTGAGCGAGGGACATGCGGTGCGTCTCTCCGGGCAGGACAGCGGCCGCGGCACCTTTTTTCACCGCCATGCCGTGGTGTACTGTCAGAAGGACGGCAATGCCTACGTACCCTTGCGCCACCTCGACGATCACCAGGCCAATTTCCTGGTGACCAATTCCCTGCTTTCGGAGGAGGCGGTGCTGGCCTTCGAATACGGCTATGCCACCACCGACCCCAAGACCCTGGTGATCTGGGAGGCCCAGTTCGGCGATTTCGCCAACAATGCCCAGGTGGTGATCGACCAGTTCATCAGCGCCGGCGAGCAGAAATGGGACCGCCTCTGCGGGCTGGTGATGTTTCTGCCCCATGGCTACGAGGGCCAGGGGCCGGAACACTCTTCGGCGCGCCTGGAACGCTACCTGCAGTTGTGCGCCGAGCGCAACATGCAGGTCTGCGTGCCCACCACCCCGGCGCAGATGTTCCACCTGCTGCGCCGCCAGGTGCTGATGTCCTGCCGCAAGCCCCTCATCGTCATGACTCCCAAGAGCCTGCTGCGCCACAAACAGGCGGTGAGTACCCTGGAGGACCTCTCCCAGGGAGGCTTCCAGGTCCTGATCCCAGAGTGTGACGAAATCACGGACAGCAAGGTGCAGCGCGTGATCCTGTGCAGTGGCAAGGTCTACTACGATCTTCTCGAGAAGCGCCGCAGTGATGGACGCGACGATATCGCCATCATCCGCCTGGAGCAGCTCTATCCCTTCCCCAAGGAAAGCCTGCGCCGCGAGTTGGACTCATATCGCCACGCCCGGGAATACATCTGGTGTCAGGAAGAGCCCATGAACCAGGGTGCCTGGTATGCCATCCAGCACAACATCCGCGAAGTGCTGGGCGACAAATGCGAATTGCGCTATGCCGGCCGGCCGCCTTCCGCAGCCCCGGCGGTGGGTTATCCCCTGCTGCACATCAAGCAGTTGTGCGCCTTTCTCGAAGATGCCATCGGTCCTCCGCCCCGGCGACCGGCCGATGCCGCGCAAGCTTAAGAAAACGAGCCCCTGGATCTCAGATCAGAAAAGGACAGACCATGGCGACAAAGATCAAAGTGCCCGCTTTTCCGGAATCGGTCAGCGAAGGAACCATCGTCAGTTGGCACAAACAGCCCGGCGAGCCGGTGAGTCGTGACGAACCGCTGGTGGATATCGAGACCGACAAGGTGATGTTCGAGGTGCCGGCGCCCGAGGATGGTGTCCTGCAGGAGATCCTGGCGCAGGAGGGCGAGACCGTCACCTCGGGCCAGGAGATCGGTGTGCTGGCTGCCGCTCCGGCCTCTGGTGCCGGCGCCAAGTCAGCCACGGCCGACAGGCCGGTTCCGGCCAGCGCAGGGGTGCAGCAGAGCGCTGCGTCGGCTGCCGAGGAACCCATCGTCTCCCCTGCTGCACAACGCCTGATGGCCGAACATGGCCTGGAGGTGGGCCAGGTGCAGGGCAGCGGCAAGGGCGGCCGCATTCTCAAGGAGGATGTGCTGCGCCATCTGGAGCAGCAGCGCGGCGCCGGCGGCGCCGCGCAAACTGCACCGCCCATTGTGCCACCGCCCCCCCAGGCGCAGCCGGCACCTCCGCCGCCGGGCGCAGTGCTGCCACCAGCTGCGCCACCGCCCGGCGAGCGCCGCGAGGAGCGGGTGCCCATGAGCCGCCTGCGGGCGCGCATCGCCGAACGCCTGGTGGAGGCCCAGCATACAGCGGCCATTCTCACCACTTTCAACGAGGTCAACATGCAACCGGTGATGACGCTGCGCCAGCGCTATCGCGACAGCTTCGAGAAGGCCTATGGTGTGCGCCTCGGTTTCATGTCCTTCTTCGTCAAGGCTAGCATCGAGGCCCTGCAGCGCTTTCCCCTGGTCAACGCCTCGGTGGATGGCGAGGACATCGTCTATCACGGTTACTATGACATCGGCGTGGCCATCGGCGCCCCGCGCGGCCTGGTGGTGCCCATCCTGCGCGACGCCGACCGCCTTTCCATGGCCGACATCGAGCAGCACATCAGGGATTTCGCCGCCCGCGCCCAGGACGGCAAACTGACCCTGGAGGAACTCAGCGGCGGCACCTTCACCATCACCAACGGCGGGGTGTTCGGCTCCCTGTTGTCCACCCCCATTCTCAATCCGCCCCAGAGCGCCATCCTGGGCATGCACAAGATTCAGCAGCGGCCGGTGGTGGAGGATGGCGAGATCGTGATCCGCCCCATGATGTACCTGGCCCTGTCCTATGACCACCGCATCATCGACGGCCGCGAGGCGGTGCAGTTCCTGGTTACCATCAAGGACATGCTGGAAGACCCGGCGCGCATGTTCATCGGCATTTGAGCCAAGGAGCACAGAGAAAAATATCATGAAGAAAAAATTCGACGTCATCATCATCGGCGCGGGACCGGCGGGCTATGTGGCCGCCATCCGCTGTGCCCAGCTGGGCCTGCGCACCGCCTGCGTCGACAAATGGCTGGACAGCGAGGGGCGCCCCGTGTTGGGCGGCACCTGTCTCAATGCCGGTTGCATTCCCTCCAAGGCCTTGCTGGAGTCCTCGGAACTCTATGTGCGGCTGTGTCAGGAGTTTCCGGACCATGGCATCAAGGCCAAGGGTGTGGAGGTGGACGTGGCCACCATGATGACGCGCAAGGAACGGGTGGTGCGGGAACTCACCCAGGGCATCGCCCAGCTCTTCCAGGCCAATGGTGTGACCGCCATCCAGGGTCACGGGCGCCTGCGCCAGGGCCGCGAGGTGGCAGTGGAGGGCGCAGATGGGAACACCACCCTCTATAGTGCGGAACATATCATCCTGGCGCCCGGCTCTCATCCTACGGAGATCGCCGCTGCGCCGCTGCAGGATGGTGTGATCGTGGACTCCAGCGGTGCCCTGTCCTTCACTGAAGTGCCGCGGCGCCTAGGGGTCATCGGCGCCGGCATCATCGGACTGGAACTGGGCAGCGTCTGGCAACGTCTCGGTTCAGAGGTGGTGCTGCTGGAGGCCCAGGACAGCTTCCTCACCATGGCCGATCGCCAGATCGCCCGCGAGGCCCTCAAGGAACTTGGCCGCCAGGGCCTGGACATCCGCCTCGGGACCCGGGTAATGGCTTGCGAAGTGAAGCGCAACAAGGTGGAGGTGAGTTTCCAGGACCAGGCCGGAGAACACCAGGAGAAGGTGGACCGCCTGGTGGTGGCGGTGGGCCGCCTGCCCAATACCGACGACCTGTTTGCCGCCGAGGCCGAACTGGCCCTGGACGAATGGGGCTATATCCACGTGGACGATCAGTGCCGCACCAATCTGCCCGGCGTCTACGCCATCGGCGATGTGGTGCGCGGTCCCATGCTGGCCCACAAGGGCTCCCAGGAGGGCGTCATGGTGGCGGAACTCATCGCCGGGCGCCACGCCACGGTGAACTATGGCATCATCCCCAGCGTCATCTACACCCACCCCGAGATCGCCTGGGTGGGCAAGAGCGAGCAGGTCCTGGAAGCGGACGGTGTGGTTTACCGCAGCGGCGTGTTTCCCTTCGCCGCCAACGGCCGCGCCCGCGCCGCCGGCGAGACCGCCGGCATGGTCAAGGTGCTGGCGGATGCCGCCAGCGACCGCGTGCTGGGGGTGCACATGATGGGCGCCCATTGTTCCGAACTCATCGCCCAGGCCGTGGTGGCCATGGAGTTCGGCGCCAGCAGCGAGGACCTGGCCATGACCATCTTCGCCCATCCCACCCTGTCGGAGGCCTTTCACGAAGCGGCCCTGGCGGTCAATGGGGAGGCTATTCATATGGCTAAGAAATCAGTGAGGCGCAAGAGATGAGTGATGCGTGATGAGTAATGGGTAATGAGTGAGGCGGTACCGTAGCAGTGACCAAATACATCACTCATCACCCATTACTCATCACCTCCCAGGGGAAACAACAAGTAGCAAAGATATCCTCGAATCTCAGCCAAAAAATGAGTCAATAGATATGAATCTACACGAATACCAAGCCAAAGACCTGTTCGCCAGCTACGACATCCAGGTGCCGCGGCACCGGGTGATCAAGGATCTGGCGGAAGTGGAGCCGGCCCTGGCGGCACTGGGCGGGGAGCGTTGGGTGGTGAAGGCCCAGGCCCATGCCGGGGGGCGCGGCAAGGCCGGCGGTGTGAAGCTGACCCAGGGTGTCGAGGAGGCCCGCCAGGCCGTGGCGGCCATGCTGGGTACGCGCCTGGTGACCTACCAGACCGACAGCCGCGGTAAGCCGGTCAACGAGGTCTTGCTGGAGCAGCCCTGCGACATCGCCCGCGAACTCTATCTGGGCATGGTGGTGGACCGCTCCCGGCGCCGCGTCACGGTGATGGCTTCCACGGAAGGCGGCGTGGAGATCGAAAAAGTGGCGGCGGAGCAGCCGGACAAGATCCTGCAGGCCGTGATTCATCCGCTGGTGGGCCTGCAGCCCTATCAGTGCCGGGACCTGGCCTTCTCGCTCGGCCTGCAGGGGGACCAGATCAAGCAGTTCGCCCGCATTCTCACGGGCCTGGCGCGGCTCTTCAGCGAAAAAGATCTGAGCCTGGTGGAGATCAACCCCCTGGTGGTGACCGCCCAGGGTGATCTGTTGTGCATCGATGCCAAGGTGAACGTGGACGACAATGCCCTCTACCGCCATGCCGATCTGTTGGCGCTGCGCGACCTGCGTCAGGAGGACCCCCGCGAGGTGGAGGCCAGCGAGTGGGATCTCAACTACATCGCCCTGGATGGCAACATCGGCTGCATGGTCAACGGCGCCGGCCTGGCCATGGCCACCATGGATCTCATCAAGCTGGTGGGCGGCAGCCCCGCCAACTTTCTGGATGTGGGCGGCACCGCCACCCGGGAGCGGGTGGCCGAGGCCTTCAAGCTGATTCTCGCGGATGATCAGGTCAAGGGCGTGCTGGTGAACATCTTCGGCGGCATCGTGCGTTGCGACATCATCGCCGACGGCATCATTGGCGCCGTCAAGGAGGTGGGCATCGAGGTGCCGGTGGTGGTGCGCCTGGAAGGCACCAATGCTGAGCAGGGGCGGGAGATCCTCCAGCGCAGCGGACTGCACATCACCGCCGCCGCCGATCTCACCGAGGCGGCGCACAAGATCGTGACCCTGGTAGGCGCAACATGAGCATACTCATCGACAAGGATACCCGGGTGATCTGCCAGGGTTTCACGGGCAAGCAGGGGACCTTTCACTCCGAGCAGGCCATCGCCTACGGCACCCGCATGGTGGGCGGTGTGACCCCCGGCAAGGGCGGTCAGACCCACCTCGGCCTGCCGGTGTTCGATACCGTCAAGCAGGCGGTGGCCGACTGCGGCGCCGACGCCACGGTGATCTATGTACCGGCGCCCTTCTGCAAGGATGCCATCCTGGAGGCCATCGATGCCGGGCTGAAACTCATCGTCTGCATCACCGAGGGTATCCCCACCCTGGACATGTTGGCGGCCAAATACGTGGCCGACGAGGCGGGGGCACGCCTCATCGGTCCCAATTGCCCCGGCATCATCACCCCCGGGGCATGCAAGATCGGCATCATGCCGGGTTATATCCACCGCCCGGGGCGCATCGGCATCATCTCCCGCTCCGGCACGCTCACCTACGAGGCGGTCAAGCAGACCAGCGACCTGGGCATGGGGCAGAGCACCTGCATCGGCATCGGTGGCGATCCCATTCCCGGCACCAGCTTCGTGGATTGCCTGCGCCTGTTCGAGGCCGATCCCGGCACCGAGGCCATCCTCATGGTGGGCGAGATCGGCGGCAGCGCCGAGGAAGAAGCTGCGGCATACATCAGCGCCGCCGTCAGCAAGCCGGTGGTGGCCTACATCGCAGGCGTCACCGCCCCGAAGGGCAAGCGCATGGGCCATGCCGGTGCCATCATCGCCGGCGGCAAGGGTACCGCCGCGGAGAAATTCGCCGCCCTGGAAGCGGCCGGCGTCACCACCACCCGCTCCCCGGCGGAGATGGGGGCGACGTTGAAGCAAGTGCTGGGGGTAATGGGTAATGAGTGATGAGTGATGAGTGATGGGTGATTGCCCTATGGTTTTGTTTACTGCTTACTGCTTACGCATCACTCATCACTCCTTCACTGCTTACGCATCACTCATTACCCCCTTCACCCGCCACGACTTGATCCCCCTGATCTCTCCCTGCTCGTCGTGCACGATGAGCAGCCGCTTGGCCTCCTGGAGGGGGAGGATCAGGGCCGGTTCGATGTTGAAGGCATCGGCCAGTTCCAGGGGTTCCACCTCCGGTTGCACCAACCGCCGGTTCTTGCCGCGGAAGCGGAACTGGTTGTAGAGGGCCCAGCCGCTGTAGAACACCGCGATGACGGCGATCACCAGGCCGTACCAGCCCAGCAGGTCCAGCAGGCCGCGCAGGCCGTCGAGAAGGATCATTTCCCGATAGAAGACATCTGCGCTGATCAGCCAGGCCACCAGGCTGATGACGGGGATCCACAGATAGAACCAGAGGATCCAGAATAGCAGGGTGATGAGGGCATAGGCATAGCGCTGGCGCAGGCCCTGCAGGCCGGGGGTTTCTATGATCAGGGGTTGGCGCCTCATGTCGGGCGGATCCCCCGGTCAGGGCTCTTCCAGGTGGCGCGCGTGCCGCGCCGTTTGAAGACGGCGCGCGGCACGGCGGCGGCCACCGTGAAGATGTTCAATATCCAGTAGGCCACGGGATACCAGATCATCCAGTAATAATAGCGGCCCAGGCCCTTCTCGAAGCGGCCGTCGATGGCCAGGCTGACGGCGAACTGGATCATACAGGTAACGCCCAGCACCACGCCATTCCAGCCTGGCGTCACGGCGCTGATGCGCAGGGCTTCGGGCATCTCCATGAACTGTCCCGCCAGCCACAGGAATATGATCAGTATCATGCAGTAGGCCCAGATGACGCTGATCATGAATTCCATATAGACCATCCACATGCGGCGCTTGCGCCAGGAAAACAAGTAGCGCAGGTATTTCAGCAGCACTTCCACGCCGCCCTGGGCCCAGCGCAGGCGCTGGCGCCACAGGCCGCCCAGGGTTTCCGGCATCAGGATCCAGCACAGGGCGTTGGGTTCGTAGCGGATGTCCCAGTGGTCCAGCTGCAGCTTCCAGCTGATGTCGATGTCCTCGGTCACCATGTCCAGGCTCCAGTAGCCCACCTTGTGCAGCGCGGTCTTGCGGAAGGCGGCCACTACCCCGGAGATGGTGAAGATGCGCCCGTAGATGCGCTGGGCGCGTTTGATGATGCCGATGATGGAGGAGAACTCGCCCACCTGGATCTTGCCCAGCAGCGTGGAGCGGGTGCGGATGCGGGGGTTGCCGGTGACCGCGCCCACCCGCGGCCCTTCCACGAAGTGTTTCATGATCCAGGCCGTGGCGCAGGGGTCCAGCAGGGCGTCGCTGTCGATGCACACCAGGAATTCATGGCGTGCGGCCAGGGTGCCCATGCGCAGCGCCATGGCCTTGCCCTGGTTGCTCTGCAGGTGCACCACCCGCAGCCGTGCATGGCGCCGGTTGAGGCGGTCGAGGAGGGCCCCCGTATTATCGCTGCTGCCATCGTTGACGGCGATGATCTCGAACTCCGGGTATTTCTGCTGCAGCAGATTGAGCACGGTTTCCTCCACCACCTCGCCCTCGTTATAGCAGGGGATGATGAAGGAGACGCCGGGATAGGCGTCCAGGGGCGGCAGGTTGCGGAACTGGTGCTGCGCGCCTCTCTCCCAATGGAAGTAATAGTAGACGGCGCCGAAGATCCATAGGTAGGCCATGAACAAGGGATAGTAGAACTCGAAATAGAGCAGCGTGTCGGCGAAATTGGCGAGATAGTCGTTCATGGCCGCGGATAAGGATATTCACTGAGGGATATCACTGGCCGGATGAAATCGATATCCGGCTGCTGGTGGAGGAAATCGTCCGGGTAATAGCCGTAGTTGCGAATCCCCAAAGTCTGCAGCAAATGCATCTGGGCGCGCAGCGCATCATTCGCTACGGGACGGTCCAGGCGCCAGTTCCTGCTCTGCAGTTCGAAGACCACCCGCGGCACGGCGCCGGGAATATCCTTGATGCGCGCCGCCAGGCGCCGCAGCCAGCGTCGGGGATGGCGTGCTCCCTCCATGTAGGGCATGGCCATGACGGCGGTGTAGTCGTAGGCGGCCAGGAAGGCCGGCAGGGACTGGGCGAACCATGCCTGAGCCGCGGGGTTGAGCACGGTCGCGGCATAGAGATTGCGCGCGGTCTTGATTGCCGGCCGGTAGTAGCGCACCCGCTCCGCCAGGGTCTGGGTCCAGTAGATCAGGGTCTCGGTCTTGCGCCGGGTCCATTCATCGAGCAGCGCCGGGTCCTGGCGGATCTCCGCCAGCGATGCCGGCAGTTGCCATTGTTCCCGGTAGACCTGCAGGGCCAAGGGGCTGGCGTCTTCATAATCGGAGAGGTAGGCGTCGTCGTGAAACAGCAGTCCTTGGAAGTGGGCGTGTTTGGCCAGATCCTCGTAGATTTCCTTGACCACTTCATGGGCCTCACGGCTGAAGGGCGACAGGCGCCGATAGTCCATTTTATCCCGCTCGCCGTCATCAATAGTTGCCCGCTCCACCAGCAGTTGTGCAGCAGCATGCTGCGGCGGCAGCTGGAAGGCCAACACCGGCAGCCAGGCGTAGACCTGTACCTGGGCACGGGTCAGCAGCTGCCAGGCTGCGCGGTTGAAGAGATCGGCGCGCATGGGCAGATGGCGGTTGGGGAAATAGAGGGCATCGGCGGTGCCGTCGCCGTCGGGATCGGCGTAGGCCTGCAGGTAGACGGTGTTGATCTGCAGGGCCTTGATACGGTCCAGCAGCCGCCCCAGATTGGCCTCCTGCTGGCGGGGATCCTCGTCGTAGACGTAATCCAGGTCCACATGGGCCACGCGCACGAAGGGCTGCTCCGGCGGCAGCACCAGTTCACTCACCAGGTCGGCGAGACGGGCAGTATCGGGCAACAGTATGCGCTTCACTGCCTGCAGGCGGTGCACGTCGTTGGCGCCCTCTTCCAGGGTGAAGGTGATGGGCATCTCCAGGCCGGCGGCGATGTCCACCACCTCCTGACTGTAGCTGCCGTAGGGCCAGACCACGATGCGCGGCCGGTGGCCGGTGCGTTGCTCGATGAGGTCGCGGCTGTGCTGCAGATCCTGGCGGATGCGGCGGCGGAAGCCCTCGTCATTCTCGTAACGCGCCTGCTGCGTATCATAGATGCGGGTAGTGGCCGCCGGCTGTTGGTTGCCCTGGGGATTGCCGGTGACGCCGTGGTGCAGGTCGTAGCTGTGGCTGGCGATCTCCACCAGGCCGGAGTCCGCCATTTCCTTGAGCTGTTTCCAGCTGAGAAAGGCGCTTCTCGGCGCCGTCTTGTCGCCGTATTGCACCTGTGCCTCGCCGCTCTCGACCCACTTCGCCAGGGGTGCCACCACCGCCGGATAATCGAACAGCTTCAGCAGGGGAAAGACCCGGGTATAGGTGCTCAGGTAGCCGTCGTCGAAGGTCAGCAGCACCGCCTTCTCCGGTAGTGGCCGGCGGCCGTCGCGGGCCGCCAGGATGTCGTCCAGGCTCACCGGCTGGTAGCCGTGCTCGCGCAGCCAGTTGAACTGGGCTACCAGTTCGGCGCTGCTGATGGTGAGGGCATCGGCCACCCGCTGGCGTTGCGGATCGTCCTGGATATCGTGATAGCACAGGGCAAGGAAGCTGCCGCCGGCGCTGGCCGCGCTGGCGCTCAGTGTCAGCAGCAGGGTGAGGGCCAGTGTTTTGATGCGCTGTTTCATGTTCAGAAACGCCAGTCCAGAGTGAGGTAGATGCGGGTGATGTTCTCCGAATCACCATCGTAGATCCTGCGCGCCCTGGAGATGCCGTAGATCAGTTCCAGGCGGTCGCCGGGGTTCCATTGCTGTTCGTAGCGCAGCATCCAGGTGGCGCCGCTGCCGAATCCCTGTTGTTCGTAGAGGCCGGCTGTGATAGCCAGGCGGTGGCGGAAACTATGCTCGTAGCGGCGGTACTGCAGCCACTCGTTGAGCAGGGTGAAATCCAGGGACAGGTCGCGGCCGGGATTGAAATAGGGCGCATTGTCACGGTCGTTGCGCGAGGTGTAGAGGGCGGCGCTGCCGTCCAGTTTGTAATGGGGTTCCGAGATCAGGCGCTGGAAGAAACTGGCCTGGGCGCTGCGGCGCTGGTTGCCGTCGCTGAAATCGAGATACTGAATGCTGGCGTCCAGGCGCCGCGACTCGTGGAAATAGTAGCCGGCATCGAGATTGACGTCCCAGCCATCCAGGTCCTCGTTGAGGCGTCCGCGCAGGGGGATGTTGTCGCTGTAGCTGTCGTAACCCACCCCCAGGCGCCAGTGGTCGTCTGGTTGCCACAGAGCGCGCAGGGATAGGCCGGCGTTGATGCTGTCGTCCAGGTCGCGGCTCAGTTCCGAGACCAGTTCCAGGCCCGGACGGCGGTATTCGATGCCCGCGCCCAGCCGCCGGTAGTCGGCGCGGCCCTCCGGAAACTTGGCCGAGGCGAGGTGGCTGTGGAGAAAACCGCGGTAGCGATAGCGCCGCGGCCGGTCATAGAGCCAGGCATCGAGGTCGAAGTTTTCACCGCCCTCGGCGTTGCCGGAGCTGTCGCTGTAACCCGTCTCGATGCGCAGCTGACGCATATTGTGGATGTCCCAGCGGCGCGTCAGTGCCGCCACCTCCGCTTGTTCCGGGAAAGTCTGCTGCAGGCCGTGGAGTATGGTCTGGCCCTGGCGGTAGTCCGCCACTTCCAGCAGGGCTTGGCTGCTGCCGGTCTGGGCATCCAGCTGGCGGGGATTGATGTCCAGGGCGATGCGGAAGTCCTCCAGGGCACGCCGCGGCCAGCCGCGCCACAGATAGACATAGGACTTTTGGCTGCGCAGCGCGGCGTTGTGGGGGGCCTGGTCGCTGAGTCTCTCCAGGCGCCGCTGGGCTTCGCCGAGGTGGTCGGCGAAGGCCCGCACCAGGGCGGCGCTGCTGTCGGCCTCCAGGCGCCTGGGGTTTTCCTTGCGGTAGGCTGGCGGGCCTTTACCCAGCCAGGCAGGCTGGCCGGCCGACAGCTGGTCCACCAGCGTCAAGGCTTCGGGGAACGCCTCGCTTTCCACCAGGGCATAGACCAGGGCGAGACGGCTGTCGAAGTCATCGGGCTGCTGCTCCAGGGCCTTGCGCAGCAGATCGCGGGCCCGTTCCGGCTGCTGGCGCTGCAGATAGGCGTTGGCTGCGGTGTTCAACACATAGGGGGGCAAAGGCCCTTTTTCCGGCGGCAGTCCCTCGTAGAGGGTGATGACATCTTTCATGCGCTGGCGGTCCAGATAGGCGGCCATGAGATCGAAGCGGCTCTGCAGTGCCCGCGGCGAATCCGCACGGCCTGCCGCTGCCAAGGCCTGCAGGCGCGCCTCCAGTTCGGCGATGGCTTGGTCGGTTTCCGCAAAACGGCTGGCGGGGTCGCCATGGGGCAAGCGCCCCCAGCGGATGGTGATGGCGGTTCGGTCACTGGTGATGGCCTCCAGTTCCCCGGGGCTCAGCAGTCCCGGCTCGGTGTGGGCCAGGACGGCGGCCAAATGGGGGGCGCCCAGGCGGGCGCTCACCAGGATGCGTCCGCGCCGCGCCGCGCGGCTATGGGGGGCCAGGCGTAGCATCTGTTCATAGGTTTGCAGGGCGGAAAAATAATCGCCGTGCGCCTCCATGACATAGGCCTGGGCGGCGAGGATGTCCAGATTCCCGGGCTGGCGGGCGGCCAGGGGCGCGAGGGTGGCCTGAGCCTCCGCGGCGCGGCCCCAGTCCGCCAGCGTCAATGCTAGGCCGATGGCGGCCGCCAGGCGCTGGGGGCGGCGGCGCAGCACCTCCTGGTAGATTTCGGCAGCCGTCTGATAGCGGCGCAGATTGCGCGCCGACTTGGCCAGGGACTCCAGTACATAGAGAGGGGCGCGGGTCCTGTCCAGGCGTGGCAGCAGCTCCAGCGCCTCGGCATCGTGCTCGGCCCAGCCCAGCACCGTGAGATAGTCATAGAGATAGGGCAGATGACCGGGGTGCCGGTCCAGCAAGTCTTTCAAGGTGGCCAGAGCAGAGGCATGTTGTCCGGCCCGCGCCTGGGTTAGGGCCTGGCGATAGCGGGCCTCGTCGCCTGCATCGGCCGCCATGACAGGCTGCCAGGCAGCCGCCAGCAGGAGGCACAGGACGTTGATTCCCAACACAAGCCGACGCCATTTGCCGGGCAAAGGGCGCCTACTGGCAGCGCGCAGGCCGCTGGTCGCTTCGGTCAGTCGTTTCAGCACGGCAATTTCTGTATCGCTCTCTTTCCATGGCCTGTCCCCGCCCGTGCCGTCTTCCTCCGGCGCGGGCATTCAGGTGTGTTGCTGCAGGACAGGTCCCTCCTATAGGTCCTATCGGCAGGAGATTGATTTGTATAAGAAAGGGTGAGGGGTGAGGCGTGAGGGGTGAGGCGTGAGGCGTGAGGTGTAAGGGCGGCTTGGTTCAGGGAGAGTGCGCATGGGGGGGGGCGTCGCTGTTCTTTTCTTCTTCGTCGGCGAGGCTGTCTTCGATGAAACGGCTCAGGCGCAGCAGGCTGTCTTCCAGGGCGGTCTCCTGATGGTCGAGGCGTTCCACCAGCTTGTGCATGCCCGCCACCACGGCGCGTGTCTCGCTGCCGGGCAGGGTGCCGTAGCGCTCCCGGTAGACACCATTCAGTCCTTCCAGCAGGAAGGCCAGGGTGTCCTTGTCCAGTTCCCCCTCACGGATCATCCTGACGATCTCCGCAGGCGAGGCGAGGATCTCGCGGCACAGCTGGGGGCCATATCTTTCCTTCAGATGCAGGATCAGTTCTCGGCACAGTTCCTCCGAGCCGTCGATGTCGTCGATGATCTTGACGATACGGTTTTCGATGCTGCGCACGGGATGGCCGAAGCGCTTTTCATAGTGGCCTTCCAGGCAGAAGATCAAGTCGCGGAATTCTGTCTCATTGGACTGTGGCGCCTCCATCAGTAGGCGCAGGATCTGGCTGGTGTTGCAGGGCAGACTGTGGAAGCGTGTCTCGTAGGCCTCGATCAGGCGGTGCACCAGGGGCTGGGCTGCATCAGCCGTGGTCTGGGGGTCTGCCAGGAATTCCAGCAGGCGCTGTGCCGCAGTTTCCGGGTCAGGGGCTGGCGCGGGAGGCGGGGCAGCAGGAGACGGTTGGCTGGAGGGCGCCGCGGCGGCTTTGACTTCAGCTGCCGTCTGTCGTTTCCAGTAGTCGCTGAAGCTGGGGTGCCGGCCGCCGGTCTTCAGCTGTTTGCTCAACACATCGGCCAGGGTCATGAAGCAGCGGCTGGCGACGCTGGAAGGTTCCTGGAGGATTACCGGCGTCTGCTTGGAAACCGCCTTGCTGACCGCTTCGTCTCGTGGGATGTAGCCCAGGTAGTGGACATTGACCTTGAGATATTTCTTGGCCGCCGCCTCGAAGCGTTTGAAGACCTCCATGCTGTTGGCGTAGTTCAGCACCATATTGACCAGGACGTAGACGGGGCGTTTGAAGCCGCGCCGTTTCAGCATCCGGATCAGGGCAAAGGCATCGGTCAGGGAGGTGGGTTCCGGCGAGATCACCAGCACCACGTACTGGGCGGACTGGATGAAGCTCAGTACTGTCTCACCGATGCCGGCGGCGGTATCGATGAGCAGGTAGTCGAAACGTTCCTCCAGTTCCGCCAGGGCCTCGATGAGACGCCGGCGTTGTTCCGGGTCGAGCTGGGCGCATTCGGCGATGCCCGATGCCGCGGGGACGATCTTCACGCCCTTGGGGCCGTCGATGATGATGTCGTCGATGGTTTTTTCACCGGACAGGAGGTGTTCGATGGTATAGCGGGGGTTCAGCCCCATTACGATATTGATGTTGGCCAGCGAGGTGTCGGCATCGAAGATGCACACCCGGGCCCCGCGGCTGGCCAGGGCGATGCCCAGGTTGCTGGTGATGTTGGTCTTGCCGACACCTCCCTTGCCGCTGGTGATGGCGATGACCCGGGTCTGCTGGCCCGCTTCGGTGATGCCGGAATGGCCGCCTTCACCGCCAGGGGCGCGGATTTTCAGGATCTTGTTCATAATAAAAGACAGGGTGAGGGGGGGCTTCTCAGGACGCTGCGCCATCTGCCGCGTCCTGACACAACTCCCTGTGTGCCGCTGTCTGCGCCTCCTTTCCGGTCTGTCCCTGAAGTCCGGGCGACGGCATGGCCAATGCCGCAGCTTCCCTCCCGAGGGGCGAGGATAGATCTTGTCAGTATATCATAGTGTTTCATAAGGGCATGAATTTCCAAGGTTTATACTTTTCTGATTGAATATCAGATTATTCTTTCATTGCCGCCGTCGATGGGCAGCTGGGCGCCGGTGGTCTTGGCGAACAGCGGGCCGCACATGGCCGTTACCAGGGCCGCCACGTCCTGGGAGGTGATGGTGGTCTTGAGCAGGTTCTTGGTCTTGTATTCCTCCACGCTCATGCCATAGTGGCGGGCCCGCGAGGCCAGGATCTCCTCGCTCCAGATGCCGGTGTCGAACACGGCGTCGGGGTGGACGGTGTTGATGCGGATGCCGTCTCCGGCCCACTCCAGGGCTGCCACCCGCGCCAGCTGATTGAGGGCCGCCTTGGAGGCCGAGTAGGCGGCGGCGCCGGGGCCGGGTGCGGCCACGTTCTTGGAGCCGATGATCACCACCCGTCCCTTGGCGGGGGCCTGTTTCAAGAGGGGATGGCTTTCCCGCAGCAGCGCCAGATTGGCATCCAGATTGAGGCGGAACACCTTGTGCCAGTGGGCCGTGTCGAGTTCCTCCACACGGCGGCTGGCAGGGAAGGCGCCGGCGTTGAGCACCAGCATGTCCAGCCCGCCGAAACGCCGCACGGTAGCCTCCAGGGCTTCGTTCAATTGCTGTTCGTCGGTGACGTCGCACACCAGGCCCAGATAGCCGGGGGCGTCTGCGGCCTGCTGGATGTCGGGGTTGATGTCCAGCCCCACGACGGCGGCGCCTTCCTTGAGCAGGGCCTCCACGCAGGCCTTGCCGATACCCGAGGCGGCGCCCGTGACCAGGGCGACCTCGCCGGCGAAGCGCGGCGGCGGTCCCGATTTGCGCAGCTTGGCCTGCTCCAAGTCCCAGTATTCCACGTCGAAGATGTCACTGGCGGGCAGGGCGCGATAGCCGCCCAGTGCCTCGGCGCGCAGGATGATGTCCATGGTGTGGCGGTAGATGTCGGCCACGATGGCCGCCTCTTTAGCGCTGCGCCCCAGGGTGACCATGCCCAGTTCGGGATCCAGGATCACCCGCGGCGCCGGATCCAGCATGGTCTTGGGGTCCTTTGCGCGGGCAGCGTGCTCCTCGAAATAGGCGCGGTAGGCCTCGGCATAGGCCGCGATGTCGCGACCCAGCAGCGGCAGACGCTTGGTGCGGATCACATGGTCGGGGGTTGCCGGCCCCTGCTGGCTGATGGCCGCGAGATCGCGGCGCTGTGCGAAGCTCAGGCACTGGGGATCGCGGTGCGTACTGAGCAGCAGCGGGAAACCGGCCGTCTCCGAGGCCTGGCGGCGCAGGGCGGCGATCTCCAGGCGCAGGGTCTTGCGCTCTTCGCCGGCCGCTTCCGGGATGCGAATATGCCAGGCTTGGCGGGATTCCAGATAACGCTGCGCGCGGCCCACCAGATCGATCATGCGCTCATATGAGGTCTTGGCGTCGGGAGCGAAGGAGAATACCCCGTGATTCATGAGGATCATGCCGATGGTGCCTTCATGGGCCTCGGCCGCGAAGCGCTCTGCGCACAGCCGGGCGAGGTCGAAGCCCGGCATGACATAGGGAATGATAACTACCTCGTCGCCATAGATCTCCTCGATACGGCGCCGGCCGTCCTCGGTATTGGTCACGGAGACCACGGCATCGGCATGGGTATGGTCCACGAACTTGTGGGGAATGATGGCATGGAGAATGGCCTCCACCGAGGGGGTGGGGGCGCTGGCATCGGTCATGTGGGTGCGCAATTCGTTGACCATCTGGGGGTCGCTCAGCGTCGGCAGGCGGGCCAGGGCGATGAGATGATTCAGGCGCACCGGGGCGAAGCCGGCCTCGGCGATGGTCTCCAGGTCCCAGCCACTGCCTTTCACATAGAGGATGTCTTCGGGCTCGCCAAAGATGTTGGGCTGGCGGATCTTGACTGAGGTGTTGCCGCCGCCGTGCAGTACCAAGGTCTTGTCCTGACCCAGGAGGCGGGAGCTGTAGACGCGCAGCCCCAGGTCGCCTTGGTGGCGGGCTGCTTCCTGATCGTTCCAACGGTTTTCCATGATGATTGTCGCCTTGTCGCAGTGATGCTATATGTTCATCGGGAATAAGAGGATACTATAAATTATCCACGAGTCTCCCATCGCGCACTGCTGTGGCGGCTTTATTCCTTTGTTTCGTTATGGTTTATTACGCCGAATCCTGGGTGTCTTGGGTCTCGGCAAATCGCTGTTGTATCTCGATGATCCGTTCTTCGTTGCGGCACAGGGCCGCCACGCAGTCGGCATCCAGTTTACTGCCCGCCATCTCGTGCAGCATGGCGAAGGCCTGTTCGTTGCTCCATGCCATCTTATAGGGGCGTTGGCTGGTGAGGGCGTCGAAGACATCGGCCACCGCGACGATGCGCGCCTCGATGGGAATGGCCTCACCCTGCAGTCCCCTCAGATAGCCTTCCCCGTTGACGGCTTCGTGATGCAGTTCCACGATGTTGCGCAGCACGTGGGTGTAGGGGAAACGGTCCACCTGAAAGTTGTTTACCATGGAATCGACGATCTCCCGGCCCTTGTCCACATGGCGTTTCATGATCTCGAATTCGTGATCGCTCAGTTTGGCCGGTTTCAACAGCACCTTGTCGGGGATGCCGATTTTGCCGATGTCGTGGAGCGGCGCATAGAGAAATAGGTATTCGATGAATTCGTCACTGAGTTCATGGCGATCGGCGAGTTCCAGGGCGATCAGCCGCGAATACTGGGCCATGCGTTCCAGGTGGGAGCCGGTCTCGGCATCGCGGTGATGGGACAGGTCGCGAGCGGTCTTGAGGGCCGCGGTCATGGCCTGGACCGTGGCCAGTTCTGCGGCTATGGTCATGGCAATGAGGTGTCCCACCATATCCAGGTCATGAAGCACCTTGGCATCGAAGCAATTCTTTTTGCTGGCATTGAAAAAGACAAAGCCGAGAAATCTGCCCTTGTTGTACATGGGCAGTGTATAACTGGCGCAGTAGCGGGCGGCCAGGGCGCGGCTGTGGGGGGCCGGGCCGCTGTATTCCCGTTTCAGGTCGTTGACCACCCGCGGATGGCCATCTTCCGCAACCTCCAGCAGGGAGCGAATGCTGCCTAGCTGCACTTCGTAATTCTGCAGGGGCGACTGGCCGCTGGTGCTGTCGGCATAGGTGCGCAGCTTGTCGGTCTGGGCCTCATAGAGGGCGATGGCAATGCGCTCGATGAAATCGTATTTGGCGCCGAGGAAGGAATGCAGGAAGTCCAGTTTTTCCTGCAGGGAGATGTCCCTGTTGAGTTCTGCAAGAATATCCTGGTGTTTACCCATATCAAGCCTCAGCCGTTTGCCTCCTTGCAGGATTTATCGGCAGCGGGGCAGGGGGCTTGAAAGGGGGGCGTGGCGCCCCGAGCACGATTCGAACGTGCGACCTTCCCCTTAGGAGGGGGACGCTCTATCCAGCTGAGCTATCGGGGC
>CAYRLE010000024.1:0-33408 GCA_964425105.1 uncultured Gammaproteobacteria bacterium | reverse complement strand
CGGCCATCATGGGTGCGGGACTGGGCGACGACGTGGCCCTCATCACCGATGGCCGTTTCTCCGGCGGCTCTCACGGCTTCATCATCGGCCACGTGGTGCCCGAGGCCCAGGAGGGTGGCCCCATCGCCCTGGTGCGCGACGGTGACCTCATTACCATCGATGCCCATGCCAACACCCTGAACGTCGAACTCAGCGATGAGGAGCTGGTACAGCGCCGCGCGGCGTGGCGCATGCCCCCCTACAAGGCTACCCGTGGCACTCTCCACAAATATATCAAGAGCGTCAAGGATGCCTCCCAGGGCTGCGTGACGGATGAATAGGGAGTGAGGCGCAGGGGGGGAGGAGTCTCTGGTCGGCATGGCGGGGCGTAAGAAAGGGCGGCGCCGTTCCAAGCGCGATGTGGTCAAACAGTTCGCGCAGACCTTCGATCTGCAGCGCCTGGATTATGCGCGCCGTCTGCGTCCCGCCGGCGGCAAGGCAAAGCTGTATGGGGTGCTGGCGGCCTTTGTGCTCTACAGTGCCGGTTTCGGGGTCGGTTATTATGGCTGGCACAGCCAGGCGGTGGACTACGAGGTCTTCGCCAAGCTGGTCTGGCTGCTGATGATCCCGGCCACCGTGATCGGCGTGTTCTGCTGGTTGCTGGCCCGCAACCGTCTCGAATATCCCGTGCGCCGTGACATCACCGAATATATGCAGGCCCTGGAAGGCAGCCGGGGCCTGCTGTGGCGTTATGCGCCGTTGGCGGCAGAACTCTGCCCGGACAATTACGCCTGCAAGGAGGTAATGGCCCTGTCGCGGGATGGCAAGCTGGCGGCAATCGCTCCGGAAGACTATTGCCGCGCCGTGCAATCGCTGTATCAGGCGCTCCAGGATAGCGGCAGCCGTGCCGTCAGCAGCGAGACCCTGGAGGAACTGGCGCGCAACTTCAGTGCCGGGGCTGGCTGCTGAGGCTTCTCCTCAGGGGCTGGTTTTTTCCCTGGAGGGCCGCGATGCGCTGCTGGGCGAAGTGCCGCAGGGGTGTGGGGGTGGTGGCGCTCAACTGTGCCCTTACATAGGACTGCAGCGCCTTTTGCTGCGCGCCCAGGGCTTCGTAGGAAATGCCCAGTCCCAGCCACCATTTTCCCTGGCGGGGCGCCAGGCTCAGTGCCTGGGTGTAGTTTTCTACCGCCTCCTGGTGGCGCCCGCTACGTTGATAGAGATGGGCCAGGAAGGCCAGGTATTCCGGGTCGCCGTATCCTGCCAAGCGGGCATCCTCCAGGACCCGCAGGGCCTGCGGGAGGGCGCCCGTTTCCACCAGCAGGCGGGCCAGCATCCGGCTGTAGGGAATATGGCCTGGCGCCAGGGCCAGTCCCTGACGTAGCACTTCCTGGCTCTGTTCCAGGCGACCCTGCAGGATGAGTTGCTCGGCCAGGGCGAGGCGCGCTTGATGATGGTCCGGGGCCAGATTCAGGGCGCGCTGCAGTTCGTCTTCCCCTTCTGCAATGCGGCCCTGGCGCAGTATGGCTGTGCCCCTGAGGTAGTGCTGCTCTGCCCGGCTTGCAGCGCTGATGGTCTTGAGCGGCCTCGTCCGGGATGTCTCAGGGGACTGCGCCGCGCGCTGATCTGTCCTTGCCCGTTTTTGCCTCATCTCGGGGGCGCTTTGAAAACCGCTATGGTGTGTTGTCTTCTTTTTTGTGCTGGTGGCCTTGCGGGGGGGCGCACTGCGACTGTTTGTGACGGCAGGCGGTGCGGGGGGCGCTGCGGCTGCTTGGCCTGTCTGTTGTGTGACGGCGAATGGTGTTGTTTCAGGTTGATCGTTCATTGTTACTGGCGGCGCTGTTGCGAGAAGCGCCGCCGGGGGCTCGGCCTGTGCCGGAGGCAGAAGCAGCGCCGTTGCAGTTTCCTGCCCCTGTTCAGGGTCCCTCTGCAGATAGCCCAGGGCGATGCCGGCGCTTGTCAGAATCAGGGTGATGACCACCATCAGTGCCCGTCTGTTGCTGTGGGCGCCGTCGGCAGCGGGGTCGTTGGCGGGTGTGAGGTCCTCGTAGATTGCTGTCGGCGCGCCGCCGCCGGCATTGGTCATGCCGGCACGGGCATCCAGGTCCTGCAGCATTCTGTTGATCAGGCTCATTTCCTGTTGCCGCGTAACAGACTGCCGGCTCCCAGGGTAAAGGCATCCACGGCGCCGGCGAAGAAACTGAGCAGTCCACCTTCGCTGCCATATGCGTCTGCCACGGTTTCGGTGTCCGCGATGGCCCGTTGGACATGGCGCTGGGTGATCTGGTGATCACCGCCGCCAAAGGCTGCGATCAGTGCCTTGTGAGCCAGGATGTTGATGAGGCGGGGAATACCCTGGCTGGCGCGGTAGAGGGCCCGCACGGCAGGCGCGGTGAACAGGGGCGGGCCCTGATAGGCGGCGATGGCCAGGCGGTGCTGGAGATATTGCGCCACCCCCCGCTGATCCAGAGGGGTGAGACGGCAGGAGAAACTGATGCGCTGCCTGAGTTGCCGGATGGCGCCATGGGCCAGTTGCCGGTCCAGCTCGGGCTGGCCGAATAGCACCAGTTGCAGCAGTTTGCGGCGCTCCGTTTCCAGATTGCTCAGCAGGCGCAGGGCTTCCAGGGTCTCGGTGGGCATGGCATGGGCCTCGTCGAGGCAAAGGATGACTGCGTTCTTGCGCTGGGCGTAGTTCCTGATGAGAAAGGCGGTGATGGTCTTCAGCAGGCGATGCTGGGCTACGTTGTCGGGATAGGTAAGCCCCAACTCATCGGCTATGGCCTTCAACAGGGTCATGGGCTCCAGGTAGGGGTTGGGGATGTAGGTGGTGACGTGGTCCTCTTCCAGGGCGCGCAGCAGAGTGCGGCACAGCAGGGTCTTGCCGGTACCCACTTCGCCTGTCACCTTGATGAAGCCCTCGCCGCTACGGACCGCCACCAGCAGGGTGTTGAGCGCGGCGCGGCTCGCGGGATGGGCGTAAAAAAAGCGGGTGTCCGGTGTCAGGCTGAATGGCGCCTCGCTCAGACCGAAATGATGGGAATACAGCCAGCCCTTGCTGCTGCCGCGCCTCAGGCCCGCGGGCCGGCGTTCAAGGATTGTTGCCATGAGTTTGTTCCTGTTGTTGTGGGGGGGCGCCGTCCAACGCCTCGAGGCGCTGTTGGGTGAGGCGCAGTTCATGGCCCCAGGTTTTATGGGGGGCCACGATGGTAGGTTTCAACAGAATGACCAGTTCCTTCTTGATGCGCGTGATGCGTCGGTGCTTGAAAAGATTGCCCACCAGCGGGATGTCGCCGAGCAGCGGCACCGAGGCATTGTCGGCGGTGCTGGCCTCTTTCATCAGGCCGCCGATGATGATGATCTGGCCGCTGCGCGCCCGTACCACATTGTCCGATTCGCGCACGATGCGGTTGGCCAGCGGCAGATCGAAATCCTCGCCGCTGACCACGAAGCTCTTGTTCTTCTCGGTCACTTCGCTGATGGTGGGGTGGATGTGGAGGATGACATGCTCCCGGTCGTCGATCTGCGGAATGACATCCAGGGCAATGCCGGAGAAGAACGGCGTCAACTCCACCTGCGGGTTGAGGGTGGTGATATTGCCGGTGGTGATCTGTTCATTGGAGACCCCGGTGACAAAGAATTCATCACCGCCCACCTTGATCACCGCCTTCTGGTTGTTGACGGTGGAGACCCGTGGGCTGGAAAGGAGATGGACATCTCCCTGACTCTGCAGGAACTCGAAGAAGGCTGCGAAATCCGAGCCCTGAATGGAAATACTGAAGATGCCGCCAAAGGCGGAAATGGCGGAGGCGTCGAGGGGTGGAAACTGGCCGCCGGGGTTTATATTGCCGCTGCTGCCCGAGAGTATGCTTTTGCCGCTGCCGCGCAGCAGGCTGCCACCCCCCACCTGAGAGAGCAGGACATCGGTGTTGCTGGGGTCGCCGAGGGCCGCCCAATTGATGCCGCTCTGGAAGCCATCCTTGAGTTCCACTTCGATGATCTTGGCTTCGAGGATGACCTGGCGGTTGACAGAGGACTGCGTCAGTTCCAGATAACGACTGACCATCTCCAGTTCGGCGGGCAGGGCGCGGACGATGACCATGCCGGCCTGTGGATTGAGCACCACCCTGCGGCCTTCCTCTTTGCCGATCAGGTCTTCCAGGCTTTTCTTCAGGGTCTTCCAGAAGTTGGATTCAGAAAGGGTGTCGACCTGGATTCCCTGGCGGCGGCTCTGATTGCTGCTGATGCCGCGCGATGAGCCATTGCCGGTGCTGGAGGCGATGATATCGCTCAGTTCGCCGGAAGAGACCCGCGTGTTGGAATGTCCCTTGCGGTTGAAGTTGAGATAATTGACGGGATAGATGCGGGTCTGCATGCCCGGGCCGAGGATCAGGAAACGATTGCCCTCGCGCCGGTAGTCGTAGCCGTAGATCTCGCGGATGACCTTCAGGCTCTCTTCGATGGTGACGTCTTTCAGCTGCAGGGAGATGGTGCCCTTGACCTGCGGATGAATGACCATGCTGTAAGGTGTGCCCTTCACCAGGCTCATGAAGACCGTGCGCGCCGGTGTGTTGTTGGCGGACAGGTCGAAACGCTGTTCGTGGCGTTCTGCCTCACCGCTAGCGCCCTGAGGGCGGAGAGGCGGCAGCAGCGCCGCGCTGACTTCAGGGGGGATCGCCGGCGTAGCCGGTTGCGATGCCTGAGTGGCCTGCGACATTTCCGCGGCGATGGCTTCAGTCGCCGATTCCTGCCAATGGGAGGGCGCGCTCGCGCAGCCGCTCAGCAACACGGCGCCGAGCATCGGCGCGAGGATGAGGTGACGGGTGTTCATGGTCTGGTTTCCTGTTCCATGCGGACGATATTCTTTTTTTGCAGGTGCAGGGTGATGTGCCGTGCGCCGCGCTTCACGATCACCGCGTCGGGGCTGATCTCCAGGACCCGGGCCCCTTGAATGCGCGAGCCGATGGTAGTCAGTCTGCCATTGATCACTGCGCTCTTTCTTTCGCCCGAGACCAGGGTCGACTGCAGGACCAGCGGCGCGCCGTGTTGCCACGAGGCCCCACCTCTGACATCAGGTTTCGTCGGGTCCGCGAGACCGGCCATGATGTCCGCCTCTGCCCAGGCAGTGGCGCAGGGCGGCAGGCCAGCCAGGGCGAGCATCAGGATGATGGCGCAATCTCGCGGTATCCTCATTTCATACCGCCAGCCAGCTGGGTTCGAAACTGAGGGTGTAGATCACCAGACTGAGACGGGAGATGGGGTATTTTTCGCTGGCCAGTTCCACTTCCCCCCACAAAATCCGCCAGGGCTGGGTTTCGAGATCGTGCAGCATGGCTACCAAGTTGCCATAACTGCCTGAGACTTCCAGGCTGAGTCCATGCTTGTAAATTGGCACATCGTGTCCGCTGTCTTCCTTTTCCCCTTCATCGTCTTCTTCATTTACCGCCTCTTCGATCAGGGGGGTGGCGGGCAGATTCTCCAGCCTGATGATTTTGAGATGGCGGTTCTTTTTCAGAATGCTTTCGATGACACCGGCCATCTCGCTGGGGTCGATCATGCCGCGGGTGATCTCTGCCAGCGGCTGTTCATGGAGATGGAGCTGCTGTTCCAGCTGCTCGATCTGGTGGCGGACCGCCAGGTCGGGGTCGCGCCGGTAGCGGATCCGCAGTTCGCCGATTTCCTGTTCCAGAGCCGTGATCCGGAGCTGGCTGGTGCCGATGTCCCGCAGTTTTTCCTGCTGCGCCTCTGCGAGTGGTTGCAGGGCCAATGTGCGGATCAGGAGCAGGAGTGATATCGTGACCGTGGCAAAGATCAGCAGCCGTTCCCGCAGGCTGCGTTCATTGAGATGTTCCACCAGTCTGTGCCAGGTTGCGGACATCATTCCTCATCCGGCAGCCAGTCCGCCTCATCCAGGGAGGTGGACACCGCAAAGGCGATCTTCGCCGGTCGGCGCTTGCCAGCCTCTGCTTCGGGCAGCGCCATGCGAAAGGCCTGGAATTCCGTACCTTGCATGACCTGTTCGCTGGTCAGGCGCTGCAGATAACGGGGTACCAGTTCGGGAGTGGTGGCATAACCCTTGAACAGGATTTCCCGGCCGGCGCCCACGATACGGATGCGTGTCAGCCAAGTGCCGCGCAGATCCTGGCGGGCGAAGGCCAGAAAGAAGTTCGAATAGCCGCTGCCGGCAGGGAAGGCGCCGCTGGACATGATTTCCTCCAGCGGGCCCTGATAGGCGGCGACGGTCTCCAGCTTTTTCAGACGCGCCACCAGGCTGCTGGCAGGGGCGCGACTCTTGAGCGTGGACTGCAGGGCCTGTTGTTCTGCCGCTAGCTGAACCAGGCGCTGATTGAGGGTGAGTAAGCGGTCTTCCAGGCCGTCCAGGCGCCACAACTCCCGGGCACCCCAGCCGCCTGCCAGCAGCAATACCGCAAATCCGGCCGCCAGCATGGTGCCGGCCGGGAAGGCAATCCGTGCTTTTTTGAATCTCTCCTGATAAAGATTGATCTCTTGTTTCATATCTCCGGCAGCTCCTGGCGCAGTGCCGCGCCAATGGCGAGATAATGTATCTGTTGCCAGTTTTCCGGCATCTTGGTCTTGATTTGCAATATCTGTTCCAGATCGAGTTGGCGGGTCTGTATGCCCAGTTGTTCCACCATCCTCTCCATCAGTTGCGTGCCGCTATCGCCGCAGGGGGCAAGCACCAGCTGCTGGATGGGCGGCAAATGATAATGGCTTTCGTAGTAGTCCAGCGAGCGCTGCATTTCCAGGATGATGGTCTCCAGTGCCTGCTCGCTGCGCGCCGTGTCCTGCAAGGCGCCCATCCCTGTCTTGAGATTGCGGCTGAGATATAGAGTGCCCTGGCGGGTGAGGGTGATCAGGCCGCCATGGCTGTGGAGCCAGAGCAGGGCCACTCCCTGCTGATCCTCAGCTAGCAGGGCGGCGATGTTGCGCTGGGCGAGTTCTGGGATGTCGATGATCTGCAGTTTGACCTGAGCCTTGGTGAAGAGGTCGGCCCGTTGCTGGATGGTCTCGTTGCGTGCCGTCACCACATAGACTTCACGCGCCTGGCCAGGCGATTCATCCCTTTGGACATCGAAGACATCGAGAGTGATTTCATCGGCGGGGCAGTCGATGAGGTCCTTGATCTGCCAGCGCAGGGCAGCGGCAAGTTCGTCATCTGCCACTTGTGGCGCCTTGGTCAGCAGCAGTTTGTAGTCTTCGCTGCCCAGCAGGGTGGTGCACCGAGAAGCATCGAGTTGGTGAACCCGGCCCAGCCGCATCATGGCCTCGGCGAGATCCACTTCCTTGGCATAGGGATAGAATTCACAGAGAGTTAGCACCGGCTGCCGTTCCGGGCCCGTTTGCTGGCGCAGTTCGGTGCGCCGTTCGGGGCCGCGGACGATGCGGCATATGGCGATGCCGTTTTCCTCCAGGCTGACCGCAGTCAGGCCAGGCACGGTCTTGTGCTTTTTCAGCAAAGCCAGCATGGTATTTTCCAGCGCTCTCTGTTGTTGGTTTGGTAATGAGTAATGAGTAATGAGTGATGGGTGATGGGTGAAGGAAGCATCACTCATCACCCATTACCTGTCATGCACAGCGCTTACCCCACAAACAGACGGTGAAATAATATGCAGGATATATGCCGGATTGGAGAGGGCTAGAGTCAGGGTGGGAAGTGGACGGTATTCAGGTCGCGTCCGGTGCCGGAGGGGACCAGGCTCCAGGAGCCGCCATAGTGGAGGATGCGGCCCTTCTTGCCTACCGCCCAGCATTCACCGCCGGCCAGGCAGGCGATGTCCTTGAGGTCCCGGGCGGCGCTGCCCCACAGCTGGCTGCTCCAGTTGAGGCCGTCCCAGTGGACCAGGGTGTATTGGCTGAGGTTCTTGCCGCGTTTGCCCACCGCCCAGCAGTCGCCGACATTGATGCAGGCGACGCCCTCCAGGCGCATCTTCTTGGCAGGTGCTGCTACCAGCTGCATGCTCCAGCCGCCGGCAGTCCGCTGGACGAAGGTGTAGTTGCTGCCCTGGTCGTCCCCCACGGCCCAGCACTGGTCGTTGGCGGTGCAGGTGACGGCGCGCAACTTCTTGTTGGTGCCAGAGGCCTCCTGTGACCAGTTGCTGCCGTCGAATCGTAGGATGACACCTTTTTCCCCCACCGCATAGCAGATGGCAGAAGGACAATGGATGTCCAGCAGCTTCCGGGCCGTTCCGCTGGGCGAGTTGCTCCATATACTGCCGTTCCAGTGCCGGATGCGGCCTTTATCACCCACCGCGAAGCAGTGCCCGGGAGCGGCCGGCTGGCAGGCTACACCATCCAGCTTTTTCGTGGTGCCCGATGGCGAGGGGCTGAGACTGATGCCGTCCCAATGCAGGATCCGGCCCTTGTCTCCCACCAGCCAGCAGTCGTCATTGCTGCGGCAAAAGCTGCCGCGCAGATTTTTGCCGGTACCGGACGGTATCTTGATCCAGCTGCTGCCGTCCCAGCGCCGCACTTCGTTGTTCTTTCCGGCACTGAAACCGCTGCCCATCACCTGGCTGACGATGGCCTCGGCGATGCGGGTCACGGGTGTACCGTCGATGCCGTTGATGGTGCCCTGGCTGCGGATGCGTATCTGGCCAGCCGGCAGAGGATTGCCGGCGGCATCGCTGTTCCACAGGGTGACGGTGAAGGTGCCGGGTCCAAAGGACGTGCCGGATTCTCCGCTGTAGCCCGGGATGGTCTTCCAGCTGCGGATGCCCTTTTCCAGGCCTGATTCTGCGACGGCCAGGGCATCGGTAGTCTGGCTGTACTCGATGCTGATGCGTTGCTGGCCGATGAAGGAGAAGGTCGCCACCGAACCCAGCAGGCCCATGATCAGGATCAGGGCTACCGCGCCCAGCAGCAGTGAGCCGCGTTGCCGGCGCCGGGGGCTCACCGCAGGCTCCTGGGGAAGACGGTGCCGCGCAGCTTGCGGCTGCTGTCTCCCTGGCTGATGGTGAAACTGACCGAGATATAGAACACCTCGCCGGCGGCTGCGGCCGTGGTCTTGCCATCGTTGCGCAGATAGTCGAAGTTGAGCGCCATGACGCCATCGGCCAGGGCTTGGCCGTTGCGGGTCAGGGTGGCGCCGTTCAGGGCATAGCTGATGGTCTGGTTGTCGCGATCCACGAAGGTGATGCGGTCGGCCGGGCTCATGGTCAGGTCGGCCGGGGTCGCTGAACGCAGGCGGCGCAGGTCGCGCAGCAGGCGTTCCAGGGCCAGCCTGCCCTGCCAGTCGATTTCCGTCAGTTCGCCGCTCAGCACATAGGCGCGTACGCCGTGGTGGAGCATAATGCCTGCCAGGGAGGCGATGAGGCCCGTGATCACGATGACCATGATCATCTCGATGAGGGTGAAGCCTCCCGTCCGCCGTCTTGCTCCTGGTCGCTTCATGATCAGTAGTCCGCCACCAGTGCCGTCAGGCTGGCCTGGGCCTTGCCGCTGACCGTCACCGTGACGACCTTGTAGGCCGTGTCGCCGCCCCAGTTGTTACTGAGGCTGCTGCTCACCACATAGCCTGCGGGTATCGCCGTGCAGGGTGGCTGGCTGGAGGGCGGTGAGGAGGTGCAGGGATCGAAAGTCGCTGCGCTGAAGGCGGCGAAGCCCTGGACGTGGCGTTGTCCCAGGATCAGTTCCAGACGTTCCTCCGCCAGCTGCACGGCGCGGGACAGGCGGTCCGGCTCGGCGCTGCCCACCAGGACGCTGTCGAAGGCGCGCAGAATGCCCGCCGCCAGGATGCCGCAGATGACCATGAAGATCAGCAGTTCGATGAGGGAAAGGCCCCGCTGGGTATGATGGGAACCGCTCATGGGATCCACACCCTGCCGGTTTCCGGACTGATGCGAAGCTGCTGGCTGCTGGCACCGCTGCTGAGGGTGATGATGGCATCGGCGGCCAGGGTAGTGCCCGGGAGGCTAGCGTTCACATAGGGGGTGCCGAATTCATCGAACACCAGGTAGGCATTGCTGCTGCTGAGGCTGATACCGCTGGCCAGGGGGACATTGACCTGCTTGCTGGCGGGGTGGGGAATGCCCGTGCCATTGCGGGTGCTGAGCCAGTAGTGGTCGCTGGCAAAATTGATGCGGTAGCGGCGCCCGCGCATCATGGCAATGGCCTGGGTGTAGCGGATGTCGTTGGCCAGCTGGCGGGCCTGGGCTGCAAGGCCGATGCTCTCGTCGGGCCACATACTGAGGGCGCCGACGGCCAGGATGGCGCTCAGCGCCATCACCAGGATGAGTTCGATGAGGGTGAAGCCCGCGGCCGACGGGTGGCAGGCGCCTTTCATCCGTGGCGATGAAAGGCGCCTGCCTGCTCTGGTGCCGGCCGCGCTGCACGAAAGGTGCATGGCCGCAAGGATGCCGTCTGCTAAGAGTTAGGGGCTGATGCCCAGCGCGGTGAAGGAGGCTGTGTTGGCCGGCGTCTGGTCATCGTTGAGGGTGCAGCTGGTGGAGCTGTTATTGGCCACGGCCTTGCTGGTGATGCTCCAGCCCGCGGGCAGCCCCCCCATCAGTGCGTTGGCCACATCCGAACAGTTGGCAACTGCCACGCCCTTGGCGGAATTGGCCTTGCGCGCGGCATAATTGATAGCTGCGGCGGAGCTCAGGGATCCCGCCACGCCACTGACGCTGGCACCACGTGCCTCCGATTCCAGGTCGATAAACTGGGGCAGCGCCACCGCCGCCAGGACACCGATCAGCAGGATGACCATGACCAGTTCGATAAGGGTGAAACCCGCCTGTTTACGCATCGTGTTCTCCTCTTTCCAATCAATGATGTTGGGTTGTTCAGTCCAACAGACTGCCAGCCTGGCAAGCTAGGGTCTTCCGGTTGCTGTTACTGTCTATTGGCACAGAATTCGTGCTGTATTTTTGATATCGGTTGCGGGCAGCTGAAGCTTTAGCCCTGGCGGGCAATGCTCATGGTCTGGACAGCGCCGCCTGACCCAGCCCCCACATGGGCATGAACACGCCCAGGGCCATGATCAGCACGATGATACCCAGGGCGACGATGAGAATGGGCTCAATGGAGGCGCTCAGGTTCTTGAGGGCATAGTCCACTTCCCCTTCATAATATTCGGCAACCTCCTCCAGCAGCTGGTCCAGTTCTCCGGTTTGTTCCCCCACCTTGATCATCTGCAAGACCAGGGGCGGGAACAGATTGGACTGCTGGGCGGTGTGGGTGATGGTATCGCCCGCCTCGATGCGCTCACGCATCTCCAGTACCCGCGCCCCGATATGTTCATTGTGTACGGCGTTGCTGACCACGGCCATGCCCTTGCTCCAGGGCACGCCGGCCCTGACGGTGATGGACAGGGTGTAGGCAAAGCGGCCCAGGGCGCTCTGATAGAAGATTTTTCCGATGATCGGCAGCTTGAGTTGCAGGCGGTGCCAGTGCAGGCGGCCCGCCGCGGTCTGCAGATAGAGCCTGAGGGCTGCCAGGGCAACGGCCAGCAGCGCCAGTACCAGATACCAGTAATCGATGATGAAATCCGAACTTGCGATCAGAATGCGCGTCATCAAGGGCAGCTGGGCGTGGAATTTGGAGAACACATCGGCAAAGGCCGGAATCACGAAGACGTTGATGACCAGCAGGGCCATGATGATGGCGCTGATGACGAAGACGGGATAGCGCATGGCCGCGCGGATCTTGTTGCGGGTGTCCCGCTCCCGTTCGATGTAGTCGGCCAGTTGTTTGAAGCTCTGCGGCAGCTGGCCGCTGGATTCGCCCATCTCGATGAGACCGATGAACAGGGTGGAGAACAGGCGCGGGTGCTGGCGCAGTGCGGTGGACAGTTGCATGCCCGCATCCAGCCCGCTGCGCAGGTCGCCGATGACCTGCGCCAGGGAGGGGTTGGGCGTCGAGCCATGCAGCCCGCGCAGGGCATCCATGATGGGGACGCCGGCACGCAGCAGGGTGTGCATCTGGCGGCAGAAGAAATAGAGGTCGTCCAGCCTGACCCGCGGCGGGGGCAGGCGCAGCCGGGGAAGGCTGAGGTTGCGCGGGCCGTCGCTGGCGGGCCGGATGTCGATGGGTGTGATGCCGTTGGCCAGCAAATGGCTGGCGACGGCCGTGGCATCGCTGGCCTCGAACTGGCCGTTGACCAGTTCCTGGCGCTGGCCGCGGGCGCGGTAATGAAACAGCGCCATGGATCAGACGCCTACCCCGAAGCTGATGCGCATCACCTCATCCATGGTGGTGACGCCCTGGCGGGCAAGATCCAGGGCATTGTGCGCCAGGCTCTTGAAGCTGGGCCGCGCAGCGGCCAGTTTGCCGAATTTCAGCAGTTCATTGTTGTGCAGGGCCTCCACCAGCACGGTGTCCAGTTCCAGCAGTTCGAAGATACCGATACGGCCGCGGTAGCCGGTGTCATTACAGAAGGTACAGCCGCTGCCGCGCACGAAACCCCCGCCGGAGGCCGCGTCCCCTGCCAGACTGGCCAGCAGAACCTGGTGGTGTTCATCGAGGCTCACCGGCGCGCAGCAGTTTTCGCACACCCGCCGCACCAGGCGCTGTGCCAGGATGCCGCGCAGCGAGGCGGCCAGCAGATAGGGTTCCGCGCCCATGTCGATGAGGCGCATGATGGTGGATATGGCGCCGTTGGTATGCAGGGTGGAAAACACCAGGTGTCCGGTCATGGCCGCGCGCAGGCCGATCTCCATGGTTTCGCTGTCGCGCATTTCCCCGATCAGGGCGATGTCCGGATCCTGGCGCAGCATGGCGCGCAGGATACGGGCGAAGCTGAGGTCGATCTTGGTGTTCACCTGTACCTGGACGATACCCGGCAACTGGTACTCGATGGGGTCCTCCACGGTGATGATTTTCACCGCCGGATCATTGATTTCATGGAGCACCGAATAGAGGGTGGTGGTCTTGCCGCTGCCGGTGGGGCCCACCACCAGGACGATGCCGTGGGGGTTACGGGCCAGCATCCGGAAGCGTTCCAGCACCTGCTCACCCATGCCCAGGCGGTCCAGGGACATGATGCCGCCGCTGTTGTCCAGGAGGCGCATCACCGCGGACTCACCATGCTGCAGGGGCAGGGTGGAAAGGCGCACATCGATATCCTTGTGGCGCAGTTCAGTCTTGAAGCGGCCGTCCTGGGGCAGGCGTTTCTCAGAGATGTCCAGGCCGGCCATCAGCTTGAGGCGGCTCACCAGGGCGCTGGCGATACGTTTTTCCATGACCGTCTGGGTATGCAGCATGCCGTCGATGCGAAAGCGGATGCGCAACTCGTTTTCAGCGGGTTCGATATGGATATCGGAGGCCTGGACCTGTACGGCGTCTTCCATGAGGGTGCGCAGCAGTTTCACCACCGGCGCGTCGGGGGCCTCTGCCGTGCCGCCGCCCTGGCCGAAATCGGCTTCGTCCCCCGTCAGTTGCTGTCCCAGCTCCTGGGCGAAACCGCTGATCTCACCGGTCTTGCGATAGATGGCGTCAAAGGCGCTGAGCAGGTCCTGCTCTTTGACCACGGCAATCTGCAGGGGGCGGTCGACGACGCGGGCGATTTCGTCATAGGCGAACAAATCGGTGGGGTCGGCCATGCCCAGCAGTAGGCCGCGGGCTGTCTCAGCGAGGGCGATCACCCGGAAGCGCCGCGCCTGGACCTCGGGAATGAGTTGCACCACTTCTGTCTCGAGTTCGTAGTTGCGCAGATCGATGTAATCGATCTTCAGCTGGCGCGCCAGGAAATTCAGCAGCTGCTCTTCGCTCATGACCCCGTCGTCCACCAGCTGGCGCCCCAGTTTTTTGCCGCTGCCACGTTGCCGCTCCAGCGCCGTGAACAGCTGCTGCTGGCCGATGATGCCGTGTTCCACCAGCAGGTCGCCGATGCGGATCTTTTTGGGTCTGGTTTGCGCTGCGCTCTGGGCCATGGGCCTGGTATCGGGCATTCGTCATCCTGCGGGACAGGGGATCTGTTCCGCCAACAGCTTATATGTCGGTTATGAAAGGCTTTTCTTTATTTCTGTACACGGTGGGTGGGGATGGCATTATCCCCGGGGAGAGAGGCAGAAGGGTTTATTGCCGGAACCAGCGCCTGCTGAGGGCATCCAGCACCCGGCGGCTGTAGCGGGTCTTGCCCAGGCTGCCGTTG
This sequence comes from uncultured Gammaproteobacteria bacterium, assembly GCA_964425105.1. GTDB lineage: Bacteria > Pseudomonadota > Gammaproteobacteria > SZUA-140 > SZUA-140 > S012-109. Next base: position 19,325 of record CAYRLE010000024.1, on the reverse strand, counting down.
TAGCGGGCCAGGGCGCGGGGCAGATCACCCTGCTCCATATCCAGATAGTAGCGCAGGATGGCGCAGCCCAGGCGCAGGTTGGTGCGGGGGTTGTGTAGATTGTCATGGGGATGGCCGATTTCCTTGAGCCAGAAGGGCATCACCTGCATCAGGCCCTGGGCCCCGGCGCTGGAGATGGCCCAGCGGTCGAAATTGCTCTCCACCTCGATCACCGCCAGCACCAGTTCCGGCGGCAGCTGTACGCGGCTGGCCTCATGGTGGATCAGCTTGAGCAACTCGATGCGTTCCCGGGGGTCGGGGAGCCTGTCCTGGAGGCGCCGCGACATGTCCAGCAGCCAGACCTCGGCCGCAAACTGGTCGCTGAAGCTGCTGCTGTCCTGAATGGCGCTCAGCAGGATGCGCCGCAGGTCCGGGTCGGGGCGGATTGCCATGGAGGCCAGCGCGAGGTGGTTGCACAGCAGCATGGCGATGAAGCCTGCGGCGAGCAGGCTTCGTATGGTGTTGTGCGGTCGGTCAGGGCGTGTGTTGTGCACGGCAGTGGCTGTGTGTGTCGGGTGAAGGGTGCTGCGTAATGCGTAATGAGCCTGTCATCTCTGCATCACCCATCACCCATCACTCATAACCCTATAAGTCGGACGCAGCCAGGCGGGACTTGAGGAATTCCGTCACATTCGCCAGCGGGATGTCGCGGGGCTGCTCATCGCGGCGCTGCTTGTATTCGATGTAGGCGCCATCCAGGCCCCGTTCCCCCAACACCAGGCGGTGGGGAATGCCTATGAGGTCGGTCTCCGCGAACATCACCCCAGGGCGTTCCTTGCGGTCGTCCAGCAGTACTTCCAGGCCCGCCGCCGTCAGTTCTGCGTAGAGTTTTTCCACTGCCTCGCGCAGACGCTGTGATTTGTGCATGTTGAGGGGCAGCAGGGCCACCTGGAAGGGAGCGATGGCTTGCGGCCAGATGATGCCGCGCTCGTCGTGATGCTGTTCGATGGCGGCGGCGACGATGCGCGAGACGCCGATGCCGTAGCAGCCCATGAGCATGGTCACCGCCCGGCCGTTTTCGTCCAGACAGCTGGCATCCATGGCGCGGCTGTACTTGTCCCCCAGCTGGAAGATGTGCCCCACCTCGATGCCGCGGCGGATCACCAGGGTGCCGCGGCCATCGGGGCTGGGGTCGCCCTCCACCACGTTGCGCAGGTCGGCGGTCTCCGGCTCCGGCAGATCGCGACCCCAGTTGACGCCGCGATAGTGCCAGCCGTCCTCATTGGCGCCGCACACGAAGTCGGCCACCCGGGCCGCGCTGTGATCGACGATGATCGGCACCTCCAGGCCCAGGGGGCCCAGGGAGCCGGCGTCGCAGCCGGCCGCGGCGCGGATCTGCTCGGCGCTGGCGAAGGCCAGGGGGGTGTCCACCTGGGGCAGCTGTTCCGCCTTCACGGCATTGAGTTCATGGTCGCCACGCAGTACCAGGGCCACCACCTCGCTGTCGGTGCCTGCCACCAGCAGGGTTTTGAGGCAGCGTGCCGCCGGCACCTCGAGGAAGGCGCTGACCTCATCGATGCTGTGTTGTCCCGGTGTGGCCACTTTTTCCAGAGGCTCGGAGGGTGCGGGGCGGGGTTCTGCGGGCGGCAGGGCCGGGGCCAGTTCCACATTGGCGGCATAGTCGGACGCGGTGGAGAAGGCGATGGCGTCCTCGCCGGCATCGGCCAGGACGTGGAATTCATGGGAGTGGCGCCCGCCGATGGCGCCGGTGGCGGCCTGCACGGCGCGGAACTCCAGCCCTAAGCGGGTGAAGATGCGGCTGTAGGTCTCATACATCAGTTCGTAAGTGGCCTGCAGTGATTCGGTGTCGATATGGAAGGAATAGGCATCCTTCATGATGAATTCCCGGGCCCGCATGACGCCGAAGCGGGGGCGGATCTCATCGCGAAACTTGGTCTGGATCTGGTAGAAATTGGCCGGCAGCTGGCGGTAACTGCGGATCTCGCGCCGGATCAGGTCGGTGATGACCTCTTCATGGGTGGGGCCGAAGCAGAAGGCGCGGCCGTGGCGGTCCTGGAGGCGCAGCAGTTCGGGGCCGTACTGGTCCCAGCGGCCTGATTCCTGCCACAACTCGGCGGGCTGCACCGCGGGCATCAGCACTTCCTGGGCGCCGGCGCGGTTCATCTCCTCACGCACCACGGCCTCCACCTTGCGCAGTACCCGCAGGCCCAGGGGCAGCCAGGTATAGAGGCCGGCGGCCAGGCGGCGGATCATGCCGGCGCGCAGCATGAGACGATGGCTGATGACCTCGGCGTCGGCCGGGGTCTCCTTGAGGGTGGCGCGCAGCAGAGCGGTGCTGCGCATGGCTACAGGGAACTCCAGTTGGATTTGCGGCGCCAGCGGATCTTGGGGATGATCAGGCCGATGCCCATCCCCAGCAGGATCACTCCCCCTCCGGCCATGAACCAGTCGCGAGCGGTGCGGTCGCGCAGTCGCTCATTTTCCTGCTGCACCACTTGGTGCTCCTGCTCCAGGCGGCGCAGGCGGGTCTTCAGAGACTTGTTCTCGTTGTCGATGGCCAGAGCGCTGGCGGAGGTCTTGCGGATGCGGTTCAGGTCCTGCTCGAGGCGCTTGCTGTCCTGGCGCAGGGCGGCGAACTGCCGCGCAAGTTTGTCCTTTTCAGCGCTGAGTTGTTTCACTTCCTTGGCCAGGCGCGTGTTGTCCATCTTCAGGGTGCTGAGTTGCTGGTGGGCGGCGGCGAGCCGTTCCCGGCCGCTGGGGAGCTTGTCCAGATAGCGGCTGATCACCCAGCCTTCATTGCCGTCGGGGGTGCGCACCTTGCTATAGCCGGATTCGGTATCGGTCTCCAGGACCTCCAGGGGCGTGCCGCTGCGCAGCATGCGCAGGATCTGGTGTTTGGTGCTCTGACCGCTGCGCAGGGTGATCTCCAGCTGGTCGGTGACGTAGCGGGTGGTCTCCGCCAGCGCTGCCGTGCTCAGCAGCAGCCCCAGTATCAAACTCAATATCTTCACAGTCGTTCCTTCAAGCAAATTAGGCAAGCAAATTAGGGGATCTCAGCATACGCGTAGGGTGGGCAACGCCCACCGAACCATTGGCTTTAAAGGAGTCGCAGGTATTGGTGGGCAATGCCCACCCTACGCGTGGCGCCCCTATGATACAGGATCGGGGCGCCAAGATCAGCGCGCGGCCAGTTTGCGCTCCCACTCCAGAGCGGTGCGGACGATGAATTCCAGGTCGTCATGATTTGGCTGCCAGCCCAGCACTTCCCGGATGCGGCGGGAATCCGCCGTCAGGGCCGGCGGATCACCGGCGCGTCGTCCTGTCTCGGTGATATGCAGAGTCTTGCCGCTGACCCGCTGCACGGTATCCAGCACCTCGCGCACACTGTAGCCGTGGCCATAGCCGCAGTTGAGCACGGTGGATGGCTTGCCTGTGGCCAGATAGTCCAGGGCGCGCAGATGGGCGGCGGCCAGGTCGTCCACGTGGATGTAGTCCCTGATGCAGGTGCCGTCGGCCGTGGGGTAGTCGGTGCCGAAGATGGCCAGCCCCTCGCGCTGGCCCGTCGCAGCCTCGCAGGCCACCTTGATGAGGTGGGTGGCCTCGGGGGTGGATTGGCCGATCTCGCCCTCGGGATCGGCGCCGGCGACGTTGAAATAGCGCAGGATCACGTAGCGCAGACCGGAGGCGGCAGCCAGGTCACGCAGCATCCACTCGCTCATCAGCTTGGAACTGCCATAGGGATTGATGGGGGCGGTGGGGGTGTCTTCGGCGATGAAGGTGTCATCCGGTATGCCGTAGACCGCGGCGGTGGAGGAAAAGATGAAATGCTCCACGCCGGCGGCGGCACAGCACTCCAGGAGATTGCGCGTATTGCAGGTGTTGTTGCGGTAGTACTTGAGCGGGTCGCTCACCGACTCCGGCACCACGATGTGGGCGGCGAAGTGCAGCACGGCGCCGATATCCCGGTCCCGCAGCAACTGCTTCACCCGCTTCATGTCGCCGCTGTCCCCCTCCACCAACTCGCCATACAGCACGGACTCCCGGAAGCCGGTGGAAAGATTGTCCAGCACCACGACCTTGCGGCCGCTGCGCCCCAGCTGTTTGACCACATGGCTGCCGATATAGCCGGCGCCGCCGGTGACCAGGATGGTTTTGTCGTTCATGGGCAGGATGATTCCCTCGATAGTTCAGGGGACAAGATACTAGAAGGCAGGGGAAAGATAAAAGAGCAAAGTTTATTAGTGACCGATAATTTCTCTTTCTGGCAAGAATATTCCTATCACTCATCAGGCATCATGACCCTGTAAGATCTTACAGGTTGTCTGCGCTGGACACTTGCGCCATCTTTATAGCCTCTCGTGTAGAGTGGTTATTCCCGGCTGATAACAAACAGCTATTAAAAAGGGAAAGGGAGAAAAGATGAGCCAGGGAAGGCCAAACAATAAGCGCAGCAGACGTATCACGTTTCCTCTCATTCACCTGCTCCAGCTTCTGCTAATTCTCCTGGTGCTAACGCCGGCCGGAAGCCATGCTTCCGGCGGCAGCTATGGCCACGGCAACCAAGCAGTGGTCGTCGATGCCACGGGGGGCCGAGTGGTGGCCCTCCAGGAAGAAAGCAATGTCCTGGACATCTTCGACCTTTCCAGCCATGCGCTGATCGCCAGCGTGACCTTGCCGGCCCGCGGCGCGGGACTGGCCCTGGACGAGGCCGCCGCCCGGGCGGTGGTGAGCCATGACAAGACCGACAGTATTTCCCTGATCGACCTGAGAAGCGCCACGGTGAGCGCCACATTGGCGGTGGGCGCCGATCCCCACGGCGTGGCGGTGGACGGCGTCCGGCAACTGGCCGTGGTGGCCAATGCCCATGACGACACGGTGAGTCTGGTGGATCTGGCGTCGGCATCAGTGGTGAAGATCCTGGCGGTGGGGGAGAGGCCCCGTCACGTGGCCGTGAATGCCGCCGCCGGACTGGCCGTGGTGAGCAACGAAAAAGGCGACAGCCTGAGTTTCATCGATCTGGCCGCGCGGACGGTCACGGCCTCGGTGGGGGTGGGGGCGCAGCCGGGTGCGGTGGCCATCGACGGCACGCGTCAGCGGGCCCTGATCGTCCATGAAAAGGCCGATCTGCTGAGTGTGGTGGATCTTGCCACCGGCAGCGTCATCGCCACCCTGAGGGTGGGGGAGAGTCCGCGGGGCGTGGCGGTGGAGGCCAGCGCTAACCGCGCGGTGGTGGTGAACGAGAAGGATGACAGCCTGCAGCTCATCGATCTGTCCAATCTCACCGTGAGCGGTGTCCAGGCCACTGGCCGCAATCCCCGGGACGTGGCCCTGGCGCCGGGTGATGTGGCCGTGGTGGCCAGCGAGAAGTCCGATGTCCTGGATTACCTGGATCTGAGCGCGGCCGCGTCGCAGGCGGTGACGCCGGTAGGACGCGACCCCCACGGGGTGGGGTGCACAGCGGCCTGAACCTGGCGCTGGTGGCCAACAAGAAGGACGACACAATTTCGCTGCTCACCCTGCCTGACGGCACGCCGGTGGCCACCCTGGCCGTGGGACGGGATCCCTACGATGTAGCCGTACACGCCGGCCGCAAAGAGGCCCTGGTCACCCTGAAGAAGGATGATGCCTTGGCTATCATCGATCTGGCCGGGCAGGCGGTGGCGGCCACCCTGGCCGTGGGCCGCGAGCCCCGGGGCGTGTCCGTGGACCCGGGCACCCAGCGGGCGGCGGTGGCCAACAAGAAGGACGACACCGTGAGCCTCATCGATCTCGCGGCGCGCAGCGTCATCGCGACCCTGCCCGCGGGGAAGGAGCCTCTGGATGTGGCATTCGATCCAGTGAGCCACGAGGTGCTGGTTGTGCTGGAGGAAGGGGACCGCTTGCAGCGCCTCGATCCGGCCACGGGGGCCGTGGTGGCGTCGGTCCCGGTGGGGGCCAAGCCCCGGGCCATCGCGGTGCATGTGGGGCTGCGCCTGGCGGCGGTGATCAGCAAGAAGGACGACAGCGTGAGTCTGGTGGATCTGGCGACGGACAGCGTGGTCGCCACCCTGGCTGTGGGCCAGGATCCCAATGATGTCGCCGTGGACGAGGCGGGGCGCAAGGCCCTGGTGGTGAACCATCACGACGACACCGTGACGGTGGTGGACTTGGTGAGCCGCACGGTGACGGCCACCCTGCCGGTGGGTAAACACCCCTATGACGCGGCCTTCACGGCTGACGGTGCCCTGGCGGTGGTGAGCAACGAGGAGGATGGCAACGTTACCCTCCTGGGATTTACCCCCGCCGATAGCGATCCTCCTGTAATCGAAGCAATGGTGACACCGGCGGCCAACGGCGCCGGCTGGCATAACAGCGACGTGACGGTCAGCTACACTTGCTCGGATGCCAGCAGCGGCGTGGCGACCTGTCCCCCGGCCGTGACGGTGACCACCGAAGGGGTGGGGCAGCAAGTCAGTGCCACGGCCGCTGACAACGCGGGCAACAGCGCCACGGCCACGGTGACCCTGAACATCGACAAGACCCCGCCAGGCATCCTGCCGCCACTGGACTTGGTAGTGGAGGCCACGGCATTGTCAACGCCGGTCGACCTGGGCAGCGCGGTGGCCAATGATGCCCTCGCCGGTTCACTACCTGTTACGGCGGATCAGAGCGGCCCCTTCCCCCTGGGCACCCATCTCGTGACCTGGCGGGCGACCGACCCTGCCGGCAACAGCGCCAGTGCCGTGCAGACCGTCGTCGTCCAGGACACGACGCCGCCCGTGGTGACGCCGCCGCCGCCGGATGTCGCGGTGACGGCCAACAGCGTGCCGGCCACGGTGACCCTGGGCAGTGCCTCGGCCACGGACATCTTCGGGCCGGTGACGGTGAGCAACGACGCGCCCGTGGCCTTTCCCGAAGGCAACACGACTATTACGTGGACGGCGACGGACGCCAACGGCAACAGCGCCACGGCGACCCAAGGTGTCTCCATCACCCTGGATACCGTGCCACCGGTCATTACCCTGGCCTCGGCCGGCCTCACCAACCAGGCCGCCTACACCTTGCGGGGCAGCCTGGATGAAGAAGCCACCCTGACTATCGACGGCCAGGCAGTCGCCGTGGCGGCGGATCTCGGCTTCAGCCATGCCGTGACCCTGTTGGAGGGTGCCAACACCTTTTCGTTGCGGGCGGTGGATATCGCCGGCAACGAGACCCTGCTGGATTTTACGGTCGTATTGGACAGCACGCCCCCTGTGGTCACACCACCACCCGATCTGACGGTGGAGGCCACCGCAGTGCTGACGCCGGTGAATCTGGGTGCGGCCAGCGCCAGTGACGGCCGGTATGGCGCCTTGAGCGTGACGCCGGACCGGACGGGGCCTTTCACCCTGGGTACCCATACCATCACGTGGCGTGCCACCGACAGTGCCGGCAACAGCGCCAGTGCCGTGCAGACCGTCGTCGTCCGGGACACGACGCCGCCCGTGGTGACGGCACCGCCGGATGTTGCGGTGACCGTCAACAGCGTGCCGGCCACGGTGGCCCTGGGCAGTGCCTCGGCCACGGACATCTTCGGGCCGGTGACGGTGAGCAACGACGCGCCCGTGGCCTTTCCCGAAGGCAACACGACTATTACGTGGACGGCGACGGACGCCAACGGCAACAGCGCCACGGCATCGCAAAGCGTCACGGTCACGTTGAATACGGCACCCACGATCGTTTCCATCCCGGTGACGGGCGCAACCGCAGGCAGCCTTTACGCTTATGACGTGAATGCCACTGACCCCGATCCGGCAGACAGCCTGACCTACAACTTGATGCTGGCGCCACCGGGCATGGCCATCGATGCCGCCACCGGACTCATCCAGTGGACGCCGGCGGACAATCAGGCCGGCGATCACAATATCACGGTGGTGGTGACAGACACCGGCGGATTGAGTGCCAGCCAGAGCTTCGTGGTCAGCGTGGTACCGCGCAGCCTCGCGCCCTCCATCGTCTCCACGCCGCCCACCACGGCCCAGCCGGGCCTGCCCTACAGCTATGCCGTGCAAGCCAGCGACCCGGATAACGATCCCCTCAGCTATGCCTTGACCACGGCGCCCGCCGGCATGACCATCGACGCCGTCACCGGGGTGATCAACTGGACGCCGGTTCTGGGCGACGTCGGCGATCATCCGGTCAGCGTATTGGTGAGCGATGGTACCGATGGCGCCGACACCCAGGGCTACACCCTCACCGTGACCACGCCGGCCAATGCGCCGCCCCGGATGATCACCACGCCGCCCATCGTGGCCACGGCGGGGCAGGCCTATGTCTATGATGCAGATGCGGCAGACCCCGACACTTACGACCGTCTCGAATTTTCCCTGCTCCAGGCCCCTGCGGGCATGACCATCGATCCCATGACGGGTGTGGTGCGCTGGACCCCGGCAGTCACGGCCGCCGGAGATTTTCCCGTTACCATACAGGTGCGGGATGCCGCCGGTGCCGGCGACAGCCAAAGTTTTATCGTCACCGTCACGACCGTGGCCCTGCCGCCCCGCATCACCTCTGTTCCACCCCTCAATGCCCGGGCGGGAGGTGCCTATACCTATGCCATACAGGCCGAGGATCCCAATGCCGGCGACACGCTGACCTACACCTTGGTACGGGGGCCGGCGGCCATGACCCTGGATGCTGCCACTGGTGTGCTGAACTGGACGGCGGATGCCCGCTACGGAGCGCCGCCAGCGGTGGCCGGCGGCGCTTGCATGGTGGACGCCCCGGACAGCGCGGCCCGACGGCCCGTCACCAAATGGTTGGTGGATAATGCCGCCATCGGCCCGCCGGTGGTGGGGCCGCTGGTGGATACCAACGGCGACGGGCGCAGCGACCGCAACGATGCTCCCATGGTGGGTGTCCTGGTGGGCGGTGACACCAATACCCGGCTGGCCGTGGTGCGGGGCAACGATGGCAGCCTGGTGTGGCGCAATGACGCCGTTGCGCTCTACGTCACTGCGATCGGTTTCGCCGATGTAGACGGCGACGGCTTGGCAGAACTGTTCGCCTATGCGCGGGACGGACGCATCGTCGCCTTCAATGGCCAGGACGGCAGTGTGAAATGGACCACGGGGGTGTTGTGGACAACGCCCAGTGGCGATGACCCGGCCAACAACAAGGCAAGCGCCTTCAGTTTCGCCGACCTGGACGGCGATGGTCTGGCGGAGATCCTGTTTGGGGGGGTGGTGCTCAACCATGACGGCACTCTGCGTTGGCGTCAGGCTACGGCCGTGTCGTCGTTGGCGGTGGATCTGGATCTGGATGGCGTCTACGAGGTGATCCTCGGCGACGAGGTCTACGACCGCAATGGCAATTTTCTATACGATTTCGGCGGCAACCTCGTGCCTTACTCGGCCCGTAGCCTGACTATCGCCGGGCTGGATGCCGATCCCTATCCCGAGGTTATCTACCACGAAGGCTTTGTCACCTATGTGTTTGAACATGATGGTATCCCCAAGTGGCAGTATAACCACAATAGCTGGGTTTCACAGGCGCCGCCGGTGGTGGCCGACCTGGATGGCGACGGCCTGCCGGAGATCGCCGCCCAGGCCAGGGACCGCATCGACATCCTGGGGGCCGACGGGGTTCTGAAGGCAGCCCGGACCGTCAACTACTTCGATAGCTCCGCCTTCACGGGTACCACGGCCTTTGATTTCATGGGGGTTGGGAGCTATGAGCTCATCAATAACGACCATTCTCGCCTTTATATTCTCGATGGTGGCACGGCCCTGGCCCAGTATGAATGGTCGCACGGCTCCTATACCCAGCATGAATATGCCGTGGTGGCGGACATTGATCAGGATGGCCATGCCGAGTTGGTGGTCTACGGCGGCGGCAACGGCCGCTGGGTTGCCTATGAAGATAGAGACGACCAGTGGCCGGCGGCTCCCGCAATCTGGAACCAGTATCACTATTATCCCGGTGTCATCGACGCCGACGGCCACGTATCCACCACGCCAGTGGCGGCCTGGGGTTATGAAGCTCTGTTCCGGGCCAATCCGGCTCTCAGTACACCGGCCGCACCCGACCTGCAGATTGCTGCAGTGGATTTCCAGCAGACCGGCGGCGGGTTACGTGTGCAGGCGGTGATCGTCAACAACGGTGATGCGGCCATCAGCAGCCCGTTGACAGTCAATCTCTATGATGGCCCCGATCCCGTCACGGCCACGCTGCTGGGCAGCACGCCGCTGGATACGCTGGCGGCGGGGGAGCGCCGCGCCTTTCTCATCCGTAGTAGTGCCGATATCTCGGCTGCCACTGAACTGCTGCTGGTGGTGGATCCCGACGACACCGTCCGGGAATGCGCCGAGGACAACAACCGCCGCCTGCTGCCCCTGGTGGAGGTGCAGGTGCGCGACGACACAGGCCTGGCGGACAGCCAACTCTTTGCCCTGGGCGTGGTGCGCATCAGCAGCCCGCCCTCGATTACCAGTACGCCGCCTACCGCCGTGGCCGCGGGGGAGAACTACCGCTATGCCCTCACGGTCAGCGATCCCGACCCGGCAGAGCGTTTCAGCTACCGATTGGTGACAGCACCCCCTTTTATGGATATCGACGATCAAGGGGTGATCAACGCCCTGGCACAGGGCGGTGCCGCGCAGGAGGGCGATTACAATGTCACCGTGGAAGTCTGCGACCTGGCTGGCGCCTGCGTCCGGCAGTCCTATGTGCTGACCGTGGGCCCCACAGTTGCGAACCAGCCGCCATTCTTTGTGGAACAGCCTCCCAATCTCGTCAACCTGGCCATTGGGGAACTGTTCGTCTACCGCATCCAGGCCGGTGATCCCGACGGGGCATCGCCTTTCGTGGATGTTGATCTGCGGCCCAAGGGGCTACTGTTCGACCCGGTGGAGAAAGTCGTTCAATGGACGCCCGGTGTGGGTGACATAGGCGACAATCTCATGGGCATCACGCTCTACGACGACAGAGGGGCCATTGCCTCGTATCAGATGACGCTGCGGGTTTACGATCCAGTGCTGCAGAACAACCACAACCCCAGCGTGGTCAGCACGGCGCCGGGTCTGGCCTACGTGGGCCGGCTCTATGACTATCCCGTCATCGCGGTGGATGCCGATGGCGATGTCCTCAGCTACAGCCTGGTGAGCGGTCCGGCGGGCATGGTTATGAACGGCAGCACGCTGCAGTGGACGCCGGATGCCACTCAGGTGGGTGGCCACACCATCACCTTTCGGGTCACCGATGAGCATGGGGCCTATGCCGGCGCCAGCTACGGCATCACCGTGAGCGACGTACCCCCCACCAACAATCCTCCGGTCATCCTCAGCGCCCCGCCGCCGGTGGCCGTTGTGGGACAACTTTATACCTACACCCTCTCGGCCACCGACCCCGATGGTGATTCCCTGATTTTCAGCGGCCCCAACCTTGCCGCCGGCATGAATTTCGACCCCGCCACGGCCACCCTGAGCTGGGTGCCAGGCGCGGCACAAGTGGGCACTCAATACTTTGCTGTCAAAGTTGACGACGGCCGCGGCGGCAGCACCAGTCAGTCAGTTTCTGTCTCTGTGGTTCCGGACAACCAGCCCCCTACTATTACCAGCACGCCGCCGCGCTTTGCCATCGTGGGCAATGCCTACCAATACCAGGTTCAGGCGGCCGATCCTGATGGCGACCCCTTGAGCTACAGTGTTATCGCTACCGCATCTGGCGTCACCGTGGATGCCATGGGCCTGCTCACCTGGACCCCGGGACCACAGCAGCTGGGCGATTTCACCATCGAAGTGATGACCGACGACGGCAGCGGCGGCACGGCCAGCCAGCGCTTCACCGTCACTGCGGACACCCATGACAACCAGTTGCCGCAGATCGGCTCCACGCCCCCGGTGCTGGCCCGGGCCGGTGTGCCCTATGCCTACGCCCTGCAGGCCTCGGATCCCCGTGGCGGCACCCTAGGCTACACCCTGGCCGCGGGCCCGGAGGGCCTGGTCGTGGACGGTGCAGGCAACCTGAGCTGGTTGCCGGGCACGGCGGACATCGGTTCCTATCCGGTGCGCATCGAGGTGGCCAACAGCCTGGGGGTGCGGGTGCAGGAATACCTGCTCACCGTACGCGGCCCCAACAATGCGCCCGCCTTCACCTCCCAGCCGGTACAGACCGCCAAGGTGGGGCGGGCATACCGCTACGCCTTCACCGTCCAGGATGCCGACGTGGATCCCCTGAACTACACCCTGGTGTCGGCCCCCCTGGGCATGATCCTGGATGCCGGCGCCGGCGAACTGCGCTGGACCCCGGCCCTGCCCGGCGACTACAGCCTCATCCTGCGCGCCGACGACGGCCTGGCGGCGGTGGACCAGGCCTGGACCCTGCAGGTCCACCCCGCGGACACGCCCCTGGCGGCGGACGTGGTGGTGACGCCTGCCTACGCCCTGCCCGGCGAGGCGGTCACCGTCACCGTCACGGTGATAGGCAACGCCGGACCCGCGGTGGTGACGGGTGACATCGACGGCATGCCCGTGACCTTCGATGCCGCAGGCCAGGCCACCGTCAGCGCCACCGCCCCCGGCCCCCACAGCCTCAATCTCACCGTGCGCGACGATTTTGACACGGTGCTCACCAGCGGCGGCTTTTACGTCATCGATGGCACCGACACCACGGCGCCCCAGGTGGCCCTGGAGGCGCCCCTGGACGGCAGCGAGGTCACCGCGCCCATCGACATCATCGGCCGCGCCGAGGATGCGAACCTGGTGGAATACGCCCTCTACGTCGCCCCCGCGGGCAGCGGCAACTACACCGAACTCACCCGCGGCACCGCCTCCCAGCCCACTGGCACGGTCCTGGGCCGCTTCGACCCCAGCCTGCTGCCCAACGGCCTGTACGATATCCTGCTGCAGGCCACCGACGGCGGCGGCCAGACCACGGCCGACCGGGTGACGGTGCGGGTGACGGGCAATCTCAAGGTGGGGAACTTCGCCTTCACCGTGGTGGACCTGGAGATCCCGGTCTCGGGCATACCCATTCGGGTGACCCGCACCTATGATTCCCGGCGCCGCCACGAGGCCCTGGACTTCGGCCCCGGCTGGAGCGTGGGCTACCAGGACGTGAAGGTGGCGGAGTCGCGCATCCCCGGCAGCGGCTGGGCGCTGAACACCTACGCCACCGGCCCCCTGGGCCTGCTGCAGCGCTACTGCGTGGAGCCCCTGGGGCGGCCTTTGGTCACCGTGACCCTGCCGGACGGACGGGTGGAGACCTTTGAGGTGCGCGCCAACCCCGAGTGCAGCACCGGTCTCCCCACCCTGGGCGTGACCCTGCAATTCGTCCCCCGGCCCGGGACCCTGTCCACCCTGGAAGAGACCGGCGGCGTCCTGCTGCGCCTGAGCGGCGGCGACCTAGTGGACCTGGGCACAGGCCAATCCTACGATCCGGACCGCTACCGCCTGACTACGAAAGAAGGCTTCGTCTACGACCTGGACCAGGCCTTCGGTATCCGCAGTGTGAAGGACCCTAATGGCCACACCCTCACCTACAGCGACAGCGGGATCCTCCACTCGGCGGGCAAGAGCGTGCTCTTCACCCGTGACGGCCTCGGCCGCATCACGGCCATCACCGACCCCAACGGCAAGGTCTACCAATACACCTACGACACCCAGGGCGACCTGGCGGCCGCCACCGACCCCCTGGGGCAGGCCACCCGTTACGCCTACGACGGCGCCCACGGCCTGACGGACATCCTCGACCCCCTGGACCGGCCCGTGGTGAAAAACCTCTACGACACCGCCGGTCGCCTCATCGCCCAGGAGGACGGCAATGGCAACCGCACCGACTTCAGCCATGATCTGGCCGGCCGCCGGAGCACCGTCACCGACCGCCTGGGACGCATCACTACCCTGGCCTACGACGCGCGCGGCAACGTCACCAGTCAAATCGACGCCCTGGGCCACCTCACCACCACCACCTACGACGCCGACGACAACCCGCTCACCCGGACCGATCCCCTGGGGAATACGACCACGGCCACCTATGATGCCCGGCGCAATCAACTCACCCAGACCGACGCCAACGGCAACACCGTGAGCTTCAGCTACAACCTCCGGGGTCAGGAACTCACCATCCAGGATGCCCGCGGCAACCGCTTCGAGAACAGCTACGACAGCTTCGGCAACCTGCTCACCATCACCGACCCCCTGGGCAACCTCGCCGGCCAGAACATCGACGCCCAGGGCCACGTCAGCCTGCGCCGGGACGCCCTGGGCAACGAGACCCGCTTCACCTACGACAGCACGGGCAACGTGCTGACCGAGACCGATGCCCTGGGCAATGTCACCAGCTACACCTATGATGCCAATGGCAACAAGCTCAGCGAGACCCGCACGCGCACTATCGATGGCCTCCCCACCCCGGAGACCACCACCTACAGCTACGACAATCTCAACCGCCTGATCCGGACCACCTATCCCGACGGCCGCACCACTCGAATCGAATACGACGCCGCCGGCAATGAATCGGCCCGCATCGACGCCCTGGGGAGAAGGACCGAATACACCTACGACGCCTACCGCCGCCTGATCCAGACCACTTACCCGGATGGCACCACGGAAACAAACACTTACGACGCCGAAGGCAACCGCCTCAGCCAGACCGACCGCCTGGGCCGCATCACCACCTACACTTATGATGCCCTCAACCGCCCGATCCAGGTCACGTATCCGGATGGCCGCACCACCCAGACGGAATATGATGCCGCCGGGCGCATCACCGCCGAGATCGACGAGCACGGCAACCGCACCGAATACGCCTATGACGCCGCCGGCAGGCGGATCCAGACCACCGACGCCCTGGGTAACGTCACCACCGATCAATACGATCCCGACGGCAACCTGATTACTACCACCGACCCGCTGGGGCAGACCACCCAATACACCGTTGATGCCCTGGACCGGCGTATCCAGACCATCCATGCCGACGGTACCACCACCCAGAGCGCATACGACGCCCTGGGCCGGCTCACCGCCCGCACCGACGAGAACGGCCGCACCACCCGCTATGAATACGACCCCCTGGGGCGCCTGACGGCTGTCATCGATGCTCTGAACCAGCGCACCGAGTACACCTATGACGAAGCCGGCAACCGACTCACCCAGACCGACGCCAAGGGCCACACCACCACCTGGACCTACGACGCCCAAGGCAGCGTCCTCAGCCGCACCCTGCCCGGGGGCCAGACGGAAACTTTCACCGTCGATGCCCAGGGCAACCAAATCAGCCACACGGATTTCAACGGCAACACCACCACCTACGAATACGACCTCAACGATCGCCTGATCCGGACCCTCTTCCCGGATGGCAGCCAGGAGACGATCACCTACGACGCTGCCGGCAACCGCACCAGCGTCACCACGGCCCAGGGCACCACCACCTACACCTACGATGCCCGCGACCGCCTCATCCAAGAGACCCTGCCCGACGGCACTGTCCTGGACTACCAGTACGACGCCGCCGGCAACCGCACCGTATTACTGACCACAGTCAATGGCGTGACGGAAGCCGTGACCTACGGCTACGACGGGCTCAACCGGCTGCAAAATGCCAATGATCCCCAAGGGGCCGTCACCACCTATAGCTATGACGCCAACGGCAACCTGCAGACCCTGACCTATCCCAACGGCAACGTCACCACCTACACCTATGATGCCCGCAACCGCCTCACCCGCCAGGTCACCACCGACGGCAGCGGCACGGAGATCACCCGCTACGACACCACCCTGGATACCACCGGCAGACGCACCCAAGTCACCGACCACAGGGGCACCACCACCACCTACACCTACGATAGCCTCTATCGCCTGGTCCAGGCAGACACCACCGGCCACCCCACCCTGGGTACCTACACCCACAGCTACAGCTACGATGCCGTGGGCAACCGCACCAGCCACACGAAAGACGGCCTCACCACCACCTACAGCTATGACGCCAACGACCGCCTGATCCAGGCCGGCCTCACCACTTACGGCTACGACGCAAACGGCAACCGGATCACGAAAGACGACGGCACCAGCCAAATCACCTACAGCTACGACAGCCGAAACCGCCTGATTCAGGCCATCACCACCATGGGCGGGATGACCACAAAGACCCTGAGCTATGCCTACGACACCGAAGGCAACCGCATAGAAAAAACCGAAGACGGCCTCACCACCAGATATCTCATCGACCGCTACCGGCCATACGCCCAGGTCCTCAAGGCACTGGACAGCAGCAACGCCACCCTCGCCGATTATCTCTACGGCCTGGATCTCATCAAACAGAGCCGATCCGCTACCGACCGCTACTACCTCACGGATGGCCTGGGCAGCACCCGGGCGCTCACGGACAACCTGGGGAACATCACGGATACGTATGATTACAGCGCCTATGGCAATCTCATCGACAGCAACGGGACGACAGCCAACGACTATCTCTTTACCGGAGAGCAATACGACCCGGCATTGAGCCAGTATTACCTGAGGGCCCGCTACTACGACCCGGCCACGGGGCGCTTCACGGCCATGGATCCGTTCCAGGGATTGGAGACGGAGCCGGTGACGCTGCACAAATATCTTTATGCCAATGCCGATCCGGTGAACACCACTGATCCCACAGGGCTGTTCGGGCTGGTGGAGTTTGGCGTGGTCAACAATATCCGCGTCACGCTGAGTGAAGTGCAGGTGGATGTGGGATTTAGCCTGATAAATGCAAAATTGGATAGTGAATCGCCTACAGTGGCGGCGTCTGGTTGGGGCATTATTGCATCACTTTCACCTGGTATCCTTAAGCCGCTGTCTAAGACGATCAAGAGTAAATTCATAGGCAGAGGGAAAGTTGCTTATAACAAGCGTAAGTTGCCAGGACCAGAGGAACTAGAAGCAGCAGAATTTTTGGCGGCTAAGGAGGGTGCCCGGATCTATATTCGAGGCGGTGGTGGTGCAGAAGGAGCAGATTTCTTTGTAAATGGTGTTAAATGGGAACTTAAAACATTACGGGTATCAACTGATACTGCTGTAAGTAATAGGATTAGGAAAGGGGTCAACCAATCATCCAGAATAATAATTGATGGTAGACAAGCCGGTTTGTCAGCAGAGATCTTCTATGAGGGGTTGGCTAGGGCACAGAGAAATAATGCTTATCCAAGCCAGATAAAAGTCATTCTAAAAGATGGTTCAATTCTGGATTGGCCATAATGTGTTCAAGAAGGGTAATCAATATGGATAGAGAGGAAAAGAAAAAATTAATAAGCATTTTAAGAAACCTTAACGAAACAGAGATTTGCTTCCTTTTTTACGAAATATTATCTCCGTTGAAGAAAGAGAGAGCCGCATTTGATGAAATTGACGATGCTTACTGTATAGCAGTTTGTGGTTATTCAGATAGAGACGGTGTTTATGAGGCTGACTTTTGGGCCTTGCCGAAAGAAAGTATGGAAATGTTATCGACTAAAGAAATAGAACAAGGGGCAAGTCAGTATGGAGTTTGTGATAGATGCCACGCCCCTGTTGTTTGCCTTAGAAAAATTGCAATTTGTCCAATTTGTGGCTCTGAAGTTAATTGCACATGACTGAAGGTATGTTTTGTAACTCTCAAGAACCTACCTCCCCATGCTCATCCTCACCCGCACCCCCGGCGAAACCCTGAAGATCGGCGACGACATCACCGTCACGATCCTTGAGGTGAGAAACAGCCGCCAGGTCCGCATTGGCATCGAGGCGCCCCACGCAGTCCATGTGCTCCGAGTCGAACTGACGCCCAGACCGGCTGTATTGAGTAACCGCAAAATAAACCCCGCCCTTGCACTCCCGAAGTTGCAGCGTCTGTCTGTTGGGGTTACATTTCCTGGTGACAGGGAGCGTCGTACGGACCCACCACGAAAAGGGGACGGAGGGATTAAAATTTAATCCCTCCGTCCCCTTTTCGTGCCTTGATCGAGGCGGCGCTGGCGGCGCTTGGGAAGCGGTTGGAGGTGGCGGTGAATGAAATAAAAGGGGAAGAGCCCTTCTTTTTTCTTCTTCAACAACAGCTGCTCTTGCCGCCGCCGTCATGGGTCCCGCCCTTGGTCTCCGCCGGGGGGCGCCGGGTGCCCGGCGGGGCGCACCAGGGTTTGGCCTCGCCCAGGGTGGCGGGGGTGATGCCGATGAAGTCTTCGCCATAGGGGCCGGTGCAGAGCAGCCGGTAGGTGCGTTCGCACACTGCCATGCGTTCGCCGCGGGGGAAGACATGGCCTTCTTCGTCGCGCACCTCGGCGTAGGGGCCGCGGTAGATGACGGCATGGCCTTTGTCCAGGCATTCACTGCCCGCCCCCTTGACGGCAGTGAGGGTCACCGAGCGGAACTCGATGCCTTCCACCACCCGCCAGGGCTGGCTATCCCACTTGTCCACCTTGATGGCGATGAAGCCGGCATCCAGGAAGCCCTCGATGAAGGCCTGTTCCTGGAAGGCGCCGGAGATGCAGCCACTCCACAGTTCCGGGTCGGCCTTGAGATGCGCCGGCACCACCTCGTCGCTGACGATGTCGGCGATGGCCACGCGCCCGCCGGGTTTGAGGACGCGGTGGATCTCCTTCAGCAGTTTGGCCTTTTCCTCGTCGTGCACTAGGTTCAGTACGCAGTTGGAGATCACCAGGTCCACCGAGGCGTCGGGGATCAGGGGGTGCTCGCTGCGCTGCCGGGCCTGCCAGTCCAGCAGGCGGTTGTAGTCGTCGGCATTGCGCACCGGCTGGTCGTCCAGGTAGGCCTCCATGGCGGCCACGTCCAGGGCCAGGTCCTGGATATAGCCCTTCACGAAGCGGACCCGATCGCCGCCCAGCTTCTCGGCCATCTCCGCTTGGTATTTGCGGGCCAGGGCCAGCATGTCATCGTTCATGTCGACGCCGATCACACGGCCCTCGTCACCCACCAATTGGGCGGCCATGTAGCAGATCTTGCCGCCGCCGCTGCCCAGGTCCAGTACCACGTCGCCCTCGCGGACGTAGCGCGAGGGATCGCCGCAGCCATAGTCCTTGTCGATGATCTCCCGGGGCAGCAGGCGCAGCAGGGACTGGTCGTAGTCCACTGGGCAGCACAGGCTGTCCTGGACTTCCTGGGCGCCGGCTGAATAGCGTTCCAGTACGGAGGCCTTGGTGTTCATGGTCTTGTTTCCTCTGTTGTGTGTTCTCGGAAAGGTAAGGTGGATGAGTGCACAGTGTCCTAGTCTGCCGCCTGGGTGATGAGTAATGCGTGATGAGAAAGGAATAATGAAGGATGTTTCTCTTCCATTACTCATCACGCATCCGGTGTTTGTCAACATAGTTGTCGCCTCGACCTACGCAGCCTGATTTAAGTCAG